>JANXVA010000165.1 GCA_025351875.1 Myxococcales bacterium | reverse complement strand
CGAGGCCGAAATCGAGCAGCTTCGGGCTGACGCCGCCGTCCTCGTCAAAGACGAGATATACGTTTTCCGGTTTGAGATCTCGGTGAAGAATCCCCTTGGCGTGCGCTGCGTCCACAGCCCGCGCGACGCCGCGGAGGATGGGCAGCGACTGGGCGAGCGTCAGGCGCCCGTGCTGCGCGAGGTACTGGTCGAATGGAGTCCCCGCGAGCAGCTCCATGACGTAGTACTGCCGACCGTCGGTGAGCTGACCGAACGAGAAAATGTCGATGATGTTCTTGTGACCGATCTGATTTACCGCGCGGGCTTCGGCGATAAACCGAGAGACCATTTGTGGATTCGACGAGAACTGGCGCGAGAGCACCTTCACGGCGGCGGGCTTGCCGATAAGCGGGTGGACGGCCCGGAAGACCGCGCCGAAGCCCCCCTGACCGAGCTTCCCCTCGATGCGGTATTCGCCCACCATCTCCCCCGCTGTGAGATCCCGATCGACGTGGGAAAACGTCGCGTCCGGCGCGAGAGACGCGCCGTCGCGGGCGCAGGTGGCAGCCCCGTCGGGGTACTGAGTAAAGCAGCTAGGGCAGATAGGCATTTCGCTCACGCCGTTCGACATGCGGCAGCATTCGTCCCCACCCCCGGTCGGCTCCACAAGCGTCGCACCGAGTTGACGAAACGTGCAAGCGACGGGCACGGCATTCGGGCCTGCGATGTTCTCCTACCTTCGTGCCTCGTAGCGCGTAGTGGGGCTTGCGCGCGCCCGCCGTCCGCGGGAGCCCCTTAGGCCCCACGAATGGCGAAGTCGATCGAGTCGTCGCTAGAAAAGTAGCGCAGGGGGATCGACAAGATTGCGTCGAATATGATCTACGTTCGCGGTGGAAGCGGAGACGTCAATTCGCCAGAAGTGGCGCCTCTTGAGGGCGACGATGGACGAGCGCGCCCGTAGACTGTGGGCGGGCACCGAGGCCGACGCGATCGGGTACGGGGGCGTGGCGGCGGTGGCGCGTGCGACGGGTATGGCGATCAGCACGGTCCGCAAGGGGCGAGACGAGGCGCGCGGAGGCGCGCGGCCCGAGGACGTCATCAGGGTCCGGCGCAGCACGGGCAAACGGCCCTACGAGATCGTGCATCCCGAGGTCTGGCCTGCACTCGAGCAACTCGTGGATCCGGTCACGCGAGGCGACCCGGAGTCGTCGTTGCGGTGGACCTGCAAGAGCACGCTGATGTTGTCTGCGGAGCTGTTCGAACGGCACGACATCCAGGTCAGCGACCGGACGGTGGCCAAGCTGCTCCGCGACCACGGCTATAGCCTTCAGGCGGCACGAAAGACCGTTGAGGGTAAGCAGCATCCCATCGCAATGCGCAGTTCGAGCACCTCAACGCCAAGGCGCAGGACTGCCTCGAGCGAGGCGTTCCGTTCATCTCCGTCGACACCAAGAAGAAGGAGTTGGTCGGCAACTTCAAGAACGCTGGACGCGAGTGGCAACCACAGGGTGAACCCGACTTGGTGGATGTCCACGACTTCCCCACCGATGCCGTCGGCAAGGCGGTCCCGTATGGCATCTACGACGTCGCCGCCAACGATGGCTTCGTGAACGTCGGCGTCGACCACGACACCCCGGTGTTCGCCGTCACGTCGATCGAGGCGTGGTGGAAGCGGGTGGGCTCCAAACGCTACCCCGACGCGCGAGAGATCTTCATCACCGCCGACGCCGGCGGCAGTAACGGCTACCGGTCGCACGTCTGGAAGTACGAGTTGCAGCGAGTCGCCGACAAGCTGGACCTCTCGATCCACGTCAGTCACTTCCCTCCGGGCACGAGCAAGTGGAACAAGGTCGAGCATCGCCTCTTCTCTTTCATCTCGATCAACTGGCGCGGCCGGCCGCTGCGGACGTTTGAGACCGTCGTCAATTTGATCGGAAACACGACCAACCGCGGAGGGCTCGTCGTGCGAGCGCGGCTCGATCGTGGTCGGTACCCAACGGGCAAGAAGATCTCCGCCAAACAACTCCGCGCGCTAAAGATCGAGCGAGACGACTTTCATGGCGATTGGAACTACGTAATCAGGCCTCGAGGGGAACAGGCCTGATCGGTCGACTTAGCCATTCGCGGGCCCTTACTCGCAGCCGAGCGTGCCGGCCAACGCGCTGGCGAATGGGCGCGGGCGCACGGCGTCGACGGGCGATCTCTCCACGCATGGCAGGTGAATCTCGCACGTGATCGCACGCCTCGCGCGCCGCGGCCACGTGAGTTGACGCCGGCGCCGGGTGCACACGCTCTCGTCGAGCTCGTGCCCGCGGCCTCAGCGCCGAGGACCGCGGGTCGGTACGTGCTCGAAG
>JANXVA010000119.1 GCA_025351875.1 Myxococcales bacterium | reverse complement strand
TCGATGTCGGCCCATCGCATCCTGGGGCTGGAGCAGGTCCCAAGGGTTCGGCTGTTCGCCGATTAAAGCGGTACGCGAGCTGGGTTTAAAACGTCGTGAGACAGTTTGGTCCCTATCTGCCGTGGGCGAAGGATACTTGAGTGGAGCTGACCATAGTACGAGAGGACCTGGTTGGACGTACCCCTGGTGATCCGGTTGTTGCGCCAGCAGCATAGCCGGGTAGCTATGTACGGAACGGATAACCGCTGAAAGCATCTAAGCGGGAAGCCGGCCACAAGACAAGGTATCCCGGGCGTAAGCCCCTAAAGACCCCTCGTAGACCACGAGGTTGATAGGCCGGGTGTGGAAGTCCAGCAATGGGCGGAGCTAACCGGTACTAATAGGTCGTGAGGCTTAACCATATCTCTAGGGCAAGTATTGAGGCCTTTGAGAATGGCGATGCCGGCACAGAAATGAATCGACATCGTCGTTCATCACAAGGTGAACACGAGGTCACGAGCAGGATTCGGGTTACGAACCCCGAGTCCCAACTCCGCTGAAAAGCGAATTTAGGATTACGGATTTCGGTGCGTACGCAGACGCCTCTCCCGACTCGGGTGAGCCGTCGCACGTTACCCACGGATTTCCGGTGATGATTTCGAAGAGGCCACACCCGATCCCATCCCGAACTCGGAAGTTAAGCTCTTCGGAGCCGATGGTACTGCACGGGTAGCCGTGTGGGAGAGTAGGACGTCGCCGGGATTTTTTATGAACGCTAGAAGCTCGAGAGCTAATCCCTCTCGAGCTTTTCGCGTTTTGTCTCGGCGACTTTGCGGGTAACTTTGCGCCCCCCCCGGCAGCGGGCGCTCAGTCACTCAGTCGAGGTTCGTGCGGAACTTTCGCGCCGAGCCGGCCGGTTTTGCCGGTGTGGAGCTCGGGAGCGTCGTGGGGGCCGTCGCTGCCGTTGCGCTTGGTGCGGGCGTGGCGGTGGCCGTCGCAACTGTACCCGCGGGCTGTTTCGTGGCCCCTTCGACGCGGCGAGTCGCGGGATGTGCGGTCGCCTGGGGGTCCGTCGCCGATGCGGAGCTCGTCGCGGTTGTCGCGCCGTCCAGGACGGGTGCGGTGGCGGCGGCGCCAGTGGGGAGCTCGGCCGCCGCTGGTGTAGCTTTCGCGGCGCTCGAATCGGCGAGCGGCACGGGAGCGCCGGAAGGCGACGCCGTCGCGGTGAGGATGTTGGGTTCGGGTTTCGCGGACCCGCCCCTGCCGAAGGCCACGATCGAGGCGACCGCCAGCGCTCCGGCTCCGACGATCCCGAAGAGCAGCGCTCGAGGGGACTTCTTCGTGGAAGCCGCCGAAGACGATGCGACCGGAGTAGCCGCGTCGTCGATCGGCGCCGCCGGCCCCGTCCGGGCATGGGCAATCGCCAGACCCTCGGCCGTCGAGGGCTTGCTCGTCGACAGGTCGCCATCTACGGGGGATGGCAAGGTCTGGTTCGACGAGGGCGCTTTCGTCGCGGGAGTGGGGGACAGCCAACCCGCTCCAGCCGCGGGAGCGACCACCACGCCAGCCACCGGGCTGGTCGGCGGTTGCGCCGAGATCGGCGTGAGAACGGTCGCCGCGGCCACGAGGTGCGGGGAGCTTCCTTTCCCGGGCGCCCCCTCCGACCACGCGATGGGCGTGCCGGCCGCCGCCGCGCCGGCGCTGCTGGCCGGCAGCGCTCCCGCTTTCGCCGCCAGGTGTGACGGGTCAGGAAGCGTGATCGGCGTGTGCGGCGGCTTCTCCGAGGCGTGGGTCACGGCAAACGAGAGGCTCGAACGGCCCTGCGTCTTCCCCCAAGCGACAATCTCCTCCTGAAAGGCTCGCGCGTTCTGGAACCGCTGCGGAAGCTCTCGCGCGAGGCCCTTGTGGACCATCGCCGCGAAGACCTCGTCCACCTCGGGCGCGATCTCGCGGAGGGGCTTGGGATCCTCGAGGACGATCTTGAAGAGCAGCTCGTTGAGCGTCTCGGCGTTGTACGGGAGCACGCCGGTGAGCGCGCGGTAGAACATGACGCTCGCCGCGTAGATATCCGTTCGGCCGTCCACGTCGCGCGCGCCGCGGGCTTGCTCGGGCGACATGTAGAGCGGCGTGCCCATCATCGTTCCGGTCTGCGTCATCGAGCCAACCTCACCGGCCAGCGGCTGGAGCTTCGCGACGCCGAAATCGAGGATCTTCACCACCTCGCCGCGCCCGCCTGAAGTCCGCGCCAGGAACACGTTGGCGGGCTTCAAATCGCGATGGATCACGCCTGCGACGTGCATCGTGCCAAGCCCCTCGAGCAGCTCGAAAGCGATCGGCGCGAGCTGCGCCGGAGTGAGCTTCACGCGCTCGACGAGGCGGTCCTCGAAGGAGATCCCGTCGAGGAACTCCATCACGATGTAACGGTCACCGTTCGGCAGGTCGCCGAGATCGAGAACGTCGCACACGTGCTGCGAGCCGATCCGCGCGACGGCTTGCGCCTCACGCTCGAAGCGCACCACGAAGTCTGCCATCGCCGCGACCTGCGCGTGCAGCACCTTGATCGCAACGCGCCGCGCGATACGGGTGTTCTCGCCCTCGTAGACGGTGCCCATGCCACCCTCACCGATGTGGCGGATCACCTTGTACTTCGAGTCGATGACCTGTCCGGGCTCGAGTGCCATGAAGACCAGCCGATGCTAGCAAGAATCCTGAGGATCAGGGCGGGGCGGCGTCGTGGACCTCGGGCGCCTTGGCCGGGTCGAAGGTGACGTCGAGCCCGGACTTGTTCGCGCCCGACTGCTGCTCGACGCGGAAAGCCCGCACAGAACCAGGGTTGCCGGTGGGAAGGGGGTTGTCGTCCGTGTACACCTCGACGGTGTAGGCGACGTCGTCCTCCATCATCCCGGGGATCGTGATCGTCGGGGCCACGTCGGCCAGCGAGGGCACGCGGTAGAAGGCGACAACGCGCTTCGAGCTCGCGTCTGCGATGCGGATTTCCAGCCGCTTGCCGAGGAAGGCCCCCATGTTCGAGAGGCGAACCGTCGCGGGGCTGCCGATCTCGCGCGGCGGGACCGGGTCAGTCAGGAGGTTGAACGACGTGTTGTGGTCGAAGGAGACCACGTACTGACCCTTGTTCACGTCGAAGCTGCTCGGCGTCGGCGGGTCGGTGCTGCCGTCGAGGAACACCCGCCAGGAGTGATCGCCCGTGCCGGCTACCTGGTCGCGGTCGTAGTGCATGTTGTGAGTCGGGTCGTGGTCGGCGTAGAAATCGAGCTTGAACGGCCCGTTTTGCTTCGGTACTGCACCGGGCACGAACATCGTCGCGTCCGGTCCGCCCAGGGGCAGGATGATGCCGCGCGACTGGAGGATGTTGTCTCGGTCGATGATCCGGTACTCGAACATCTCGTTCACGTGCGACGTCATCCCGCGCACAGTGAGCCGCAGGTCGCTGAAGTTGCCCGTGGAGCCGGGGCTCTTCGAAAAGCGCTCGAGGTCGGTGACGGCGAAGCACGAGCTCGTCGAGGCGGCGAGCAGTGCGGCAGCCACTGTGAGGGCGATACGGTCCAACGTGCGCATCAGAACACCACCTTCATCGACGCACGGCATCCGTCGGGGCCGCACCCAGCGCTCGGCACTGGGCTCCAAGGCCGAGGCCCGAGTGCGCTCTTCGGCGGCTCTTTTTCGCTCTTTCGGCTGTCCAGGAAGAACCAGGTGAGCCCACCGGCGGCGACGATGCCGCCGCCGATGAGGAGCACGTCCGTGATCCGCACGAAGGTCTTCGCGGAGGAACGCGCACCGTCGAGGTCGTAGTTCACGGGGCAGACATCACCCGGACACTTGTCGGCGATGTCGTTCGTCTTCCCGAGGGCGAGCATGCCGGTGATGGCGCCGCCGATGAGCATGGCGCCGCCCAGGCCCATCAGGACGAAAGGCCCGACGTTGGTGCCGCGTCCGCCGTCACTCGCGTTCGGGGTCGCGACGACGCGGGGCTTCATCGTGAAGGCGTTGCGATCTCGGGTGGCGGCGAACGCATCGATCTCCCACGTCACGTCCTCGTGATCAGCGAGCTTCGCCGTCACGACGTGGTGGCCGGGTCGCACGCCGATCTCGAGCTTGCCGTTCGTGATCGGGCCGTAGGTGTTCGTCACGCGCTCTCCGCGCACGGGGATGCGCACGTCGACGATGCGGACCCCGGGCTTGTCGACCTCGATCGTGACTCGCGCAATTCCGATGGTGAGTGTCTGGAGGTCACGAATGATCTGAGCGCGCTCTTCCGCGTCGATGTCGGGGACTTCGCGCAGGTAGCGTGTGTAGGCCTCGATGGCCTCGCCGTCGCGCTCGAGGCGCATCGCGCAGAAGCCCATGTTGCCGAGGATCTTCGGGGAGCCAGAGAGGTCGAAGGCCGTCCGGAACTCGCGATAGGCCTCTTCGACCTTCTCGCCCTCGGGATCCTGGAGGAGCTGGACGCCGGCCGCGAAGTGGCTCTTCGCCTCCTCACTGGTCCCCGTCGGGGTGGTCTTTGCGGCGGTGGGCATGGCGGGCTTGATGACCGGCGCCTCGTCGGCGCGAACAGCGTTGGCGTGGGAGGCGACCGCCAGGCCCAGTGCTGCCCCGAGAGTCGCTCGGCCGATGGTCGACGTGATGCGCATGGTCCCGGATTATTCTGGGAGCGTCACGCAGTGCAAGCTCCGTATCAACTCTTTCGACCTTCGCCTCGGGAAGCGGCCGCTCGGAGCTCCTCCACGAAGCGCTGGTTCACCCCCTGGAGGGCTGCACCTTCTCGCCAAATCAGCCAGAAGGACACGGGGCCGAACGATGCCGTCACGTCCCTTAGGGCAACCCCCGCGCGCATGGGTTTCTGCGAGGCGACCGCGGAGACGAAGGCGATTCCTAGCCCCGCGGCCACGTACGCGAGGGCCGCCGCCTTGCCGTCGACCTCGATCCAGGGGGCGCCGCCATGAGGCCCGAGGACAGCCATGAGGCGCTTCATGGTCGACGACTCGGGCGAGTACCCGATGAGCGCCTCCCGCGCGAGCCTCGGCACCGTGAGGCGACCGGCTCTCGCGAGGGCGCTCCGCGCGGCGACGGCGAGCCATAACCGATCGGCCGCGAGCCGAACGGAGGCGACACCCGGGGGACGTTCGGCCGCGCGGATGATCGCGAAGTCGATCTCGCTCCTCGCGACGAGCCCCCGCGACGCCGTGGCGCCTGCGCGTCGAACGCGGAAGAGGAGGCGCGGATAGGCGTCTCGCAGCGCCCGCAACGCTGGCGGCAGCACCTCCGCCAGGATCGTGCCCGTGCACGCCACGCGCAGCGGCCCGGCATCGTCGTCGCCCACGACGGCGAGCTCCGCGGCCGCCTCGAGCGTTCGAAGCGCGTGCGCGCGTGCACGCGTCCCGGCGGCGGTCAGCTGGAGACGGTTGCCCCGACCCTGAACGAGTGGCGCGCCGATGAACGTCGTGAGCGTCTGCATGCGCCGTCGGAGGACGCTCACATCGACCGCCAGCTCCGCGGCCGTCCGTGCGAACGCTCCCCGATCCCCGCGCTCTACGCTCGCACAGAGCTGCGCAAACGCACGGAGGTGATCGAGCAGGTCGCCGGGGTACGCGCGGGCTCCGAGCATCGTGCAAGTAATGCATGAAAAGGATGCAAACGATGCCTGGAACGCACACTGAGGACAGCGCATCCTTGAAGGGGTGGAGGTCCCCGTTCATGCCGAGAGCACGCATTCCCTCGAATTTCTTCGTGTTCGTGGTCGTCGAGCACGCTGGTCAGGTGCTCCTCGTCCGGGAGGCCAAGCACGGCCAGCGCTGGTATGCGCCAGCCGGTGGCCTCGAGGCCGGCGAGACGATTCGTGAAGCTGCCATCCGCGAGACGCAGGAGGAGGCGGGGATCCTCGTCGAGCCGACCTCGCTCCTGCGCGTGGAGCAGCAGTGGTACGCGTCCGAATCCGGGGAAGGCCTCGTGTCGTGGTGGCGTTACGTGGTGCGCGCGCATCCGGTCGGCTCGCTTACCCCCAAGCAGCGCCCGGATCATCACTCGCTCGAGGCGCGCTGGGTGAGGCCGGAGGCGATCGGGCAGCTCCCGCTCCGTCACTCCGAGGTGATCGATCTCGTCGCGCTGGCGCTCACGAATCCAGCCGCGATGCCGCTCGTGGCCTGACCGCGCGGAGCACGTGCCCCTATACTCGCGGGCGCCATGCGCTCCTTGCTCGTCGTGTCGCTTCTCACTCTCTCTGCTGTCGTGCTCGCCGCATGCGACGACAAGCGTTCGAATCCGAGCGCCGTCGCGCCGGCCCCCGTCGCGTCGGCCCCGGCCACGCCGAACGCACGCCCGTTCGACCCCGGGCAGCTCGCGGTGTTCGCACCGCTCCCCGCGTCGATCGAGCGCCCGGACAACCTGCTCACTCCCGAGAAGGTCGCGCTCGGGCAGATGCTGTGGTTCGACAAGCGCCTCTCGAGGGGGCAGGACGTATCCTGCAACTCGTGCCACGACGTGACCCGATCGGGCGCCGACGGAGTCGATGCCGCGGCCGTCTCGACGGGGACGAAGAAGCGGAAGACCACACGCAACGCGCCCACCGTCTTCAACGCCGCCGGCAACTTCGCCCAGGGCTGGGATTCGCGCGCGTCGCTCGTCGAGGAGCTGGTCGTGGCGCACGCCGCAGAGCCGAGCACGATGGGTAGTGACGCGAGTCACCTGGTCGAGGTCGTCTCCTCGATTCCGGGGTATGTCGCCTCGTTCAAGAAGTCGTTCCCTGATGCCAAGGGCGTAGTGACGCCCGAGACGCTGTCGATGGCGCTCGGCGCCTACGCGAGGAAGCTCCTCACGCCGTCCCGTTGGGACAAGTTCCTCGGCGGCGACGAGGCAGCCCTCAGCACCGAGGAGAAAGCGGGCCTCGGCGCCTTCATGGACGCGAGCTGCACGACCTGTCACGCGGGGAAGTACGTAGGCGGCGCGCAGAACCAGAAGCTCGGCGTCGCCAGGGCCTGGCCGAACATGACGGATACGGGGCGGTTCGAGATCACGAAGCAGGAGGTCGATCGCGGGGTATTCAAGGTACCTACGCTCCGCAACGTGACGAAGACCGGTCCGTACCTCCACGACGGCTCGATCAGCTCGCTCGAGGTGCTCACGCAGATGATGGCGCGCTACCAGGTCGGCAAGGAGCTGACCGAAGGGCAGGCACGATCGATCGTGACCTTCCTCGGCGCGCTCGCCGGGGACGCCCCGAAGGACCTCGTCCAGAAGCCGGACCTACCCCCTTCCGGACCGAAGACGCCGAAGCCCGACTGAGGTATTCTCTCCTCCATGAAGCGGCTCACCATCGGCGCCGACGCCTGCACCGAGACCCTCGCTCTCCTCATCACCATGGCCTGGGCCGACGGCCACCTGGACGAGAAGGAGAAGGCGAGCGTGCTCGCCGCGGCCGGGGTCTTCAACCTCACGAAGGAGCTGCGCGATCGCATCGACCAGATCCTCGAGAAACCGATGCCCGTCGAGGAGCTCCTCGTCGAGAGCCTCTCCGCTCGGGACAAGTCCTTCGCGTTCGTCGCCGCGGCGTGGATGAGCGGCGTCGACTCCGAGGTCGACGAGAAGGAGCAGCAGCTCCTCGACAAGGCTGCCGAGCTCCTCGGGCTCACCGCAGCGCGCCAGAAGGAGCTTCTCCAGATCGCACGTGACCTCGAGCCGCTCCGGAAGGGCGACGACGCGTCGTGGACGACGGAAATCGTGTCTCTCTTCAAGGCCATCCCGGCGCGCCTCGAGGGCGACGGAGACTTCGAGGTCGCCTTCGAGTGACAGGGAGGCCGGCCAATTTGCGCCGGTTTGATGGGGTAACGGGCTTCAGGCGTTAGGATGGGGAGCCCGATGCTCCGCGCCCCTCCCCGCCGCTCGAGTGACAGCCCGCCGGGGCCGCGTAGCGCGCAAGCTCCGCAGGTCGCGCGCGCGTCGCAGGCTCACGCGGGAGCTCGCGCCACGGATCGACCGAGGCGGTGGCGCTTGTCCCGAGCCCGCGTCCTCGGCGGCTTCGGCGGGTTCGTCGTGCTCCTCGTCGTAGCGTTGCTCGCGTTCGGGCCGATCGTCCGCTCGCGCATCGCCAGGGAAGGCGAGAGGCGCCGCCTCGACGTGACGGTCGGCTCGGTTCGACCCGGCTTCTTCGCAGTCAGCCTCAGGGACGTCCACGTGAAGCTCCAGGGCGTCTCGGGCGTCGAGGTTCGCATCGACGACGCGCGCGTCGACCTCACCGCCGGGCTCTCGGTGCGCGAGGTGAGCGCTCACGGCGGGGAGATCCGCGTCGAGGGCGAGCCGGAGGACGTGGTCGAGCGGCTTCGTGCCTTCCAGAAGGCCGGAGCCACGCAGAGTACCGGCGAGAAGGGCCATCGCATGCCCGTCTCCGCGGACGCGCTCACGCTCACCTGGAAGCTGCCGTCCGGGGGCGAAATCGCCGGGTCGGCCGTCAAGCTCTCGCGCGGCGAAGAGTCGATCCGGTTGGCATGTGGTCGGCTGGCGGCGACCAACAAGCGAGCCTCCCTCGAGATCGTCGGCGGTGACGTAGAGCTCGCTTCGGACGGCGTCGCTCGGCGTGTCTCCGCAACGTCGGTGACCGTGGGGCAGGAGCCTGCGCCGGCCGCGGCATCGTCCCCCAAGGCGCAGGCGACCGGCGGAGCCGAGCCGCTGCCTCCGCCGCTGCCTCCGCCCATGACGCTCACCGCCAAGGGCAAGAAGGCGCAGCCGGTGAAGCTTGCGAAGGCCAATACCGTCGACGTCGTGTCCGACGAGCCTGCGCTTCCGCTCCCCGATCTCCATGCCATGCGCGCGCGGATCGCGGCTCTCGCCTCCACCTTCGGTACGCGTGTGCCCGATGGCAGCAAGGTCGACATCGGCGGTCTCTCGGTCAAGCTCGACCTCGCGGGTGAGCCGTTCGCGTTCGGCCCCGGCCCCTTCACGATGGAACGTCATGGCGACCTCGTGCGTCTGACCTTCGCCAGCGAGAAGGCCGCAACGTCGACGCCGCTGTCGATCGACGCAGAGCTGCCGCTCAGCGCGGGGGACGTGACGGCGCGCCTGTCCGGTGGGCCCGTGTCGCTCGCGGTGCTCGGCGTGAAGGAAGGAACGAAGGGGCTCTTCGACGTGGGCCGCGGCACGGTCTCGGGAAAGGGCCAGCTCGTCCTCTCCGCCGCAGGTGACGCCCTCACGTTCGACGGGCAGATCGCGCTGCGCTCGATCTCCGTGAAGCAGCCGCGGCTCTCCGCGGAGGCGCTCCGCGGTATCGATTTCGCGGTGAGCGCGCGCGGTCTGCTCGACGACGCCGGACGGCTCCGTGTCGACGATGCGCAGCTCGACATGGGCGCTCTCCACGTCCGCACGCATGGCACGCTCGAGGAGTCGCGCGACCACTTCGGGCTCGCGCTCTCGATGGACGTCGCGCCTGCGGCTTGCCAGGCGCTCCTCGACAGCACGCCGCAGGGGCTGTTGCCGCTCGTGCGCTCGGCGCGCATGACGGGCACGTTCGGTGCGACGGCTCGGGTAGGGTTCGACACGCGCGCCATCGACAAGCTCGTGCTCGAGTACCAGATCGACGACCGCTGCAAGATGGCCGAGGTCCCGCGCGACCTGGCGCGCGATCGTTTCACGGGAGCCTTCACGTATCGGACGTACCACCCCGACGGCACGCCCAGCGAGACGACGACCGGCCCGGGCAGCTCGTCGTGGACCGACCTCGACAACATCTCGCCATTCATGATGGCGGCCGTTCTAACGACCGAGGATGGTGCATTCTACAAGCATCATGGCTTCAACCATTCGGCCATCCGGAACAGCGCTGCGGCGAACTTGAAGGCGCGCAGGTTCGTCCGTGGCGCAAGCACCATCACGATGCAGCTCGCGAAGAACCTCTTCTTGTCGCGCGAGAAGACGCTCGGGCGGAAGATCGAGGAGGTGATCCTCACCGACTACCTCGAGCAGGCGTTCCGCAAGGACGACATGATGGAGCTCTACCTGAACGTGATCGAGTTCGGCCCGGACGTGTACGGCGTCACGCGCGCCGCCGAGCATTATTTCGGGCGCAAGCCCGAGGAGCTGAACCTGCCGGAGTGCTTCTTCCTCGCCTCGCTGATGCCGTCGCCCGTTCGCTATGGGAAGCAGCGCGACAAGGGGCAGGTCTCGGAAGGTTGGATGAGGCACCTCCAGGCGCTGATGGAGATCGCCGCGAAGAACGGCAAGGTCTCGAAGGCGGAGCTCGCCGAGGGGCTCGCGCAGCCGATCGTCTTCGTCAAGGCGGGCGACCCGCGGCCGGAGCCGCGCAAGCCCGCCAGCAGCGGACGGCGCGACCCGCTCGAGGAAGACTCCGGCTGGCAGCCGCTCGAGTGAGCTACTTCTTTCCCTGAGCGCGGAGCGCAGCGAAGAAGCGGCGCAGACGGTCTGCACACTCCTCCGCGAGCACGCCGCTCACGCTAGGGAAGCGGTGATTCAGGCGCGTGTCCGTGCCGATCGTGAAGAGAGTGTGGCACGCGCCGGCCTTGGGGTCGGCCGCGCCGTACACGACGCGCCCGACGCGCGCGTTCACGATCGCACCAGCGCACATCACGCAGGGCTCGAGCGTCACGTAGAGCGTCGTGCCCTCGAGGCGCCACGTGCCGAGCTTCTGCGCGGCGCTTCGGATGGCGACGACCTCCGCGTGGGCTGTGGGGTCCTCGTCGGTCTCGCGGAGGTTGTGCCCGGTCGCGAGCAGCTCGCCGGTCGCCGAGACGATGGCGCAGCCCACTGGTACCTCGCCTTTCGACGCGGCGGCATCCGCCTCGTCGAGCGCGACTCGCATCCAGCGCTCGTCATCCATGGTCGTCTATCGAGGAGCGCGCCTGGGAAGATTCCCAGGTGAGGAGTAGCGCGCCCGGGAAGATTCGAACTTCCGACCCTTGGTTCCGTAGACCAATGCTCTATCCAGCTGAGCTACGGGCGCATGCCGCGAAAGGTCGCGGCGAGGAGGCGCGCACCATACTTGTGCCTGCGTACGTGTCAACGGATCGATGTGCTTTCGCGCAGATAACCCGACTGCGACAGCTCCCGGCCGACGGACGGAAGAGTCGTGCCAGCTATGAAAATATTGCGCAGCGGCTACCTCACGCTGACCCTGCGACCACCCCCGGGAGGACCACCTGAGCTCATCGAACGGCGCAATCTGACGGAATGATTCGTTTTACGAATTTGGCACGGCTACTGCTCATGGCGGGGTACTGCCCGCATCCGCTTAGCGCTTAGCTCTTTCCCTTCTTCTTTTCCTTACCGCTTACCTCTTCTGGATCGTCCGGGCAGGACACCGACCGACTCGAAGTGCAGGGCTGCTCTTCAGGTCACGCCGTCACGCCGTCATCCGTCATCTCGTGACGCGACGCCGTGACCGCGCGTCGGAACAGGTTTGCGTTCCTGGGTCTCCCTTCAGGAACGGCGATGAACGCGTCTGCGAATAGCTTCAGCTTCTTAATCTTCTCTCTTCTCCTTACTTCCTTCGCGTTCGCTTGACGTGGATTGACCGGACGTACCGGTCGAGCTTGTTCGTGGCGTCTGCCGCGGCGAAAGCCGCAGTTGGCGCCACGTCGCTTTTTGTCTGATGACGATCGGGCCGTGGGTCAAGCTATCGAGATGGCGCGCGCATTCCTCCGGTCGATAGCCTCGAGGGCGTTCGTCTTGGGCCTCGGTCTCGGACTCGCTACGTTGTCCGCCACGCGCGAGGCCCGCGCCGGTGAGCCCGTCACGGCTGCGCCGCTTCCGCCTGTGCCCGCTACGCCCTCCGCTGGTCCCGCGGCGCCGCTCGGTCTGCCTGCCGCCCCGTGGCTCGGCGTCCAGATGGACGCGGGGAGTGACATCGGCGTGAGCGTCGAGCGTGTCGTCCGTGGCTCGCCTGCCGAGAAGGCTGGTCTCAAGCAGGGCGACCGCATCATCAGCGTCGACGGCACCAAGACGACGGCGCCGGCACAGGTCACGCGCGCCGTCGGTCAGCACAAGGTCGGTGACACCGTCACGGTCGAGTACGAGCGTCGTGGGAGCGCGACGACCGCGACGGTCGTGCTCGCGCAGCGTCCGTCAGGCGACGAGATCTTGAAGATGGACCTCGTCGGCGCGCCGGCGCCGACCTGGACCAAGGTGGCTCCGCTCGGCACCGCGCCGTCGTCGATCGCGCAGCTCCGCGGTCGAGTCGTGCTGCTCGACTTCTGGGCGTCGTGGTGTGGCCCCTGCCGCATGCTCGCGCCGCGGCTCAGCGCGTTGAAGGACAAGTTCGGGGCGCAGGGGCTCACCGTCGTCGGCATCACGACCGACGACGCAGAGCGAGCCGCCGTTTTTGCCGAGAAGCATCAGATGCGCTATCCCGTCGTCGTCGACAAGGACGGCGACACGAGCCGCGCCCACGGCGTGAGCGCCCTACCGACCATGATCCTCGTCGACAAGAAGGGCATCGTTCGCGAGGTGTTCATCGGCTACGACCCGAGCGGCGACGCGCGCCTAGAGGCGACGGTGAAGTCGCTCCTCGCAGAAGCTGGGCCGGCCCCGACACCGCTGCCTCCGCCGACGCCTTCCGTGCCACGACCGCGCTAAGCTTCGTTCGCCATGGCGGACGTGCGTGCAGCCCTTCGTGTGACCGACGAGCTCCTCTGGGTGCTCCGGCGGGCGGGGTTCGCGATCGCGACTTCGCAGGCCATCGATGCCGTGCGCGCCGTGCGCGCCGTGGGCTTCGAGTCGCGCGATGCCATGCGCGACGCGATCGCAGCCGTCGTCGTCAAGCGCGCTCGCGACCGCGCTCGGTTCGACGACGTCTTCGACGGCTTCTTCTCGCGCGAGCCGCGGCGGACGCTCTGGGAGCGCCTCGCCGCCGACGGATTCACGGACGACGAGGTGGAGGTCCTCCGTGACCTCCTCGATGCGTTCGCGGCGGCGTCACCCGAGGGCGGCGGCGCGCTGGGTGCGCTCATTCATCGCGGAGCCGAGCTCGATCGCCTGCTCCAGCTCGCGGGCAGCGCGCAGATGCTCGAGGCGATGCAGAGCCCGCTGCAGGCCGGGTTCTACACGCATCGGCTCCTCGAGCACGTGGGTACCTGGCGCGCGCAGGACGAGCTCGCGAGCCTTCGCGTGCGTCTCGTCGATGCGCTCGGAGAGGCCCGCGCAGATGCGCTCGTCGCTGCCCTGAAGCGCGAGGTTCAGCGCGCGGCCGACGACGTGCGCGGCTTCGTCCAGTCGACGCTCGCTCGTCGCGACGCCGACGCGGCCAGGGGCGACGACCTCCTCGGCGCTCCGCTGACGAACCTCGACGATGCTGAGGTCGAGGAGGTGCGCCGCGCCGTGCGCGCGTTCGTCCAGCGCCTCCGCGGCGGTGAGCGAGTGAGGCGCCGGCGTGCCCGGAGAGGGCGTGTCGACGCGCATACGACGCTCCGCCGCGCGATGCGCACGGGAGGCGTACCGTTCATGCTGGCTCGTCGCGCGCGTCGCCGGGACAGGCCGCGCCTCGTGCTGCTGTGTGATGTGAGCGACTCGGTGCGCAGCGTGGCGCGCTTTCTCCTCGAGCTGACGTACGCCGCGCAAGAGCTCTTCGACCGGACGCGCTCGTTCGTCTTCGTCAGCGAGCTCGGCGAGACGACGCGCCTCTTCGACGAACAGCCAATCGCTGCGGCGCTCACGCAGGCGTACGCGGGCGGCGTGGTCCCCGTGACGCACAACTCGAACTACGGCCGTATGCTCCGAGCCTTCGAGGAGCGTGTCCTTCGTGATGTGGATCGAAAGACGACCGTGGTGATCCTCGGCGACGGTCGAACCAACTATCAGGACGACGCGGCCGACGTCCTCGACGCCATTCGCGCGCGGGCGCGCGCGGTCGTGTGGCTGTGCCCGGAGCCTCGCGCGGCATGGGCGACCGGCGACAGCGCGATGCCTCGATACGCACCCAGGTGTACGCGAGTCCTGGAGGTGCGCTGCGCCCGCGACCTCGAGACCGCTGCGCGCCTCCTGCTCGCGCTCCGGTGAGCGCTCTCGCGGAACGATTCAGAAAAAATACGCGATGCGCGCGTGGGCGTTGTCGTCCTTCAGGAACGAGCTCTCGAGCTTGCCGCGCGGGCCGAGGAAGACGTTGACGTCGAAGGACACGCGGAAGTGCTCGCCGAAGCGACGGCTCACGCCCGCACGCGCGAACGTCGACTGATCCACCGCGTCGACGATCCCTCCGGCCAGCGCCTCGGTGCTCGAGGCGTCGTTCGCCGCGATGCGCATCCCCACGAACGCGTCGTGCTGAAAGAAGGTCGGTGCCGCCTCGAGCGGACGGGTGTCGAGGAGAAACTCCGCGGCGAAGCTGAGGTCCCCCTCGCCAATCAGCTTGAATAGCGTGTAGTCCGCGCCGGCGCCGCCGCCGCCAAACGCACGAAGCGAGTCACCCCACAGACGCGCGAAGCCCTCCGCCTTGAGCACGAGCGCCCCTATCGTGAGCTGCGCGTCCACCGAACCCTGATGCATCACGTCGTAGCGGGGTGAGATCGAACCCGTGGTCAGCTCCGCGACGAAGCGCGGCTCCCGTGAGAGCCCCGTGAAGAGCCCCGCGCCGAGGTCGAAGTCGCCGAGGTTGAGCGTGAAGCGCGCCGCCCCGCTCGGCTGCCAGCGACGAAGCCGCGCGTCGATGATCGGGGAGTCGGTGTCTACGGGAATAGAGAACCGCGGCCGCCCGCGGACGCCCTGGAACGTGCGGTCCCGGAAGTAGGGCAGGTAGTAGAGGCGCAGCGCAGCGGAGTCGCCGACCCACCCCACGGAGCCGTACGGCTGCCCGAGCTTCTGAGAGCCGTCGGTGGCCTCCACGAAGTCGGTCTGGTTCATCACGTCGGTCGGCTTGTGCGACTCGAGCACACCCCACGTGAAGATCCCGGCGCCGAGCCCTGCCTCGAAATGGCCTGCGGAGAGCCGGTAGCTCGCGTCGCGAACGTCCGCGTGCGACCGCTTTTCGTCGGTCGGATCGAGCCGGTAGAACGGCCGGAGCGTCGCCTTGTGGGCGCCGTTCTCGCTCTTCATGTCGAACTGGGGCTCGGCGACGAGCGAGACGCCGTCGCCGCGGTCCTGACCTGGATACTTCGGGTCGGACGCGAACACGCGGCCGTCCGCGGCGACGAGCCCGCTCGCCTGCACCGCCGGAAGGCAACCAAGCCCGAACAGCGCAACGAGCGCGACGACGACGAAACGGTACAGCATGGCAACGAGACGCTTCGTTGGGTCGCGCGGTCGATCAGCCGCCGAGCTTGCCGGTCGCGAAGTCGTTCACGGAGAAGCCGTTACCGACCTTCATCGACGAAAAGCTGATCACCGTCGATTTTCCCGACTGGTGATTCTTCATGGTCCACGACTGTGCACGCCAGAAGCGATCGTTCAGCTTCTTGTAGCCTTCGTAGGCGAGCGTCTTCAGCTTCGTGTTCTTTCGGTCGAAGAACTCGATGGTCTGGATCCGAAACTCCACGTTGTCGATGCGGAGAATGCGCTTCGAGTAAGCCGACGTGGGATCCTTCGGGGTCGCCTCGACGACGAAGCACGTGAGGCTGCCGCACGCTTCGGTGCCGGTGAGGCGCCAGTCGTACTTGCGGCCGTCGTTGCCGGTGAGGTCCTCGAACGAGAACTCGCTGCCCGCGAACGCGCCGGCCTTGTTCGACGACGAGATGCGACGCGTGCGGTGAGCCGACGGGAGATAGAGCCACTGCTCGTCATCGTCCCCGATCTTCGCGTGAGAGAGCACGGCCGTGCCCTTCACGTCTGCCGGAGCGTCGAACATGATGAGCGAGTAGTCGCCGCCGCCGGCGACCGGCTTCTCGAGCACCTTGATGCTGAAGCGCCGCTTGGCCTCGCCGCCGCCCGCGTCGCGCAGCGTCATCTCGACGTCGCCGCCGAGGTCCTTGTACCCCGCATTGCGCGCGGCGAGCTCCATCGCCACTCCCTGGCCCTTCGCCTCGGGGGTCGGCGCGCTCAGGATTTCCTCTGCGGAGCGAGCGTTTGCGTCCGTGGCGGCGGTCACGGTGACCGCAAGCGTGAAGAGCCCGAGGATGAACGAAAATGCTGTTTTCATGAGACTTCCGCCTTGAGAGTGCAGAGGGGTGGGACGTGGATTCTTGTGAAACATGAGGACGAGCGCGGGCGCGAGCACGAGGTCGGTGAGCGGCGCGATGCTCACGATGATCACGCTCAACCAGCCGAGGTAGCTGGTCATCTGGAACGACGAGAGCGTGAGCACACCGAAGCCGAGGACGAGGATGACGCTGGTGCCGAGCATCGCCGGGCCGACGGCGGTGAGCGTCTTGGTCATCGCATGCTCGGGGCCTAGCCCCTTCGCGAGGTTCGCCTTGTAGCGCGTGAGAAAGTGGATCGTGTCGTCGACGATGATGCCGAGGCTGACGCTCCCAGCAACCGAGGCGACGATGTTCATCTGGCCGACGCATACACGCCACAGGCCGTAGCCGACGACGATCGGGATCACGTTCGGCAGGACGCTGAGGATCCCGAGGCGCCAGCTGCGAAGCACGATGATCATGCAGAGCGAGATGAGCGCGAGCGAGACGAAGTCGCCTTGGACCATGCTCTTCGCATTGCGATCGCCGAGCTGCGAAAAGATGACCACCGGGCCCGTGGCCTCGGCCCACATCGGCTTCGGCGCGTGCTCACGCAGCCAGGCCTCCGAGCGAGCGGTGAAGGCGGTCATTTGCTTGCTCGAGACGTCCTTCACCGTGACGGTGAGCCGCGCGGCGGACCTGTCGACGTTGACGCGATCGGTGAGGTCGAGCCCCGGCGGGAGACCCATCTCGTAGACGAAGAGCGCCTCGCTGACCGCCTCGCGCGAGCTCGGGATGCGATACGCGCTGGGCTCGTCGCCGGAAATGACCTGGTTCACGCGCTTGACGACGTCCGCGATGCTGTAGACGTGCTCGACCTCTGGCTGCGCGCGAAGCCAGCCCCCGAAGGCATCGAGCTTCTCGAGGTACGCGGGCGAGGCGATGCCCGAAGCGCCGTCGCTGCCTACCTGGTACTCGAGGCGGTAGATGCCCGAGAGGTTCGCCATCGTGAAGTCGACGTCGCGACGGAACGGGATCGACTTGTCGAAGTAGCGAACGAACTGGTCGTTCGTCTCCAGGCGCGAGGCCTCCACGCCCGCGACTATGGTGACGAGCACCGTACCGACGAGCAGCGGCAGGCGGCGCTTCACCACGAACGCGGCGACGCGTGCCATCGCGCCCGAGCGGCTGTCCTCGCGCCTCGGCTGGCCCTTCGCGGTGACGCGCAGCAGAACGAGCAGCGCGGGGAGCACCGTGAAGGAATAGACGAACGCGATCGTCACGCCGAAGCACGTCATGTTCGCGAGGTGCGTCACCGGCGGTGCGTCCGAGTAGTTGAGGCACACGAAGCCGACGATGGTGGTGAGCCACGTGTAGGTGATCGCTTCGAGGTTCTTCTCGAGCGACGAGACGATCGCGGCGCTGCGCGTCTTGCCCTCACGCATCGCTTCCAGCGCGGCGAGGACGATATGAACGCCATCCGCGACCGCGACCGTCAGGACGATCATCGGTGCGGCGACCGCCGGGGGCGTCAGCGGGTAGTGGAGCCATCCCGCGACCGCCATTGACGCGGCCGCCGACAAGCCGATGATCGCCGCGACCGCGAGCGTCGCGCGCTTGCTCCGCATCACGAACACCATGCCGATGAGCATCACGAGGACCATGAGGGGCATCATCACGGCCATGTCGCGGATCGACGCCTGCATGAACGCATCGTTCATGAACGCCATGCCCGAGGCGCGGATCTCGAGGCCTGGGTGCTTCGCGCGCGCAGCGTCGACCGCGCGCCGCGCGGCGTCCGCCGACTCGGTGACCTCGCGCGGCTCCTTGCCGGGCAGGCGCAGCGTCACGTTCACCGCGGCGGTCTTCTCGTCGCGTGAAAGGAGGCTCCCCCGAAGGAGCGGCTCGGACGCCGCGGCGGCGCGGGCGCGCGCGAGCCCGGCAGCGTCGAGCGTGGTCGCGTCGCCCGGTACGAGCGCACTGACGACGATGTCGTCGCGCGCTGCGCCCATCGCCTCGGGGTGCTGGAAGTTGGTGAGCGAGTCGACGCGCGTTGCGTGAGGGAGCGTCCAGCCAACGGTCGTGAGCTCCTGCAGGGCGGACAGCGCGTCTGCCTGGAAGATCGTTCCCTCCCTCGCCTTGACCACGAAGAGGACGTTGTCGGTCTTCGTGAAGGTGCTCTCGAGGTGCTCGAATGCGGCGAGCCCCGGGTCGTCCTTCGAGAAGAAGATGCGGTAGTCGGTGGAGAAGCGCGCCGTCGTGAGGCCGAAGGCGACGAGCAGGAACGCGACGAGGCCCGCGAGGAGTGTCTTCTTCGGGTGCGTCGTGACCGCAACGCCGATCGTGCGACCGCAGCGCTCGAACGTCGTCGTGGTCGCAGTGTCTTTCGTGGTGGTCATCAGCGTGCTCCGTCGAGGGAGGCGTCGGCGGGCCGGCCGGCGTCGGGGGTGGGCAGCGGAGGGGCAGAGGCCGCCGCGGCGTCGTTCCTGGCAGCGTCATGGCCGCCGTCATCGTGGTCGGGCACCGGCAGATCGGTCGCTGGAGGCAAGAGCGAGTCTCCGCCGTCGAGCATGTCGGCGACGCACGCGTCGATGCGACTGAAGAGCGTCGCGAGCTCCTCACAATCGTGTGCGTGGTCGACCACGCAGCGGGCGACGATGCGGCTCGTTCCGGAGCAGGAGCCCTCGCCCAGCAGCGGAATGCTCGTGCCACACGACGCGAAGCGCTGCTTCGCCTGGCCGCACACGTCGGCCGCGGGTGGCTCGCCACTCGAGCACGCGACGCCGAGCGCGATCGCGTACAGGAGAGCCAAAAACAAGGCACTTGATCGCATCAAAGCCCCTGCTCGGCGAGGTCGCCCGCGACGTTGGTGTAGAAGCGAGCGATGTCGAAGCCCGTGCGCACGTTCACGTCGGGGAGGCTGTGCTGCCCGAGTTGCTCGATGTGATCGGCGGGAATGCAGCCGCGGAACGTTCCCCACTTCGCGGACGCGACCGTCGCGAGGCCGTCGTTCGGAAGGCTCGGAGAATCGCCGTCGCGCTTGCCGACCACGTCCGCGAAAGGGACGAGCGCGAGCGCCATGAAGTCGTGCTTGCCCGCCGACGGCAGGCCGGGCTGCCCGTCGGTGGTCCGGCACAGATCGGCGAGGAGCGCGTCGTGCGCGGCGGTGGCGGCGCCGAGCGGACGGCTGTAGCCGGCCCACGACTGGTAGACGATGCCGGGGGCGTCGAGGATCGCGTCGTTGAACGCGGGCGCTTCGGCAACGCTCAGGGTGCGCAGCGACGCGCGCACGTTCGCGTCACGGTCGAGCGCTCGTGCGCTGAACGCGCCGCTCGCGAGCGTCACGAAGTCATTGACCATCGCGCTGCGGTCGCCGTCCGGCAGTAGCCCGAGCAGCACATCCGCGATGCGGGTCCCATGATGCGCCGTGCCGACGGTGGTGATCGAAGCCACCGATCCCGCGATGGTCTCGGCGGGCACCCCGAGATAGGCCGCGAGACCGTTCGGGCTCACGAGATACCTGCAATCCAGGCCGCCCAGCGAGTGGCAGACGAGGTTCACCTTCGCCGCGCCGGTCTCTGCGCGCACCTCGCGGATCCGCTCGTAGAGCTCGGGTGTGCGGTGCTGGGGCGTCTCATAGGCCGTGAGCGTCGCGAGGAAGACGCGATGTCCGCCCTCGTTGCGCATCATCGTGACGATGCGCGTGCTGTAGCGAAAGAGCGGAGACGTATCGATGCCGTTGACGAGCACCACCGGGTAGCGCGTGGGGGTATGCGCCGGCGCGGGCGTGACGGAGCCGACGCAGCCGACGCCGAGCAGACGGCATGTTGCGCTCAGCGGGTCACCGTCGGTCGGCGCGACGCCCTGGAGCGCCTGGCACGCGATGCCTTGCGAGAGATCATCGAGGCGATCGAGATCCGCGTTGCTGATCGCGCTGCAGTCGAGCTGACCGAGCGGCGTACCCGTGCAAGCGTCGAGCTGGGACTTGATGCGCGTGCAGCGCTCCTCGCGGTCGTTCGCGGGCGCGCAGGCTGCCATCGCTGCGAGAAGGAGACCGAGCAAGAGCGGGCGAGCGAGGCGCATCACAGACCCCTCGCGGCGAGATCACTGGCGACCCAGCGGTAGAACCGCGGCGCGTCGAACCCGCTCTGACCGTCGCGCGTCGCGTGGCCGATCTGCCCGATGACGTCGTAGTGATCGGCGGGGATGCACCCGCGGAACTCCCCCCACTTCGCGCTCGCGACCGAGACCATGCCGTCGGACGGGCTCGCGACGACGGTGCCGTCGGCGGCGCGCGAGGTGGAGGCCCAGGGGGCGGTCACCCACAACAGCTCGTTCATCCCGTCGTTGGCGCCCTCGGTCTGGAACAGGCGCGGGCTGCCGTCGGCGGCGCTGCAGTGCTTCCGGATCGACATCTCGCTCTGCGCCGAAGATTTGCCGAGGATGTGACTGACCCCGGCGAACGACTGGAAATACAGGCCATCGGCGTCGTCGATCGTCGCGTTGAACGGCAGTGAAGCGTCCATGGTCAGCCCGAGGAGCGTGCGCTGCAGCGAGCCGCCGCTCGGCAGCGCTGACGCGTCCGACGAGCCCGCGAGCGCTGAGAGCAGATCCTGCGCGGTGCCGCTCTCCAGCGCGGCGAGCGCGGCATCGGCGACGCGTGTGCCGCGATGCGGGGTCGCGATGGTGGTGATCGACGCGATGGTGTCGAGTGCCTCGCGATGACTCTTCTCGTCCCCCGCGAAGAGCCCGTGCGGACTCGCCACGTAGCGGCAGTCGAGCCCGGCGACCGCGTAGCAGACGAGATTGAGCTTCGTTCCCGTCTGCGCATGCAAGCTCGCGAGCGAGTCCCAGAGATCCGCAGCGCGATCGGGGGTGGTCGACCAGCCCCTGACCTTCACGTGAAAGGCCGCCCCCTCGCCAAACGATGCGTTCAGCGATGCCGCGATGCGCGGGTTCCAATCGAAGACCGCGCTCTCGTCGATGCCGCTCACGAAGACGAGCGGCGACGCGGGCCGCTGGGGACCTGGATCGGGCGTGGGCGGCTCGGGGCAGCTCCAGCCCGCGGCCTTGCAGAGCCGCGGATCGACGGCGTCGGTCTTGGCGTCGCTCTGGCCCGCGCCGTCGCAGCCGTGCTCGGAGAACCGGGAGACCATCGCCTCCAGCGACGAACGATCGACACGGCTGCAGTCGAGGCTGGTCGCCGAGAGCCCGCATTTTTTCAGGTCGGCGCGCAGCTCGGCGCAGGTGTCGGGTTGACCGTTGCATGCGGCAACGATCGACGCTGCGAGGAACGCGAGCGACGCATGGCGCTTCACAGGGCGCCTCCGAGGATCGCGTCGGCGGCCTTTTCGGCGATCATGTAGGTCGGCAGTGCGATGAACGTCCCGGGGATCTCCGGGAACACCGAGGCGTCGACCACGCGCAGGCCGCGTGCGCCGATGACGCGAAACTGGGCGTCGACGACCGCGCTGGGATCGTCTGTGCGGCCCATCTTGTCGGTGCAACAGGCATGGTGCCCCCATGACTCCTTGCGGATCCATGCCGCGAGCTCGGCGTCCGACGAGACCGCGGGGCCCGGCCAGATCTCCCGCACGGGATCGCTCGGCACGAGCGCACGCATCTCCTTGGCGATGCTGCGCGCTACCTTCACGCCCTCGACGAGCGCGAGCAGATCCGGATCTCCGAGCGGGTCCTTCTCGTCGTAGGAGTTGAAGTGGATGGCGGGGCGAGCGAACGGACTCGCCCCAGCGAGGCGCACCGTACCGTCGTGGTTCTTCGTATGTGCCTTGAGGAGGAGCCACGTGAAGCGGTTCTTCACGGCGGCGCTGTCCTTGGCGTAGCCCGGGTAGTAGCCGCGCGCGTCCGTCGGCACAGCGAAGATCTGGAGATCGGCGAGCGGCTCGTCGGGGCGCGACCGGGTCAGCACGGAGGCGAGGAAGCCTGGCGTCTGGTAGACGCCTTCGTGCGAGCGCCACGCGGTGAGGCAGGGATCGCTCGTGCCGGCGCTGTCGTCGTCCAGCGCGAGTGTGTCATTCGCGAGCGAGCACGGGGCGACCACCTCGAGCGGCGCATCGAGCTCGCTGACCACCGGCGCCTCGTAGCGATCCTGGAGGTTCTCGCCGACGCCGGTGCGGACCACGCGCTGCGCGATGCCGTACTTCGCGAGCTGCACGTCGTCGCCGACGCCCGACACCATGAGCAGCTGCGGCGAGTTGAAGACTCCAGCCGCGAGGATGATCTCCGCCGAGGCGAACGCCTGCTCGGCCGGCGCGCTGGCCTCCGCGTCGTTGGGAGAAGGCTTCAGCGCGCGCGGGAGGCTCGCGCCGTAGACACCGCGCTCGACGACGTACTCCACGCCGCGTGCCGTCGGGACCGCCGCGCGCTCGTCCCACAACACCTTCGTGACGAACGCGCCCGTGACCACGGTGAGCGGATGGCCCGCCTTCACGGTGGCGAGGATCCGCTCGCGGGCGCCGTTGCGCTCGCCCTTGGCGGTGGCGAGCGGTAGCCGATAGAGGCCGGTGGTCTCGCCGTCGCGGAGCGCCTCGTTCACGTCGTGGGAGAGGATCGTCGCGAGGCTCGAAGCCGTACCCGCGTTGTCGGACTGCGACGCGGTCGCGGCCGCGGCGAGGAAGCTCGCCACCTTGTCGTCGCGAAGAGCAAGCGAAGGATCGGCGAGCTCGACACCGAGCCACTCGCGCACGCGCCCGTAGTAACGGTCCATCGCGTCGGCGCGCCAGCTGCGATCCCCGGTGAGCTCGGCGACGCGATTCCAGTCGGAGCGCGACGGCAGGACGGTGACCATCGCGTTCACGGCGGTCGACCCGCCGAGCGCGCTTCCGCGTGGGTAGAGGAGGCCCTGCTTGGTCCACTTCGAGTCGGTGCGGTCGATCGCGGGATCAGCGCTGTGATGAACGAAGAACCACCACGCCATGCGCGCGTCCTCCGTGGCGAGGGCGTGCATCGCCGGCACGCGATACGCGAGGCTCGCGCCGACGTCGTCGCCCGCCTCGAGGAGGAGCACGCGCTTGCCAGCCTCTGCGAGGCGCGCCGCGAGCGGTCCGCCCCCCGCTCCGGAGCCCACCACGATGTACTCGTATCCCAGGGCGGCATGGTCCTCGCCGGGTCCAGCCTTGCCGGAGGAGCAATGAGGCAGCACCGCAAGAAAGCCCACAATTGCGGCGATCAGGCCACGTGGGGTGAGGTAGGACGCCGACATCTCCGGGGGTATGACGCACAGCGCAGCGGCGCGCCGTAGGCCCTGTGGAAAGGGGCCGTTTCCAAATCGTCTAAGGCCGGTCGCCAGCTTCGGGGCTACCCCACGCTCCGATGAGCCGGCTCACTTCTCCATCCCTCTCGCGCCGCCAGGCGATGGAGATGCTCCTCGGGCTCGGTCTCGTCACAGCGTTCGCAGGTTGCGCGCCAAACGCCGGCGATGACGCCGCGCCCGCGCTCGCGCTGCCCGCGCAGCTGCCCGGGGGCGACGTCGGTCCGAGCAGCCGCCACGCCGACGACGTCGCCGCGCTCTGCGATGTGCTCTTGCCGAGCGAGCTCGACGCACACGGCGCCGTGCTCTCGCCAGGCGCAGACGAGGTCGACGTCGACGGCGTCCTCCGCATCCAGGACTTCGTCGCGCTCGCGACCGCGCAGGGGCTCCTCCCTCCGCTGCCCGACACGGAGGTCGCACGCTTGTCGGTGGCCGCCGATGCGTTTCGCGCGGCGGCGAACGCCGAGCTCGCCGTGCTCGCGGCGCGCCGCCAGCCGCTCACGGCGTTTCGCGATCTGACACGCGCCACGCAAGAGTCGATCGTGGCTGAGGCGTTCGACGACGATCTCCAGCGCCCGCTCCTGCTCGTGATGCGTGCGGCGTGCTTTCTCGCGTTCCTCGGCGCGGTCACGAACGATCGTGGACTGCAGGCGGTCGGCTTTCCGCCCTTCGAGAGCTTCGCCGACGGCCTCGCCGTCTCCGGCTATCCGCGCACGAGGAGCGGCCGGCTCATCGACGTGACGAAGGAGAACCTCGCGAGCCTCGCCGCGAAGGGCGACCTCGACGACTACACCTACAACCAGGAGCCCGCGCTGACGCCCGGCGATCCGCTCTCGTTGATCCTCGACGCCTCGGGAGATCTCCTCTGATGGCCTTCTACGACATCGTGATCATCGGCTCTGGCTTTGGCGGCGCCGTGATGGCGGCGCGTCTCGGCGCCTACGTGAAGACGCTCCCCAAGAAGGTGAGCGTGCTCGTGCTCGAGAAGGGCTGGGACTCGACGGGCACGCTCGACACGCGCTCCGACGGCGGTCCGGTCAACGCGCAGGGCAACCGCTTCCGCCACACGCTCTCGCCCGAGTACACGCAGAAGGTGTCGCAGATCTTCACCGATCCGCGCGGCACCTACAAACGCGGCGCGCCGAGCATGAACATCATCGCCGGCAAGGGCCTCGGCGGTGGCTCGACCGTGTACGACGGCGTCAGCTTGCGCGCGCCGACCGAGGCCTTCGAGCAGGTGCGCGATGCGCGCCGGCTCTGGCCGTCGTTCTACTCGCGCACCGCGCTCAACCCGTACTACGCGCGGGTCGAGCAGCGCCTCAACGTGCGGCGCCTGGCCTGGACCGACGCGAAGGCACCCCACGATCAGCTGGCGACGAAGCGCGACCTCGTGTTCGCGGAGGGCTGCCGGCGCATCGGCGCCGCGGCCGCGCCGCTGAAGCTCGCCGACGCGGGCGACGCGAACGAGGGCTGGTGGAATCAGGGCCAGCGCTTCGCGGGTCGCCAGAACCTCGGGCAGAACTACCTCCGCGACGCACACGAGGCAGGCGTGCTGATGTGGTCCGGCTGCGAGATCGAGTCGATCGCCCCGGCCAAGGACGGCTACGTGGTGACGGGGAGCGATCGCCGCGGCGGCGGCAAGGTGCCGTTCGACGTGGAGTGCCGTGTGCTGGTGGTGGCGGGCGGTGCGGTCGGCTCGAGCGGGCTCTTGCTGCGCTCGGTGAACGCGTTCGGCGATGCGCGCGCGCTCGATCCGGCGAACCTCCTCGGCAAGCAGGTCTCTGCGAACGGCGACTACGGCGTGACGGGCACGGTGGGACGGGACTACGAACTCGACGTCGAGGGCCACAAGGGCAAGCCGATGTCGAGCTTCTGCCCGACCTTCTTCGCGCAGCACAAGTTCGTGCTCATCCCGTTCTACGCGGCGCCGCTGTACCTCGCGTTGAACCAGCCCTCGACGCTGCTGCGCGCGAAGGAGCCGGCGGCGGTCGGGCGCGGCTCGACCGACATCGCGAAGGACGCGAACGAGCGGGATTGGGGCGTCGCGTACAAGAAGCGACTCGAGACGTTCGGCTCGCGCATGATGACGATGGGCTGTCTGGCGCTCGACGCGTGCGAGGGCGAGATCACGCTGTCACGCTCGGGCACCGGCTGCGACGTGTCGTGGCGCGAGACGAGCGCCACCACCGAGGCGCGCTGGAGCGCCGCCTCCGACGCGATGCGCCGCATCTACGAGGCGCTCGGTGGCGAGATGTATCTAGACAGCTACCGCAAGGACGGCACCGTCAACACCGCACATCCGCTCGGCGGCTGCCGCATGGCCGAGCGCAACGATCCGCTCGGCGTGGTCGACCCGTGCGGCGAGTCGCTGCGCAACCGCAATCTGTTCGTCGTCGACGCCGCGGTCATCCCGTCTGCGCTCGGCGTCAATCCGTCGCTGACGATCGCCGCCGTCGCCGAGTCGATCGCGGATCGACTGATCCGCGGAAGCGGCACCGAGTCCCTGATCAGCCGCCTCGCTTGAGACGCCGTCGCTACGGTCCGACGTGAACCTGGAATTGCATGGGCTTCGTCCAGCGCCCGTCACGGGTGAGAATGAAGCGTCTCCGTGTCGAGCGAGGAGAATCGATCACGGCGAGCTCGCTGCCGTCGGCCTGGGACTTCGCGACCTGCTGCGCGATGACGTTGAACGCTTCGTCGACGAGGAGCACCTTCGGCGCGCCCGGGAACTCGCCGGTCACGGAGATCCGCTGTGTGAGACCGACCTCTCCGTTCATCGGGTGAAGGCCCGCCGTGTGCGTCGACGGCGCGGCCAGGATCTCGACCGCGAGGTATGGAACGGACCGCGGGTACTGCTGATCGGTCCGATCATACTGGACCGTGATGCTCGCTCCGGCCGCGACGCTGCCCTTCATGGCGGTCGCGCCACGCAGGCTCGACGCGTTCAGCTCGTCGACCGCGGGTCCGTCATCGGCGCCCGCCGCTGCGTCGCTGGTGTCGGCCGCGCATCCGGGAGCCGCCATCGCCAGGAGGGCGGCGGTGAGGAGAAGCGTCGTGGGCGTGAAGCTCGGGAATCGCATCCACGGAGTCTAGTCTCACAATGTGGTCGCGCAACTTACATATGTCATTATATTGAAATAAGTGGGTATTTCGCGCGAACGGGGTCCACAGACCTGCTGCCGCCACCTGTCGGTGCGCGGATCAGAGCCCTTCGGTGGGCGCGCCGACGACCTCGAGCTTGCCCTGCAGGCGCTTGCTCACCCACAGATTGTTCTTCGCGTCGACGATGACCGCTCCCACGCCGTCGAGGGACTCGACGAGCGCGAGCCCCTTCTTCGGGCCGAGGATGAAGACGGCGTCGTCGATCTCATCGGCTACCAGCGCGCTCGTCGCCCAGATCGTGACGCTGCGGCACGCGGTTGCCGGGTAACCCGTCCGCGGATCGAGGATGTGATGGTACCGCTTGCCGCCCACCACGTAGCTGCGCTCGTAGTCGCCTGCGGTGCTGAAGGCGTGGTCGGAGAGCGGCAGCTTTGCGAACCACTTGAACTCGGGCCCACGAGGGTCGCGGATGCCGGCCTGCCACTCGGTGCCGTCGGGCTTCTTTCCGCGTGCGAAGAGGTCGCCGCCGGCCTGGACGAAGAAGGAGGTGAGGCCAGCCTTCTCGAGGACGGCGACGGCGCGATCGACCGCGTAGCCCTTGGCGATCCCGCCGAGGCCGATCTGCGTCTTCTCCTTCGCGAGCCGCACGGTCTTCTTCGCGTCGTCGACGACGATGTTCTTGTAGCCGACGAACGGGAGCCTGGCCTTGATGTCCTTTTCGGAGGGCGGGTGCGGGTCGAGGTCCTCGTCGAACTTCCACAGGCCGTGCAGCGTCTGGAACGTGATGTCGAACGTGCCCTCGGAGATGGCGCTCGTGTGGATCGAGTCCTTGATGATCGCGAGCGTCTCGTCGCTCACACCGATCGCAGATTTTCCCGCGGCCGCGTTGATCTTCGAGATCTCGCTGTCCGGGCGCCACGTCGTCATGAGCGACTCGATGCGGCGGATCTCGGAGATCGAGGCGTCGAAGGCGTCGCGTACCTGCTTCGTGCCGACGGTGGGCGTCGTGTAGGCGGCGAACGCGAGGTGGGTTCCCATCGCTGCGCCCTCGCCGGTGACGCGCTCGGTGACGAACGGCGCCGGAGCGTCGGGTGCGCGCGCCGCATCTGGAGCGGCCGCCGGCGGCGGGCTGGGGAGCTCGGGCGGGACCGGGCTCTCGGTCGCGCGTCCGGGACCCGAGGGGCCAGGCTGGTCGCGGCAGGCCGCAGCAAGGGTGATCACGCAGACGAGGATCCCGAGCCGCCAGCTTCGCGCTCGCATGCGTCGTTGATAGCAGAACTCTCGCAGCTCTGGTCGAGCGGGCCTGGGCTTGCCGCGCTCGTGCCTCGCGTGTACCCGGAAAGGCGCCCATGCCCATCTCCAACGAGCTAGGAAACGCGATCGACGCGGTGGTCGACGGTGAGCGCGAGGCCCTCGCCAAGCTGTCCGGGGACATCCATTCGAACCCTGAGCTCCGCTTCGAGGAGCACAAGGCGGCCACGTGGATCGCAGAGCTCCTCCGTGCGCGCGGCTTCGAGGTCGAGCATGGGCTCGCGGGCATGGGCACCGCCCTGCGGGCGCGGCGTGGCAACCCGAAGGGACCGCGCGTCGCGATCCTCGGCGAGTACGACGCACTTCCTGACATCGGGCACGCATGCGGGCACAACCTCATCGCCGCGAGCGCCGTCGGCGCGTTCCTCGCAGCGGCGTCCGTCGCGGATCAGGTGGGAGGCGAGGTGGTGTTCCTCGGTACTCCGGCGGAGGAGGGCGGAGGGGGCAAGATCCGGATGATCGACGCCGGGCTCTTCGAAGGCCTCGCCGCCGCGATGATGTTCCACCCGTTCGATCGTGACATCCTCGCTCATCCCGCGCTCGCGAGCGTCTGGCTGGCGATGACGTTTCGGGGCGCGCCCGCGCACGCCGCTGCGGCTCCTCATGATGGGGCAAGCGCGCTCACCGCGTGCATGGATGCGTTCCGGCTGATCGACGGGCAGCGCGTGCACTTTCGCGACGGCGTCCGCGTCCACGGCTACGTCACGAACGGCGGACAAGCCGTGAACATCATCCCCGAGCTCGCAGCCTGCGAATTCAGCGTGCGTGCTCGGACGGTGGAGGAGCTCGCGCGGGTCCGCGCAATCGTCGAGCGTTGCGCCAGTGGCGCCGCGATGGCGAGCGGCGTGAAGGTCGAGTTCGTGGCGCGTGAGGGCTACCGCGACATGCGAAACAACATGACCATGGCGAGGCGTTTCGGCGCGCACCTCGAGAGCGGATCGAGTGGCCGCAAGGCGCGCGAGACCGACGATCGCGTCGGCGCTGGAAGCACCGACATGGGCGACGTCTCGCACGTCGTTCCCTCCATTCATCCTTATCTCGCGATCGTCGACGAGAACGAGGCACTCTGTCATCAGCACCGCTTCGCCGCAGCCTCAGCGAGTGATCGCGGCTTGGCCACGGCGTGCGACGCCGCCAAGGCGCTCGCGCGGACCGCCGTCGAGGTCCTGAGCGACGAGCCTCTCCGGCGAGCGATGCACGAGGAGTGGCGAGCGGGCAGGTGAGACGCGCGGCCTTCGTCGCGCTCGCGCTCTGTGCGCTTCTCTACGCGCGGCGCGTAGGTGCCCAATCAAGCGCCGAGCCGCCCGCCGCGTCACCGACGCCGTCTCCGGCCGCCGTCCCCGCGGGTCCGGCGCCCGCCGTCGAGGAGGTCCAGGTGCGCGGCCGCCGCGGAACGAAGGCGGGGCAGACCACCTTCGGTGGCCAGGAGGTCCGGCAGGTCCCTGGCGCCTTCGGTGACGCGTTCCGCGTGATGGAGGCGCTGCCCGGCGTCACGCCGCTCGTGAGCGGACTGCCGTTCTTCTTCGTGCGTGGCGCGCCACCCGGAAACAACGGCTACTACATCGACGGCATCCGGATCCCGCTGCTCTATCACGTGGGCGCGGGCCCGAGCGTCATCCACCCGGGGCTCGTCGAACGCGTCGACTTCTATCCGGGAGGCTACCCGGCCCGCTACGGGCGCTTCGCCGGCGGCATTCTCTCCGGGGAGACGAAGCGGCCCGCGGAGGAGCTCCACGGTGAGGGCAACATTCGCCTCTTCGACGCCGGCGCGCTCCTCGAGACACCGTTCGGCGACGGCAAGGGCTCTCTGCTCGTCGGCGGTCGCTACTCGTACACCGCGGCGCTCATCTCGCTCGCTGCGCCGAACGCGGTTCTCGATTACTGGGACTACCAGGCCCGCGCGACGTGGAACCTCGGGCCGAAGGACCAGATCGGCCTCTTCACGTTCGGCAGCTACGACTTCTTCGGCGAGAAGCGCCCGAGCGGCGAGACGCGCACAGCGTTCGCGACTCAGTTTCATCGCATCGACGCGCGATGGGATCACCAGCTCCCGAATGGCGGAAAGATGCGCACCGCGGTGACGCTCGGGAGCGACGCCACGGGGACCGAGGAGCTCGCGGGCGTCCGCGATCGCATGGTCTCCGCGCGCGTCTACGTCGAGCAACCCGTGGGCGAGGACGTCACCGTCCGCGGCGGCGCCGACGTCACGCTCGATCACTACGATCTCGACATCGCCACGACCAACCGGCAACAGAGGGAGTCCGACAGCTCGCTCTATCCGCCCCGCAACGACCTCGTGATGGGCGTTCACCTCGATGCAGTCATCCAGGCGGCGGATCGCTGGGAGATCACGCCTGGCATTCGCGTGGACATGTTCGGGTCGGTGCGGAACCTGGCCAACGTCTCGCGCGCCGAGCAGAAGCACGCGGGCAACGGCGCGATCCCCTCGGTCGACCCCCGGCTCCTGTCGCGCCTGCGGCTCTCCAAGGCCGTCACGCTGGTGTCGACCTTCGGCATCTCCCACCAGCCGCCCGCGTTCTTCGTACCCGTGCCCGGGCTCCAGCTCGGTCGCCTTTCCGACGGCCTCCAGACGAGCATCCAGTCGAGCCAGGGCGTCGAGGTCGCGCTCCCGTGGGCGTTCACGCTCGTCCCGACGTTCTTCTACCACCGGTACCTCGGCCTCACGGACTTCGCGACGACGTGCGGTGTCACCGACAACTCGAGCAGCGACAACAATGGCGAGAACTGCATCGACAAGCGCGTCAGCGGTCGCACCCTCGGCTTCGAGATGCTCCTTCGTCGCTCGCTCACGCAGAAGCTCACGGGCTGGATCTCGTACACGTTGTCACGCACCACGCGCGGTACGGCGCTGACGTCGTACGACCTCGACAGCCTCGTGGGCATCGAGGGCCCGCGCAAGAAGACCGTCAGCTATGCCGAGGTCCCCGGCGACTTCGATCGCACGCATGTCCTCAACGTCATCGGCGCCTATGATCTCGGCGTCGGATGGCGTGCTGGCGCCCGCTTCTACTATTACACGGGCAGGCCCTATAGCCGCCGCGTGTACGGCTACACGATCCCGCCGTTCAACGAGGAGCGCTTCCCCGCCTTCTACCGGATCGACGCGCGCCTCGAGAAGGCGTGGCATGTCGGCAACAAAGGGCGCATCGCGCTCGTCGTCGAGTGGCTCAACGTGACGCTTCGCAAGGAGGCGACGAGCGTGAACTGCGGCTCGCGTGCGAGCTCCCTCCAGCAAGCGCTCTCATCGAACGACTGCAAGTTCGAGGAGATCGGCCCCGTCACCATCCCGAGCATCGGCGTCGAAGGCAGTTTTTGAGCGACCTTCGACTCAGTGCTTGGTGTCGAGCGAGAGGCGCGTGACTGCCCTTCCGCGCGCGGTGGCGATGCCCGCGACCATGTCGGCGAGCTTCTTTCCGTCGCGCACCTTCGGGAGCCTCTCGTAGGTGCCGTCCCACAGCTCGAGCATCACGTCTTCGTCGTCGACCACGACGCGATCAATCTGCGCCCACGTCCAACGCTTCACCTTCGGAAAACCGGCGATGAGGAAGCGGGCCTCGATGGCGTCACGCGTGATGATGACGCCGCGGAGGGCGGTCTTGACGACGTTGCCGAGCGCCGCGAACGCGATGATGAAGGCGAGCGGACCCGAGCCGAACACGCGGTTGCGGTCGCCCTCGACGACCCAGATGTAGAGCCGCGAGTTGCTCGAGCCGTGGTAGGCCGCGAAGACCGTCAGCGCGATCACGGCCGCGAAGGCGAGGAAGACGTAGCCGGGGATGCGCATGAGGAGCGGGACGCCGAACGCGAAGCGGTCCTTCGTCGCCGGGTCGAAGGCCATCTCGAACTTCGCGACCGTCCCGTTCACCTCGGTGATCGAAGGCCGGTCGCCGTCGTCGACATCGGCGATGAGGTCGGGGGCGACCTGCGGGGGTGCGGGGCTCGGCGTACGCGGCTGGGTCACGAGCATCTCTCCATCGACACGCCAGAACCTGCCGAGCTTGGCTGCCTGTCTAGTCTACCCCTTCCTGCACGCGTTTGTACTCGCGCAGGGCGGCAATTTCGCCCTTCGATGGATTGATCACGAGCAGACCATGGTCGGCGTCGACCAGCGCGACATCCCCGTCGGAGGCCCACCGGAAGAGGCCTTCGACGCCCACGATCGCGGGGACATCGAAGAGGCGGAGGAGCGTCCGCGTGCGGGGGCCGCCGCCGCGATCGGTGAGGGCAACGCCCACCGGGTGCGCACGCGCCGAGATGAGGAGATCGAAGACGCTGAGTGCGTCACCGACGAGGATCGCCTTCGTCGGTAGCTCGGCACGCTTGTCCGTCACCGCGAGCATGACGAGCGCATCGCAGAGGTCCTCGACGTCGCGGGCTCGCTCCTCGAGGAATGGGTCGCGTGAGATCGAAGCCGCGGTTCGGGTCACCTCGCGGGCGACACGACTCAGCGCATTGGGGATGCCGGTTCCATCGAGCACGAGCTCGTCGGCCCGCTCGTGGAAGCGTTGATCGCCGAGGATCTCGACGTACGTCGAGAGGAACGCGGCCTGCTCGCCGAGATGGAGCGATTTCGCGCGGTCGGCGAGCGCTCGGATCGCCTTGTCTGCGACGTCGAAGGCGCCACGCAGCAGCTTCCGGTCCTCGCGCACGTCCGCGTCCTCGCGCGTCTCCGTGGGGCGCGCGGCGGGCCTGCGGAGCGCCGCGATCGCGCCGATCGCACGGCCGCCGACGAACGGACGGCCCGTGAGCGTCACCTTGCGGGTACCGCCGCCGACCTTGCGTGAGATCGGCCGCTCGCGGCGCGAGTCGATGAGCTCCGCGTGGCGGATCCCGCCCGCGATGATGCCGCCAAGCGCAGCCAGGAGCTCGATGTCCCGATCCTCGAACGCGTCCCGTGCCCGCTGGATGACGAGCGCTCCGACGGGGCCGGCCCTCCCGCGGACCGGCACCGCGAGGAACACCGGATACCGCTCCTCGCCAAGGACCTCGAAGTACTTGTAGGCCGAGTCCTCCGGCGCATGCTCGCTCGTGACTGGCCGCAGGTACTCGACGGATTCGCCGGTCATGCCCTCGCCGATGTGGAGGCGGACCTGGCCGATGGCCGTCGGCGAGAAGCCGACGTTACCGCGCATGACGAGCTCCTGGCCGTCTCCCTCGACGACGTAAAGCGAGCAGACGTCCGCCCCGAACAGCTCGGCGATCCTTCGTGGCGCCTCGTCCAGGAGCGTGACCAGGGGCATCGGCTTCGCGGCAAACGCCACGAAATCAAGGACACCGTCGAGGCGCTTGTTGCCCCGCAGGTGGATCTTCGGCTTGGGCTCGTCGGACATCCTGCGGAAGGGAGTCTCGCGCGCGGCGAGAGAGCGTGTCCAGGGGTTGACCGGTCCGGGGCTTGGCATGGCCAGGGCAGGTGACATGGCGCCGCCGCCCGAGTAAGGGAAGAGCCGGAGCAACCGATGGCACTCGACTTTCCTTCCACCGAGTGGGTGGCCGCCTACAAGGACGCCATCAACGCGAACGCGGAGTACAAGAAGGCCGGCAAGGACTGGACTCATGGTGTCGTCGCCATGGTCGTCAAGGCCGAGCCCACCCTCGGGATCCCCGAGGATCTCGCGATGTCGCTCGACGTCCACCAGGGCGAATGCCGTGGCTGCACGCTCCTGCCCGCGAGCGAGGCCGAGGCGGCCGCGCCGTTCGTCGTCGTCGCCAGCTACGCCCAGTGGAAGCAGATCATCAAGAAGGAGATCGACCCCACGAAGGCGCTCATGCAGGGCAAGCTCAAGCTGACCAAAGGCCACATGCCTACGATGGTCAAGAACGTCAACGCGTCGAAGCAGCTCGTCGAATCGACGACGCGCGTCCCGACCAAGTTCCGCGACGAGTGAGCACGCGCTCCACGTAGGCGGCCGCCAAGCACGCCGCGCGGACGGACGCCAGCCTCACCGCACGGCAGGACGCCGCAAGGGGCTCTGTTGCGCCGTACCTGGAGACGGTGCTTGACCCGAACGGCTGCGTCCTTCGATAGTACGGCAATGCCGACTTCCACTCCGCTCGTGCTCGTAGCCGATGACGAGCCGTCGATGCTCGAGCTCGTCGCACGGCACCTCCGCACGATGAATGCTCCGAAGCTCGAGGTCATCCAGGCCTCCGACGGCGAGGAAGCCTGGCGTCTCGCACGTGAGCACTTGCCCGATCTCGTCGTTCTCGACGTCATGATGCCGGGAATGAGCGGCTGGGAAGTCTGCCGCAAGATCCGCGAGGACGTCGCGCTCGCTCACACGGGCGTCGTGATGCTCACGGGCATCGGCGAGAACCTGAACCAGATGACGAGCCCGCTCTACGGCGCGGACGCGTACATCGACAAGCCGTTCGAGTTCGACGATTTCGACGACAAGATTCGCGAGACGCTGAAGGCGCGTACGAAGCAGCGCGAAGGCATCGTGCGTCCGCCGATCAACGGGACGGCCGGGGCGGCGAAGCCGATGAGCGCCGACGAGGGCCGCTCTGCGAAGCCCGTGGCAAAGAAGGCGGCCGCGAAGCCTGCGGCGACGAAGGCTGCCGCAAAGCCCGCGGCGAGGAAGGCGGCTGCGACGAAGGCTGCCGCGAAGCCCGCGGCGAAGAAGGCGGCTGCGACGAAGGCTGCCGCGAAGAAGCCTGCTGCGAAGAAGGCTGCCGCGAAGCCTGCAGCGAAGAAGGCTGCCGCGAAGCCCGCGGCGAAGAAGGCTCCCGCGAAGAAGGCTCCCGCGGCGAAGAAGGCGGCCGCAAGGAAGCCCGCCGCAAAGAAGCCCGCGGCAAAGAAGCCCGCGGCAAAGAAGAAGTAGCCCCGACGCGAGGGCTCGAAATCTCGGACCAGAAAACTCCGAGCCTCCGAGCCTGAGCGACCTTCGGGAGCTCGTGTCGTGTGAGTCACACGGCCTCCGTGTAAGATCTCCCCCCTCGCTCTACTTCGTCCGCGCTTTCTCGAAGTCGCCACGGAACCACTCCACCGCGCGTCGTACGGTCTCCTCGAGCGGCCGCGTGCGCAGCCCGAGCTCGCGCTTCGCCTTCGCGTTCGAGAAGAAGGCGCTTCGCTGCGTGTAGCGCATCGACCGGTACGTCGCGGCAGGCTCCTTGTGCGAGACGTGATCCGCCCAGAGCTCCATGCCGAGCGCGACACCCGCGGCCAGCGCGCCCGGCATCGGCACCTTCGGGGCGGAGATGCCCGCGACCTTGGCGACGATATCGAAGAATTCCTTCATCGAGACGTTGTCGTTGCCGAGGATGTAGCGCTCACCGATGCGCCCCTTCTCCTCGGCGAGGAGGTGGGCCTCCGCGCAGTCATCGACGTCGATCGTGCAGAAGCCACCAGGGCTGTAGGCGGGCACCTGTCTTGCGAGGAGCGATCGGACGATGCCGCCGGTCGGCGTCGGGGCGATGTCGCGCGGCCCGAACGGGAACGCCGGATTGACCACCACCACGGGCAGCCCGCTCTCGGCGAAGCGCATCGCGATGCGCTCGCTCTGCCACTTCGTGAGGATGTACGGATTCGCGACGTCGAAGAGGTTGAACTGGGTGGTCTCGTCGGCGAGGCCGCCGTCGACGAGACCGATCGCGGCGATCGAGCTCGTGTAGACGATGCGGTTGACCTTCGCGTGCTGCGCCGCGAGGAGCGTCGACGTCGTCCCCTCGATGTTCACGCGGTAGATCACCTCGTCATCGGGCAGCCAGGTCTTGTAGAGCGCCGCGAGGTGAAAGAGCGTCCCGCACCCATCGAGCGCCTTCTTCATCGTCGTGAAGTCGGTGACGTCGCACGTGATGCGTTCGACCGGCAGTCCGTCGAGGTTGGCCGTGTTCGCGCCCGGCTCGATCAGACAGCGCACGGTGCGCTTCTGCTCGAGGAGCTTTCGTACGACGGCGCTGCCGATGAAGCCCGTTGCGCCGGTGACCGCTGCGCTGTTCGTCATCGCGGTCGAGGGTAGCGGAGGCGCTGTCCGATTGACACGCACGCTCGCGGCCGTGCACATTGGCGAGGCATGTTCGGGGTTGGGGCAAGCTGGGGAGCGCGATCGTTCGCGCTCCTGATCGGGTTCGTCTTCCCGTGCGTCGGCTGCGAGAAGAAGACCGTCGACCCCGCGGAGGGCAAGAACCTCTTCGCGAGCGCCTGCGCGCGGTGTCACGGCCCGGAGGGCGCGGGCGGCCTTCCGCTCTTCGACGGCGGCCCCTCACCGCGAGACTTCCACGACCGCGCGTTCCACGCCTCGCACACAGATGAACAGATCAAGCTCACCATCGTGAACGGCAAGGGGGTGGGGATGCCCCCGTTCGGCACGACGTTCACGGATGCACAGCTCGCTACGCTCGTCGCGTACGTGCGCGGATTCGACCCGGAGAAGAGCGGCAAATGAAGAAAATCGTGAAGCGTGTGCTCGGGGCTGTCGCGGCCCTCCTCTTGCTGGCGGTGCTCGGAGTCGTCGTGAAGTTCTTCGTGCTCTCGCCGAGGTCGCGACCGGCACCGAACGTCACGGCGCCGTCGACCCCGGAGGCGATCGCGCGTGGCAAATACCTCGTGCACAACGTGGCCGCGTGCATCGGCTGTCACTCGCCGGTGCAGGAGGACAAACCCGGCGAGCCCCCGGTCGAGGGCAAGCTCGGCGCCGGACGCGACTTCGGCGACCTGCCCGGTTTTCCTGGCCACCTCCGCGCGCCGAACCTGACGCCCGACAAGGAGACCGGCATCGGCAACTTCACCGACGGCGAGGTCCTGCGCGCGATGCGCGAGGGCATCGCGCGCGACGGTCGCGCGCTCTTCCCGCAGATGCCTTACCAGACCTACGCGAAGACGCTGAGCGACGAGGATGCGCTCTCGATCATCGCTTACCTCCGCTCGCTCCCGGCGGTGAAGAACGATCCCGGGCGCATGGAGGTGAAGTTCCCGGTCTCGATGTTCATCCGTGGTGCGCCGCAGCCGCTCGGCGCATCACCGCCCGCGGCGCCCGCTCCCGCGGACAAGATGGCGCGCGGCAAGTGGCTGCTCCAGGTCTGCTCGTGCGGCGACTGTCACGACAGCGTCAACGATCATCACGAGAAGCTCCCGGGCAAGGCCTTCGCGGGCGGACAGAAGTTCCCGCTCCCCAACGGCAAGGGCATCGCGATCGCTTCGAACATCACGAGCGACAAGGCGACCGGCATCGGCGCCTATTCCGAGGAGGATCTCCACCGCGTCTTCGACGAGGGCAAGGGCAAGACCGGCCGCTCCCTCTACACGATGCCGTGGTCCTACTACGGCGGGATGACCAAGGAGGACAAGGACGCGCTCATTGCCGCGCTCCGGGAGATCCCGGCGGTCGCGAACATCGCTCCGCCTTCGGAGATCAAGTAGAGCGCCAGCTTCGGCAGGTCTTGCAGTTCACGATATTTCGTGTACGAAGTATCGCATGCCCAGCCCGTATCGCGAGGAGCACGACCACTTCCGCAACACCGTCCGGCAGTACTGCCTGAAGGAGCTCGCTCCGTACGCGGACGCGTGGGAAGAGGCCGAGCTCTTTCCCAACGAGGTCTTCAAGCGAGCCGGTGACCTCGGCCTCTTCGCAGCGCACTACCCCGAGGAGCAGGGCGGGGCCGGCGGCGACTACTGGTTCAGCATCGCGAAGGCCGAGGAGCTGCCGAAGTGCGGCTCGGCCGGCGTGTCGATGGGGCTGCTCGTCCAGGGTGACATGGCGACGCCCGTCATCAGCGATCTGGGCACGAAGGAGCAGATCGAGGAGTTCCTGACTCCCGCCATCAAGGGCGAGAAGATCGCCGCGCTCGGCGTCAGCGAGCCCAACGCGGGCAGCGACGTCGCCGGCATCCAGACCTGGGCAAAGAAGGACGGCGACGACTGGATCGTCAACGGGTCGAAGACGTACATCACCAACGGCACGCGAGCAGACTTCGTGACGCTGCTCGTGAAGACGAACCCGGAGGCCGGTGCGCACGGCTGCAGCTTCTTCCTCGTACCCACGAAGACGAAGGGCTTCACCGTCGCGAAGAAGCTGAAGAAGATGGGCAACCACGCGAGCGACACTGCCGAGCTCGCGTTCGAGGACATGCGCGTCCCGCAGCGCTACATGCTCGGGCAGCCCAATCAGGGCTTCATGTACCTGATGCAGAACTTCCAGGCCGAGCGGCTCATCGCGTGCGCGAGCGCGTGCGGAGGCATGCAGCTCGCGATCGACGACGCGATCGCCTACGGACGTGATCGCAAGGCGTTCGGCAAGCCGATCATCAAGCGCGAGTACTGGCAGCACAAGTTCGTCGACCTCCAGACCAAGGTCGAGGCTGCCAAGGCGCTCACGTACAAGGCCGCCGAGATGTTCAACGACGAGCACCACGTGAAGAAGCAGCCGATCTCCTTCGAGTCCGTGAAGTTCATCAGCATGGCGAAGATCTTCGTGGGCGAGCTGGGCAGCGAGGTCATCGACCAGTGCCTGCAGTTCCACGGCGGCGCCGGCTACATGGACGAGTACCGGATCTCTCGCGCGTTCCGGGACCAGCGCCTGCTCCGTATCGGCGGCGGGACGACCGAGACGATGCGGTACTACGTGGCGAAGCTCATGGGGCTTTGACAGGAGAGGCTGCGCCGCTCGCTTCGCGAGCCTCCTGATGCGACGTGTCCGGCGTGATTCGCCTTCGGCGACCGGCGCCGCAGCGGCGCCGATTTAGGTCCCCTCAAGAGGGAGTGCAGGCGAGCATGCGCGTGATCTTGCCGCCCTTCGGGCCGGTGACGGTGTACTCGCGACCGCCGAGGAACTCGATCGTGACGCTGGCGCTCACGCCCGAAGCCTTCGTGCGCTCGAGGACGATGGTGCCGCTCTCCGGACAGCCGAGGTCGCCGATCCCGCAGCGCTTGTAGCCGGTGATCGAGTGCGAGAACTCGCGGGCGGCGACAGTCGTCTGCGCGGAGCCGTCGCGGGTGATGCACTTCGCGGCCGAGTCCCACGTCGCCGTGAAGTCGGCGGTGTGCGAGAACGCCTTGCCGTTCTTCGTCGTGCCGGTCCAGTCGCCGGTGCGGTGCTTCGTGATGACCGCGCCGTTCCGCGTGTAGACGACGACGCGCTTGCCGCTGATCTCGGCGCCGTTTGCCTTGAAGCCGCTCGCCTCGTGGGTGATCGTCAGCGTGCCGTTGCCGCGGACGTACGTCGAGGTCACGGTGCCGGTGAAGTTCGCGAGGCCGTAGGGGCCCGAGCAGCCGTTGAAGAGGTGGGTCGCGACGTTGCCCGCGAGGGACGTCGTGATGCAGCCGGCGGGCTTGAACCACTTGCCGGGGTTCGCCTTGATCTTGGCGAGCAGCGCGCCGTCGTCCGTGCCGTCGGCTGGGGTACCCGGATCGGTCGGGTCAGCGCCGCTGAGCGGCTCCTCGACACCCGACTCCATCGTGTCGTCCGTGTCCTGCGCCTCCGAGTTGTCGGAGACGAGCTGGGCCTCATCGGTGCCCAGAGTGCCGTCGCTGCTGCTGTCGGTCTTGGCCGCACAGCCCACCGCCACGAGCCCGAGGACGGCCATCATCGACACCAGAGACACGTTCGAGAGCTTCATCGCTGTATTCCTCCGTTTGGTTACGACAGGACATAGAGCACTCGCCGTGCCGCGGACGAGGTCGAGTAAACCTCAATGATTCCATGAGGAAAAGGCCTCGAGAAGGGAACGCGTCCCGTGCCGGTGAACCTCCCGACGTTCAGGTGCCGGCGTCCACTCCAGCGCGTTTCAGGGGGAGCGGAGCTTCTCGTTCTGGCCCATGTGGAAGAACCGGCGGAGCTCGCCCTGCAGCTCGCGGAAGCGCGCGCGCGTCACGTAGTCGCGCTCGAGGCGACCCGTGAACCGCCGCGCGCAGACGTTGGCCATCCGATAGCGCTCACCCTCGACGGTGTTCGCGTCGTGGACGAACGAGACGTCGTCGTAGAGGCGCTCGCGAAGGCGGCGGCTCGTCCGCACGTCGAAGTCCCGCAGCGCCGACGCGAGGATCACGTACTTGTCGACCTCGGCCTGCAGCTCGAGCTCGAGCTGAGTGGCCTCGCGTTCGAGGGATGCCCGATCGGCGAGATAGACGAAGTGACTCACGCCCTCGATGATCTGGCAGAGCGGGTCGAGACTTGCGCCGTCGACGTCGACCGATGCATCACCGAGTCGCGGGATCCGCAGCTGGAGCTCCAGCCCATCCTCGGACTCGCGCACGAGGAGCGCTTCGCGCTGCCCCTCGTCGGCGTGGGTGACGAACGCGTCGACGTCGGCGGTGCGATCGAGACGGTAGAGCGCCTCCAGGCCGCGCTGGATGCGGCCGGCAAGGGCGATCTCGCGAACGAGACCGACGCCGTTGCCCTCGAGCACGCGCTCGTGGGTCACGAGAGGACGCGCCCGCCTCCGCGCGGTGTGACGAAGCCCTGGGAGGCGAGCGCCTCACCGAGCCGCTCGTTGCGGGTCTTCAGCCATCGCTCGTAGAGCTTGAGCACGCCGCGAGAGGTCTGGACGCCCTTCGCGACCGTCGCGTGCGCGACCTCCGCGAGGACGGCGACGAAGGTGGCGAAGTCCTTCGCGAGCTCACCGAAGATGTCGACGCTCTTCTCCACGTCGCGTTCGCTTCCGGTACGGAGCAGCGAGCCCGCGTTCTCGTACGCCGTGCGACCGATGCTGATGACGTAGTTCGTGTCGACGCCGCGCGCCTCGAAGTGGTCGGCGAAGAAGCCGGAGGAGTAGAGGACGCCATCACCGAGGGTGCGGAGCTTGTCGAAGCGGTCTGCGAGCCCGTTGGTGTGGAGCGCCTCGTCGAGCAGGAGGGTCAGGGGACGGTCGAGGGTGCGCTCGACGGGGCTGCCCGGCTTCGCGAGCTCGGTGAGCAGCGCGACCAGGTACGAGGTGACGCCCTCGGAGGCGCTCACGCCTCTCACCTTCATGGCGTCCTCTACGACCTCCTCGAAGAAGTCAGCAACCGATGCCGTGGCCACGATCCCTGTCATTTCTGACCTCCGCCTAGCTACTTCCCGTGTATTGCCGCACCTGCCGCGCCCCGAGCGGGCGCTGATCATTGAGTATACAACGGCCACGCCGCAGGCAATTTTCAGGGAGTTTCGGGAGTTTACGTCAAGAATCGTGTCAGCACTCAACGAGGCCGAGTGCCACGGTCGCGCCAGAACGGCGCGCGCAAGGTCTGCGCACACGGGAACGCCAGTAATTGCGCCACGTTGGCGGCCGCGCAAGGATCGCCCAAGCGCATGCACGCTGGCCCTTGACGTCCCCGGACGCGCGATTATGTTCCGGCGCACTCGTTAGCACTCACCACCTGTGAGTGCTAACAATCGCTACCCAGCCCCCGGCCGTCCTGGCCGAGGAGGCAAATTCGAGAGGCAAGTCATGAACATTCGTCCCCTGCAGGACCGCGTCATCCTCAAGCGTGTGAAGGAAGAGGAGAAAACCAAGGGCGGCATCATCATCCCCGATACGGCCAAAGAGAAGCCGATCGAGGGTGAGGTCGTTGCGGTCGGCAACGGCAAGGTCCTCGAGGACGGAACCGTTCGCAAGCTCGACGTCAAGGTCGGCGACCGCGTCCTCTTCGGCAAGTACAGCGGGACCGAGGTCAAGCTCGAGGGCGAAGAGCGCCTCATCGTCCGCGAAGACGACATCCTCGCCGTTCTCGACAAGTGAAGTGACGGACTCTCGGGTTCGAGGGGCTCAGCCCCTCCGACCCGAGACCCGCCCGCTTGGTCGCAAAAATTTCATTTCAAAGATTCAGAGGTCACGAACATGGCAGCGAAAGAAATCGTCTACACCGAGAACGCGCGCAACCTGATCCTCGCGGGCGTCAACGCCCTCGCCGATGCGGTCAAGGTCACGCTCGGCCCCAAGGGTCGCAACGTCGTCATCGAGAAGAGCTTCGGCTCCCCGACGGTCACCAAGGACGGCGTCACCGTCGCGAAGGAGATCGAGCTCGAGAACCGTTTCGAGAACATGGGCGCGCAGATGGTCCGTGAAGTCGCGTCCAAGACGTCCGACGTCGCGGGCGACGGCACCACCACGGCGACGGTCCTCGCGCAGGCGATCTACCGCGAGGGCTCGAAGCTCGTCGCGGCCGGGCACAACCCGATGGAGATCAAGCGCGGCATCGACAAGGCTGTCGAGACGCTCGTAGCTCAGCTGAAGACGATGGCGAAGGTCACCAAGGACCCGAAGGAGATCGCCCAGGTCGGCACCATCTCCGCCAACGGCGACAAGGAAATCGGCGAGAAGCTCGCGCAGGCCATGGAGAAGGTCGGCAAAGAGGGCGTCATCACCGTCGAGGAGTCCAAGACGGCCGAGACGATCCTCGAGGTCGTCGAGGGCATGCAGTTCGACCGCGGCTACCTCTCGCCGTACTTCGTCACGGATCCGGAGCGCATGGAGGCCGTCCTCGACGACGCCTACATCCTCATCTCCGAGAAGAAGATCTCGAACATGAAGGACCTCCTTCCGGTGCTCGAGGCGATCGCCCGGCAGCAGAAGCCGCTCCTCATCATCAGCGAGGACATCGAGGGCGAGGCGCTTGCCACGCTCGTCGTCAACAAGCTCCGTGGCACGCTCCACTGCGCGGCCGTCAAGGCGCCGGGCTTTGGTGATCGCCGCAAGGAGATGCTCAAGGACATCGCCGTCCTCACGGGCGGTCAGGTCATCGCCGAGGAGCTCGGCCTCAAGCTCGAGAACGTCACGATCTCCGACCTCGGCCGCGCCAAGCGCGTCACCCTGGACAAGGACAACACCACCGTCATCGACGGCGGCGGTGACAAGGACAAGCTCAAGGGCCGCATCGCGGAGATCCGCGCCCAGGTCGAGAACACCACGTCCGACTACGATCGTGAGAAGCTCCAGGAGCGTCTCGCGAAGCTCGTCGGCGGCGTCGCGGTCATCAAGGTCGGCGCTGCGACCGAGACCGAGATGAAGGAGAAGAAGGCCCGCGTCGAGGACGCGCTCCACGCGACCCGCGCGGCCATCGAAGAGGGCATCGTCGCCGGCGGCGGCGTCGCGCTCATCCGCGCGCAGTCCGCGCTCGACAACCTCAAGCTCTCGGACGAGCAGCGCTTCGGCGTCGCGATCATCCGTCGCGCCATCGAGGAGCCCCTTCGCCAGATCGTCGGCAACGCCGGCCTCGAAGGCTCGATCGTCGTCAACAAGGTCAAGGAGGGCAAGGATGACTTCGGTTACAACGCCGCCACCGACCAGTACGGCAACCTCATCGCCCAGGGCGTCATCGACCCGGTGAAGGTCGTTCGCACGGCTCTCCAGAACGCAGCC
>JANXVA010000115.1 GCA_025351875.1 Myxococcales bacterium | reverse complement strand
TTTTTGGTGAAAAAATTGGGTGCACGGAAAAAATCAAAATCCAACGTCTGATCTTCTGATCTTCCTGTGAATCCCCCCATTCCTTTGGCCGCGAGTTACGGAACCAGGACGAGCTTGCCCTTCACGTCGCGGCGCTCCATTCGCTCGAGCGCACCCTGCGCGTCGGCGAACTTCACGACGGTGTCGACATGGGGCCGGAGCTTGCCCTCCGAGACCCAGGCGAGGATGCGTTCGGCGTTCTGCCGGTTCTTCAGAGGGTCGCGGGCCGCGAACGATCCCCAGAACACGCCGACGATCTGGCAGCCCTTGAGGAGAACGAGGTTCAGCGGGATCTTCGGGATCTCGCCGGCTGCGAAGCCCACGACGAGGTAGCGGCCCTCCCAGGCGATCCCGCGGAGCGCAGCCTCGGCGTACGCGCCGCCGACCGGATCGTAGATCACGTTCGCTCCGTTGCCCTTGGTGAGCACCTTGGCGCGGTCCTTGAGGTCCTCGCGCGCGTAGTTGATGCCCTCGTCGGCGCCGCGTTCCTTGCAGTATGCAATCTTGTCGTCGCTGGACGCGGCTGCGATGACGCGCGCGCCGAGGAGCTTGCCGAGCTCGATGGCGGCCGTGCCGACGCCGCCTGCAGCGCCCAGCACGAGGAGCGTCTCGCCGGCTCGCAGGGCGGCGCGATCGGCGAGCGCGTGGAGCGTGGTGGCGTAGGTGAGGAGCGTCGCGGCGCCGACCTCGAACGAGACGTCGTCCGGGAGCTTGACCACGCCCGCCGCGGGCGCGACGACCTGCTCGGCGAAGGCGCCGTTCATGACCAGGAACGCGACGCGGTCGCCAACGGCGAGCCCTCCGGACGCCGAGCCGACCGCGCGCACGATGCCGGCGCCCTCACCGCCGGGGATGAACGGCGGATCGGCCTTGAACTGATACTTGCCGTACGTCAGGAGGACGTCGGGGAAGTTGAGGCCTGCAGCGTGCACCTCGATGAGGACCTCGCCCTCGCCGGGCGTGGGTGCGGGGACCTCGTCGACGCGAAGACTCTTGGGACCAATGAGCTCGTGGCAGCGTACAGCGCGCATGCCCGGAGGTTACCGCCCTCGGACCGCCAGCACGAGCACGCGTGCGACGGGCGACGCAGATGGCACTCAGCCATTCAGAACCGCGGCGTCCCGCACTCCGGGCAGACCTGCACCCGCGGCGAGACAGGGCGCCCGCACGCCCGGCATTGACCGAGGTTCGCGGCGGCGTTGCTGTTGTGGCTCTTCCGCTTTCCGAGGACGACGATGAGGGCGACGAGGACCGGAACCGCGAGGAGCGCGACGATCACGAGGATCACGATGAGCTCGGAGACGCCGATCGAGAGCATGAGCGCGATCGTACCCGAAGGGCGCTCAGCCCGGGCCGCCTCGTCCCATTCCGACGCCCGCTCCGCACGATCCGGTGCCGCGAAAGCGCGGTAGCGACGGCATGAGCAGCTCGTAGACGTAGTCGCCGAGCGACTCGATGACCACCGCCTTTCCTGCCCGGAATACGCCTGCGTCGTCGTCGAACTCGTAGATGCCAGCCTCGAAGGTGCCGCTGTTGCGGACGCTCGCGATCGGCACCGCGCGGAGCTCCTCCAGTGTCACCGTGCCGTCCCCGTCCTTGTCCGCCGCCGCGAAGGGCTCGAACCGCAGCGAGGCGGTCGATGCGTCGACGTCGTCGCGCAGGACAGCCTCCGCCTCGATCCGGATGTCGAACACCTCCTCGACGTCCGAGCGCAGATCGAGCGCGAGGCCAGCGTCCGGCTCGAGCTTGCAGTTCGCGTAGCGGACGCGCGGCCGGAACACGAGATGGAAGCGCTTCGTCACGCCGTCGCGCGTCGCCGCGCCGGTGACCTCCATCGCGATTCCGCCGAGCGGGACGTACGGATCGCCGCCGGGCGTGCGCAGCGCCGTCTTGTCGCCCTCGGTGACGCCCTCGCCGAGCACCGCGTCGGTCGACGGCGGCGACACGCGGAACCGCAGATCGCACTGGCCGATGCCGTAGAGGATGCTCAGCTTCTGTCCGCTCTTCGACGTGACGTCGAGCAGGCGGTCGTAGCTCGAGTCGGAGTACCGCGCGCAGCTGTTGCCGAGCGACGCTCGGCCGATCCCCACGAGCACCCGCTCGAACACCACGCTCCAGCCGTCCGCCGTCACGACGCCGTTCTGCACCGCTTGGCTCGGTGACACCGTCAGCGTGAGCTTTCCCGGCGGCGGGCGGTCGTCGGCCGGCACGCACGCGTCGAGCGCAAGGGCGCCGGCCGCGCCGAGGCCGAGCGCGCCGCACGCGAGAAGAACGAGGCTCTGAAGTCTTCGCATCGTCAGAATGCTCCCTCGACGCCGATGCTCGGGATCGTCACCGGCCCGATGGTCTGGCCCTGAAGCACCTCGGTGTGAAGTGTAGCGTTCAGGACCTCCGCGACGAACGACAGCCATGTCGTCTTCGCCTGGTTGAGGTTCCAGCGCTTCTCGAGCCTGAGATCCAGCCTGTAGAAGAGCGGGTCGCGCTCGGGCGATTGCGAGCGGGGCGGCGGAATGAGCCCATTTCCGCCGGGCGGGACGACCGGCGTGCCCGTGTAGATCGTGAAGCGCGTCCCCGCGCGCCAGAGCCTGCCCATGTCGAAGGCGACCGCGACGTTGGCGACGTGCGTGCGATCGAAGGCGCTGAGGAAGTGCTCGTGGTCCACGCTGCGGGTCGAACGCGAGATCGTGTACGAGAGGTAGCCGCCGAACCTCCGCGTGAGCTTGCGCTTGATGTAGAGCTCGCCGCCGACCGCCGACCCGAGGCTGCGTTGCTCCTTGAGGGCCCGGTCGAGCACGTCGCCGCCCTGCACGACGCCGAGGGTGTCGCTCATGTTCTGGAACACGTTGTCGAAGGCGGTGATCGTCGCGGTGGTGGCCTCGGGGAGATCGATCTCGAGGCCTGCGCTCGACTGGATGCTCCGCTGGAGCCCGCCGCGCAGGCTGCCGATCGCGAGCCCCGGGATCGGGATGAGGAACGACGGCGGCTGGTGCGCGATCCCGAACGTGTGGATCACGTGCACCGCCTTTGCGACGTGGAGCCGAGAGCCGATGCGCGGGTCGACGCCGATCGCGGTCGTCCCCGACGAGTTGTAGATGTCGACGCGAGCGCCCGGTACGATCTCCCACGGGCCGAGCACGAGCTTCACGTCGGCCCAGGTGCCGAAGTTCACGTCGTCACGGGGCGGGAACAGCGCGTTGAAGCGCTTGGTGTCAGGGTCGTCGGGGTCTGCGTACGGCCGTGTGTCGGCCGTGAAGCGATCCAGCGTGGCATCACCGCCCGCGCGGAACGTCACGTTGTCGGCCGCGAGGTGCGTGAGCTCGAAGCGGACCGAGCCGAGGGTGTCCTGCGAGTTTCGCGGCTGGCCGGGGATGCGCGTCTGGTCGAACCCGCCCGTCACGGCGACGCGCACCTTCGTCTTCGGGCCGAAGCGGTGGTCCCATCGAGTATCGAGGCGGTAGAACTCCGACGCGAAGAGGACGCTCTCGATGCCCGCGGCCGTTTGCGCGACGAGATCGTAGGAGCCGAAGGTCAGCAAGCTGATGCGATCGTCGGGCGTCACGTCGTACGTCGCGCGGGCCTCGTAGTCGCGATAGTCGAGCCGTGTGTCCTTCGCGATGAGCGAGAGGATGGCGGCGGTGTACGAGTAGCGACCCGCGACGAGCGCCGTCCCGCGTCCGCCGTCGAATCCCGTCTCGACGAGCGCACCGGTGTCGAAGAGGCGGATGTTTCCTTCGCCGTGGAGATCCGTGCGAGGCGCGGTCGTCTCCGCCGACACGATGCCGCCTGCGTACCGGCCGAAGCGGGCAGGGTAGCCGCCGGGATAGAGATCGACGGTGTCGACCATCCCCGGATGGATGACCGACGGACCTGCGCCGACGTGGAACAGGTAGGGCACGCGGACGCCGTCGAGGAAGTAGCCGATGTTCCCGGGAGGCGCGCCGCGCACGTAGAAGAAGGGGAGCCCCGAGACGATCGGCGTCACGCCCGGGAGCGCATCGAGGGCGCGGAACGGATCGCCGAAGGCGCCCGGGAGCTGACGCACCTCGGCGCGACCGAGCGACGTCGCACCTGGCGCCGGGCGTTGTCCTCGCACGTCGACCTCGTCGACGACGGGCGGGGGAGGCGGCGGAGGAGCCGCAGCGGGACTGGCGGGCGCGGGAGGCGCGACGACCGGCGCCTCGGGCTCGGGCGCGTGGAACACGATCTCCATCCTGATGCGCGCGGCGAGCGGAGCGCGGTTGCGCGTCGCAGGGTCGAACGTCCATCCGCGTGCGGCGGCGACTGCGGCGGTGACGAAGGGCTCTTCGCCTGACGCCGGCGTCACGTCGGCGACCGCCCCCGCGGCGTCGACGAGCACGATGAGGACGACCACCCCGTCCCCGCTCGCGCCTTCGGGGTACGCGACCTCCGCCGAGCCTCGCTGGCGCGGCGGCATCACCGGAACGCCGGGCAGCGGAGCCGCCGACGACGCCGGAGGTAGCGTCGGCTGCGCAGGCTGCGCAGCGGCGTACTCCGTGCTCCCGAGCATGAACACGATCGTGCTCGCGATCGACGCCGCTCGATGTCGCGGTCGCGACGGTGGGATTTCACGTAGCATCGGAGGTCGTCACATGCGCCAAATCTGGATCACGAAGGCCGGTCCCCCCGAAGTGCTCCAGGTGCGCGAGGCTCCTGATCCGACCCCGGCCGAGGGTGAGGTTCGCATTCGTGTGCATGCTGCAGGCATCAATTACGCCGACTTAATGGCGCGCGTCGGGCTCTACCCGGACGCGCCGAAGGTTCCGTGTGTCGTGGGCTACGAGGTGTCGGGCGTGATCGACGAGGTCGGCGCGGGCGTCACGCGGTTGAAAGCGGGCGATCGCGTCTTTGGCATGCCGAGGTTCGGCGGCTACACGGACACGCTCGTCTTGAAGGAGGGACAGGTCTTCGCCATGCCCGCGCGCATGAGCTTCGAGGAGGCCGCGGCGCTCCCGGTCGTCTACCTCACGGCCCATCACATGATGCTCTTCACGGGCAACCTGCGCCGCCGCTCGAGCGTGCTGATCCACTCCGCGGCGGGCGGCGTTGGCCTCGCGGCGATCGAGCTCGCGAAGACGCGCGACTGCGACATCTTCGGCATCGCGTCGGCGTCGAAGCATGCCTTCCTGAAGGAGCGAGGTTGTCAGCATCCGATCGCGAACGAGGCGGACTACGTCGCCGAGGTGCGCGCGCTCACGAACGGGCGCGGCGTGGATCTCGTGCTCGATCCGGTCGGCGGCGCGAGCTGGACGCACGGCTACGAGCTCCTCGCGCCCGCTGGGCGCCTGGTTGCCTTTGGCCTCTCGGCCGCCGGCTCCGGCAAGACGCGTAGCCTGCTCCACGCGCTCGGCCAGGTCATCCAGGTGAAGAAGTGGAGCCCGATGAAGCTCATGGACGACAACAAGGCCGTCCAGGGCGTCAACATGGGGCACCTCTTCGGAGAGCTCGCGATGCTGCAGGAGCAGTTCGCCGCGCTCGTCGCCATGTACGAAGCGGGCACGATCCATCCGCACGTCGATTGCTCGTTCAAGTTCTCCGAGGCGGCGGCGGCGCATCACTACCTCCACGATCGCAAGGCGAAGGGGAAAGTCCTCCTGGTTCCCGACGAGCTGGCCTCCTAATCGGACGAACGGTTCGGACGAACGGTTCGGACGAACGAAACGCACGGGGGGCGTTAGGGAACGCGCGATCGCAGATGGGCACGGGAAAAGCCGGGCTCCTCGGCCGGCGCACGTCTTGCAGCCACGCGCGGAGTCCGTTACGAGACCTCCGCGCCGATGAACCTCCCCTCCTTCACTCGGTTCGCGCGGTTCGCACGGTTCGCACGGTTCGCACGGTTCGCACGGTTCGCACGGTTCGCACGGTTCGCACGGTTCGCACGGTTCGCACGGTTCGCACGGTTCGCACGGTTCGCGAGCCTCGGGGTTCTCCTGCTGGCGCTCCACGCGGCCTGCGCGCGCTCGGTCGACTCCGGCTTCGCCGCGGACAGCCTGCCCACCTTCGCGACTGATTCTGGCGGCCCCCCGCAGCTCTCTTGCATCAGCACCGAGTGCCCCGCGCCGCACGCGACGTGCCCGGGTGAACCGGGGCTCTGCACGACGAACCTCCAGACCGACGTCGACCACTGCGGCGCGTGCGACACCAGGTGTCCGAACAAGGCGCCGAACGGGAGCTTCGTGTGCAGCGGTGGCCAGTGCCACGTGGTCTGCGACGAGTACACCGCAGACTGCAACCACTCCGCCGCCGACGGCTGCGAGACCCCGACCGACAGCGACCCGGCCAACTGCGGCGCCTGCGGCAACGCATGCAAGGACGGCGTGAGCTGCTGGCGAGGCGCGTGCGGATGCCCCAACGGCTACACGCAGTGCGGTACCGAGTGCGTGAAGCTCGACTCGGACAACCTGAACTGCGGCGCATGCGGGACGGCGTGCACGGCGCCGACCGACCTCGCCGATCCGAAGTGGAAGTGCGGCGCGGGCGTGAGCCCAGCCCACACGAAGTGGCAGTGCATGACGGCGTCGTGCGACCTCACGTGCGCGTCCGGCTACGCCGACTGCAACACCAACTTCTGCGGCGACGGCTGCGAGACGAAGCTGAGCGACGACCCGGACAACTGCGGAGCGTGCGGCCACAAGTGCGAGCTCGGCAAGACCTGCTCCGGCGGCACGTGCCTCTGCCCGGCGGGCACTACGAACTGCAACGGCACGTGTGTCGACGTGAACGTCGACGCGACGAACTGCGGCGGCTGCGGGATCACGTGCCCGGGCCCAAAGAGCGTGAGCCCGCGCCACCCGGGCGGCGGTAGCCCCGCGTGCACCGCGGGAGAGTGCTCCTACGTCTGCTACCCGGGCTTCGCCAACTGCGATGGGAAGGACGAAAACGGCTGCGAGGCGAACCTCGACAGCAGCTCGCTCCACTGCGGGAGCTGCGCGACGCCGTGCCCGCTCGGTCCCGGTCAGCCCTGCGTGGTCGGCAAGTGTCTGACGCGCGACTGCGACGCGGGAGGACCCGTCAAGTGAGGGCTCTCGCTCTCGGTGCAGCGGCGACGATCGTGGCCCTCGCGCTGAGCTGCGCGAAGGCCGACGAGACCACGACGTTCCCGGCCGAGCCGACCGACACCTCGCCCGAGGCCGGCGCGGGCGCGGAGAGCGGCTCGTTCGCGGAGGCCTCGGCCGTCACGCTCCCCGAGGATGCGCTCGAGTGCACGCAGGAGACGAAGCAGATCTACGTCGTCGCGACGGACAAGACGCTCTACCGCTTCTATCCGGACACGCTCGTCTTCACCCGCATCGGTGTGCTGGGCTGCCCGACGACGGCGGGGACGTTCTCGAT
>JANXVA010000086.1 GCA_025351875.1 Myxococcales bacterium | reverse complement strand
ACCACGCCAATGCGCGGAAGATCCTGGAGTGGGTGGCCGACGGCAAGCTTGCTCCGCACGTCGACGGCGTGATCAAGTTCGCGGATGCGGCGGGCGCCCTCGAGCGCATGGAGAAGCGCGACGTGAAGGGCAAGCTCGTCCTCGTTCCCTGAGGATATGCTCGGTCCGCGCGCATGAGTGTCGACCCGAGGGAGACGTTCGAGCGGCGCCTCGTCCGCGAGATCCTCGGCGCCGAGCGCGTCCGCGCGCGGCTGCTCTTCGCCATCGCGACCATCGCGCTGTTCGCGCTCGTGACGGCGTCGAGCGCGTACCCCGAGGCCGTCGTCTCGCTGCTCCACGGCCGCTTCGACCGCGCGCCGGTCGGGCTGTTCCTCATCGTAGTCGCCGGCTTCGAGCTGTACGTCCTCTTCTGGCTCAAGAAGCTCCTCGACCGAGACGAGACGCCGCGCCTGGGTCGGCGCTACCTGCATGCCTTCGTCGAGACGAGCATGCCCAGTGCCGTCATCCTCTTCTATGCGTCGAGTGACGGTCCCGTTCAGGCGCTGCTCATGCCGTCGGCGTTCGTCTACTTCATCTTCATCCTCCTCTCGACGCTCGGCCTGGACTTCTTTCTCTGCACGTTCACGGGCCTCGTCGCGGCCGGCGAGTACGCGCTCATCGCGCTGCTCTGGGGCGCGAACGACGCGCGTGTCGTCGAGCCCGCTCTCTCGTCCGTGCCCCATCACCTCGGCAAGGCCGTCATCCTGCTCGTCAGCGGCGTCGCGGCCGGGTTCGTCGCGCGTCGCCTGCGCAGCAGCTTCACGAGCGCCATCGAGTCGGTCGGCGAGCGCGCGCGCATCCTCGGCGTGTTCGGCCAGCACGTGTCGCCCGAGGTGGTGGAGCGCCTCGTCGCCGGCAAGGCGGAGGTGAAGAGCGAGGTGCGCAACGTCTGCGTCATGTTCCTCGACATCCGGAACTTCACCGCGTTCTCCGAGAACAAGACGCCCGGCGAGGTCGTCGACTACCTGAACGACGTCTTCGAGGCGACCATCGACGCGGTCGTGAGCCGGCACGGCATCGTGAACAAGTTCTTGGGCGATGGGTACATGGCCGTGTTCGGCGCGCCGATCGCCGAGGAAAATGCGAGCCGAGCCGCGGTCGATGCCGCGCTCGACATCGTCGCGCGCGTCGAGCGCCTCGTCGCGGAGGGAAAGATCCCGCCGACCAAGGTGGGCATCGGGCTGCACACGGGCGACGCCGTCGTCGGCAACATCGGCTCGGCGCAGCGCCGGGAGTACACCGTGATCGGAGACGTCGTGAACGTGGCCTCGCGGATCGAGGCCTTGAACAAGGAGCTCTCCTCCATGGTGCTCGTCTCCGACGAGACGTGGACCGCCAGCGGCCGCACCGACGTGAGCGCCATCGCGCACGAGCCCATCGTGGTCCGGGGCCGCAAGCAGCCCGTCCGGATCTGGCAGCTTGGCTGACGGCCAGACCGCGGAGCGCCTCCTCGGCCGTGTCGCGTGGCAGAGTCGTGACGAACGGATCGGCCCTCCTGCACTATGAAAATGGCGTGGCGACGAATCACGCGGTGAGCGGGCTCTACACGTATGCCGAGTTCGGCCTCGTCCTGTCGGCGTTCCTGCCGCTGATGGCCGTGTCCTCGCTGCTGCACCGGGGCGACCCGACCCAGCGCGTGCCCGGCCGCTGGATGCGCCGCCTCGGGCGCACCGCAAGCAGGCTCACGCCGCTGTGGAAGTTCGAGATCGAGGGCGAGCGCCCGGCCGACATCGACCACAAGGCGTACGTCGTCGTCGCGAACCACGAGTCGCAGGCCGATCCGTTCCTCCTCTCGTTCCTCCCCTGGGACATGCGCTGGGTCGCCAAGGAGGAGCTCTTCCGACCGCCAATGACCGGCTGGGCGATGCGGTTCGGCGGCGACATCCCGCTCCGTCGCGGCGAAGGCGAGAGCGTCCGCGAGATGATGAGGGAGTGCGAGCGCGCGCTCGAAGCCGGCATCTCCGTCATGATGTTCCCCGAAGGGACGCGCTCGAAGGACGGTGAGCTTCTCGCGTTCCGCGACGGCGCCTTCCGGCTCGCCATCGCCGCCGGCGTACCGGTCCTCCCGCTCGCGCTCGCCGGCACGCGGCAGATGCGCCCGAAGCACTCGAAGTGGTTCGGCAAGGCCCACGCGTGCGCGAAGGTCCTGACGCCCATCCCCACCGCTGGGCTCGGCCCCGACGACGTTGCGACCCTGCGCGACCGCGCGCGTGACGCGATCGGCGCAGCCCTCCCCGATCTCCGCACGCGCTATGGCAACGTCCGCCAGGAGGGTGATTCCCCCGCGAGCCAGGGGTAATCACTTCTCCTCTATTCTACTTCCGCATCGCGCGCATCTGGAGCACGCGGAAGGCTGCGCGCACACCGCGTAGGAGCGCGCTGTCGTCGCCCTTCCCGGTGAGCGAACCGTCGAAGCCCATGCGCGCGTAGTCCTTCGCGACCTCCTGGTCCGACGTGAACAGGTAGAAGAGGCACGTCTTGCCGCTCGCCGAGGATGCGCCGCGCAGCGACTGGATGACCGCGCCGCCGTTGAAACCAGGCATGTGAAAGTCGATCAGCGCGAGATCGCAGTCGACGAGATGACGCGCGGCGCCGACGGTCTGGCTCGTCGTCGTGACGCGGTAGCCGTCGGCCTCGAGCACGCGGCGGGCGTTGTCGAGGATGACCGCGCTGTCGTCGATGATGAGCACGTGCTTGCCGGGGCTCTTCGCGCCGCTCAGCGTGACGCGGGTGGTGCCGGGCGACGTCGCGTCCTCGGCGGCAGGGGCCGCAGAGGTCCGCGAGCGCAGCCCCGTCGTGACGGGTGGCGTGACCGAGAAGGGTGACGGCACGGAAGCGCTCGACGGACTCGAGGCACTCGACGCGTTCGACACGCTCGACGGGCTCGACACGCCCGAGCCCACGGACGGCAGCGAGCCTGTCGACACCGCACGTGCCATCCGCTCGGACGAGGAGGGCTGTGCTGCGGTCATCCGCGAGGAGCTCGGTGACGCACCTGGCCCGGCGCTCCCGCCCGCGAGCATCCCGGCGACACGACGCGCCCGCACCTCGAGCGTCTTCTTCGCGACGCGCTGGACCCACTCCGCGATCTCCGGCGAGCGCGCGAGCGGGATCGCGCCCTCGATCGCGCCAGCCAGGTGACGCGCGGTCTGGAAGCGATCGGCGGTCGACCTGGCGAGCGCGCGCATGACGACGGCATCGAGGGCGGGCGGGATGTCCGCACGCAAGGTGCTCGGAGGCTCCTGCGCGCCCTCGAGCACCTTGCGAACGAGCTGCCCCTCGGTCTCCGCCTCGAAGAGACGCCTCCCCGCGAGCATCTCCCAGAGCACGATCGCCGTAGCGTAGAGGTCGGTGAGCTTCGTCACCTCGTGACGCTCGAGCTGCTCGGGCGCCATGTATGCGACCTTGCCTTTGAGCTCGCCGGTGCGCGTCTGCTGGAGGCGTACGGCTGCCTTCGCGACGCCGAAGTCGAGGAGCCGTGTGATTCCATCGATGCCGACCATGATGTTCTGGGGCGAGACGTCACGATGGATGATCTCGAGCGGGCGGCCGCTCGCGTCCGTCGCCTCGTGCACGGCGTGGATCGCCTGGAGCGCCGCGCACACGATCCCCGCGACGATGGGCAGCGGGATCGATTCGCGCTGCTCCCGACACGCCCTCACGAGCTTGCTGACCGTCTCGCCCTCGACGTACTCCATGACGAGACAGAGATCGTCGTCGGTGCTGACCACCTCGACGGTCTCGACGAGGTTCCGGTGCTTCACGCTCCCGGCGAGCGCGAGCTCGTCGAGGAACATCGTGATCAGCTCGGGGCTCGAACCCTGGACGTCCATCTTCTTGATGGCGAGCGGATGCGCAGAGCCGACCGCATGCCCGATGAAGATCGTGGCCATGCCGCCCCGGGCGAGCTCGCCGCAGAGGACGTATTTACCGATCGTTGTGGGACCGTCGCGCACGCAACACTCTTACTTGATGATCACGCGATCGGTCGCGTACTTGAACGACATCGAATAGGCGGCGGCGTTGAGACACGCCTGGAGCGGCACGACGGCGCCGCCCTTGTCCTTGCAGCCGGTGACGCGCTTGGTGGCGTCCGCCGAGAGGGTGTACGGCGCGCCCGCTCCCGCGACGGGAGCCGCCGGGTCGGCCTGGTCCGGCTGGGTCTTCTTGATCACCGTGACGTTGAAGAGGACGACCTTGACCGTGCAGCCGCCGACGATGATGTCGATCAGGCGATTCGCGGACGAGTAGTTCTCGAGGCACGCATTGGCACCGCCCGGGAGGAGCGACGCCGGAGGCAACGTCGTGTCGAGCGACGTCGCCGCGATGTTGCCGCACATCTGACCGGTCGGCGAGCCGGCTGTGCCGCCTGCGACCCCGAAGCTCTGGAGCGTCGGCAGGAGGTGCTCGGCAGCGACATGACCCGGCGAGGCCGCGGCGGCAGCCGTGGTCGGCACGCTCGAGGCGCCGATCGGGATGTTGATCTTCGCGCCCGACACGGCGAGGCTCGCCAGCGCGCCGCCGACCGACGTGATGAGATTGAGGCGACCCGTCGCGCTGAGGACGTTGGCGGTATACGTGCCCTTGAGCGTCGCGCGCGGCGTGCGCGTCGCATCGATGGTCGAGAGCGTCGGTCCGTACCACCCGTCGAGGTCGCTCGTGCCGCTGTAGGGCGGTGCGTTGCTCGGCGGCGCGCCGGAGAGGTTGCCGACGGTCACGGCGCCGGCCGCACCGGTGAGGTCACCGTTGAAGGTGAAGAGCGCGGAGACCGAGCCGTCCTTGATGCTGCTGTCGAGATCGGTCTGGAAGGATGACTGCGCGGCGCCCGCAATCGAGCTCCCGAGCGCGTTCACCGTGCAGTAAGCGTCGGTGACGAACTGCATCCTCATGCCGATGACGCGATGGCTCTGCTCGAACTTGCACGCGGTGTCGCAGGCATCGAGCTTCGTCAGGTTGCCGTCGTCGCACTCCTCGTTCTTCGCGGGGTCGCGGAAGCCGTCGCCGCAGACCGAAGGCTTGCAGACCGCGGCGATGCAGATGCTCCCGGCGCCGCACGCGATGCCGTCGCTCTTGCTCGCGCCGGTCACGCACTGCTGCCCTGCTTTGCCGCCGACCATCACGGCCGTGCACGTCGGCGCCGCGTGACACGCGTTCATGTCGACGCACGAGCCTTGCGTGCCCGGTCCGGTGCACGAGAACTTGCAGATCGTCTCGCAGCCCGTGCCGGGCCCGTTGCCGGCGCCCAGATCACACTCCTCGCCGCCTTCGAGGATGCCGTTACCGCACGTCGCGGTCGGTGAGATGCACGCGCCCGTCTTGCAGACGAGGCCGGCGCCGCACGCCTGCCCGTTCTTCGTCGCGTCGGGTGTCGTCGCGCAGCGGTGATCGGCGCTGCAGGTGGCGACGTTGCACGGTGTTGCCGGGCAATCCGTCGCGGGGTTCACGCACGAGAGCTTGCAGCTCTTCTCGCAGCCGGTGCCCGGGCCGTTGGCGTCGCCGTTGTCACACGTCTCCGGGGCCGTGACGACGGCGTCTCCGCAGAGCGAGGCCACGCAGTCGGCGCCCCTGCAGAACATCCCGGCTCCGCAGCTTGCGCCTGTGGGCTTCGGGCCGCCGTCCTTGCACGCGTGAGTCGCGTCATCGCAGGTGCCCGTCGAGGCGCACGAGTCCTGCGCCGAGCAGTTGCGTGCGGCATCGCTGGAGATGCAGCTGTGCCTGCACGTCGTCTCGCATCCGGAGCCCGGTCCGTTGAGCGCGCCTCGGTCACACTCCTCGGGTGCAGTGACGATGCCGTCGCCGCACGACGGATCGGTGCACACACCGCGCACGCACAGCTTGCCACCGGCACACGGCACACCGTCCGCGACGCCGAAGCACGCCGACGTGCCGTCGACGTTGGCGCCGCCGTCAGGCGCTTCGGGCGCGCCCGGGTCGTCGGGAGCACCGCAGCCGACGTGGGTGAGCGCGACGACGAGCGCCACGAACAGAGACGCGCTCAGAAAGCGCGGGAGTTGCATCCGATGAAGAGCGACCCCCATACCAACGAGGATATCAGTCGCGCCGACTGGAGCACTCAGGGACCAACACCGCCCTCCGAGAGATTGCATTCGGTCGCGCACTTCTGCTGCCCACATGCGACGAGTCCCACGAGGTACGTGGTGATGACCGGGTCCGTTGCGCTCTGGATTCCAGCATCTGCGGCGCAAGGGAGGCCGCAGTTGATCTTGTCGTCCAATGTGAGGAGATCGAAGCACGCCTCGCGCTCGATGCACGCGAAGGCAGGCTTGCATCGCGGGTCGGCCTTGCACTGCTCGATCAGACCGGAGCACGCCTCGGGCTTCTCGAGACAAAGCAGACAACCCACGCTGCGCCCGCTGCCGTCCTTCTCGACGATGACCTGCTCGACCGACAGGCATGCGGACAGCAGCCGCAAGCCGGCCACGAGGACCGCGAGCATCATGAAGAGGAGGAGGGCGCGGCGCATGACTCAGGGAAGGAAATCGTACTGGAGGCCGATCGAGGTGCGGAACGTGTCGAGCGGGAGGAGCGACGGAGACGGCTCGGGTCCACCCTCGTAGACCTGCTGCGCGCCCACGACGTAAGGGCCGTGGTCGGCGAGCGCGTACGTCGCCGTCAGACGATACGAGAGGCCGCGCAGGAGCGGGAGTGGGCCGGAGACGGTCGCGCGCGTCTCGAGCTGCGCAGGCGCGTAGGTACCGCTCGGCCAGCCGCCGTCGTACGCGCGGTCGATGGGGCGCTTGCCGACGTAGTGCGTCGCGAGGGCGACGGTCGGCCAGTCGCCCGGGATGTCGTAGGCGACGCGCGCGTTCCCGAAGATCTGCGGAGCGACGGCGAGCGGGACGCTCGGTGCGCCGACCTCGTCGCGCCGGGCGATGGCCGCGGTCGCGTTGAGACCGTAGTGCAGCTGTTGCTCCTTCCCTGCCGTGCCCTCGAACGTGCCGTTGAGACCGTAGTTGTCGATCTGCGAGACGTTGCGGAACTGCCCGACGCCGAACGTCGCGAGGCCCAGCTCCCCTCGGCTCACGGCCTCGCGCTGCTCGGGGACGCTGAGGATGTGGTTCTCGACGATGTCCTGCCACCACGAGCGGAAGACACCGAAGAGGAGCCGCTGCGCGCCGAGCTTCTGCTCGAACGAGACCTCCACCGAGCGAACGCGCTCCGGCGCGAGCGTGCCCGCCGGCAGCTGGACCGTGCTCGTGTAATCGGTCTCCGCGTACGCCGGTGAGCGGAACGCCTCGGCGTAGCTCCCCTTCAGCGTACCGCCGTGCCACGCGCGAACGGCCGCCGCGAACCGTGGCGAGACGACGCCGTCGAAGCGGGTCTCCTTGTCGAGGCGCGCACCGAGATTGAAGCTGAGCCAGCGCGTCGGGAGGATCGTCTGCTGGAGGTAGGCGCCGAGCAGCGTGTCGTTGCGGTCGATGAACCCCTGCGTCGACTGGAGCGGTCGCCCGGTGTCGAAGTCGGAGAAATCGACCTTCGACTTGATCTCGCGGAGGCGCCCGTCGATGCCGAGCGTCGTGACGAGCTGCGAAGTCTGGAGCCAGTCGAGATCGGTGCGTAGCTCGAGGCCCGCCCAGCGCGACCGCCCGCGCCCCTGGATCGAGCATGTGTTGACGCTCGAGTCGCCGGCGCCGAGGCACGCCGCCTTCTCCGACGCGTTGACGTCGGCAAGCCAGTCCCAGCCGTCCGCATACGCGCGAGACGTGAGCCGCGCGATCGTCCCGAGCCGCGCGCGATGCGTGAGGTCGATGCCGATGCGGCGATCGCGCTCGTGCGAGTCGGGGTCGTCGAAGTCCTGGAAGATCTTCGTGTAGCGAGAGCGATACGGAGCCGAGTGATCGAACGAGCTCAGCTGGACGTTGAGCTCGAAGTCGCCGAGCCCGAGCCGCAGGAAGCCCGACGGGAGACGCGTGTAGTATCCATTCTTCGCGACGCCGCCCCAGTAGCCATTCTCCGGGCCGTTGCGGGCGTAGCGGTAAGGCTTGGCGGTCGAGCCGTCGATGCCGCCGTAGCGGTACGGGTAGAAGAACGCGGGCCCGTCGTGCTTGTAGTACTCGACGCCCAGCGTGAGGTCGGCCGGGTCGTCCGCGAGCGGCGTGGGGAACGTGACGCCCGCCCCCACGAGGCCGCGCCACGATTTGCCGGGCTCGAGCTCCCCGACGGCGTGGACGCCGGACCAGTCCTTCGCGCGCTTCGTGACGACGTTGATGACGCCGAGCATCGCGTTCGACCCGTAGAGCACCGAGCCGGGGCCGAGGATGACCTCGATGTGGTCGACCATCTCGAGGGGTATGGACGCCCCGCGACCGAAGCTCGCGCGACCGAAGAGCGGCTCGTTCTGCGTGTGCCCGTTGACGAGCAAGAGCATGTGATCGCCGTTGTCGTTCGGGATGAGCACGCCGCGCGCACCGATGTCGACGACGTGCTGCGAGTCCGAAGTGACGGCCCCGAGCGAGAGAAAGTCGATGGCCTCGGCGAGCGTACGCATGCCGTAGCGACGCAGGTCCTCGGCGGTCACGGTGGTGACGGTGGCCGGCGCCGTGGTCCCCACCTCGGAGGTCTTCGACGCGGCGACGACGACGTTCTCGTTGAGGAGCCCTTCGAGCTCGCTCGTGTCCGCGTCGTCGGCGCGCGCGGGTGCGGACGCGAGCGCCGTCGTGGCGGCGGCCGCGAGCATCGCGAGGAGCCTCGTGCAGGTGCTCATTCGTGCACCTTCGCGAGCTTGAGGAGCTCCGCCTTGAACGAGACTTCCTGCTTCTTCGCCTGACCGAGGTGGACGACGATCTTCGGCTTTCCGGAGACGAGGTCGAAGCCGAGGACGATGCCCTTCGGCACGTCGGCGGCATCGGCCGCCACGCTGAGCACGTTGACGCCGTCGAGCGCAGACCGGATGCCCGCGACCTCGTCGGCGAGGCCGGGCGCGACATAGACGATCGCGATGCGCCTGGCGCGGCACGCGTCTGCCAGGGCCCTGGCGCCGCCGAACGCCGCCGTGGTCTCGTCGTGCGGGAGGCCGCCGATCTTGTCGACGCCGCCGAGGGCGCTGGTCATGTGCTTGGCGAAGCTGTTCGACGCGTCGCTCTTCGCGTTGACGACGATGAGAATGTGGACGCGGTCGCCGGCGCGAGAGACCAGGTTGCGATCGTACGAGGCGACCTTCGCGACGAGCTCGGCCTGGAGCGCAACGGGGACCGCGACCTCGTCACCGAGGCTCGTGCCGGGTGGAAGGAGCACCCATGCGACCGCGCCGATCGCGAGCGCGAATCTCCCGAACGGTGAACGGCACCCCACAGTCACGCCGCGTCGGTCTACCATGAACGACCGGGAACGCCGTGAACAACAAGCGTCTCCAGACCTCGGTGCCCGCGCAGCTTCGCCCCGGCCTCTCGATCGGCACCAAGCTCACGTCCGCGACGCTGGTGGTGCTCGTGCTCGTGTCGGTGCTCCTCTATCGCGAGCTGACGCGGCGCGAGCGCCAGTCGCTGCTCGGCGCAAAAGAAACGGCGGCGATGATGGTCGCCGATCTCTTCGCGGCGTCGCTCTCGGCGCCCCTGGATTTCGCGGACAACGAGGCCATCGAGACCGAGCTGCGGCACCTCGAGAAGAACGGTGAGGTCGACTGCGCGGCCGTCTTCCTGAAGGACGGCGCGGTGCCGGTCGTCAGGCTCGACCGCGCCTGCGACGCATCCGCGCCGATCGACGGCGCCCGGCTCACGAGCCGCGGCGTCTTCCAAGAGGATCGCGTCGAGGTGATGCGGCTGGTCGTCGGCCGGGAGAACGCCAACGTCGGGCGGATGCGGATCGTCTTCTCTCTGGCGCGGGAGAACGCGGCGTTCGCCTCGAGTCGGAGGCAGATCTTCTGGCTCACCTTCCTCCTCGCGGCGGGGACGGCGGCCGTCCTCATCGTGATCTCACGGACGCAGATCGTGATCCCGCTGCGCCGCCTCTCCGATGCGGCGCGACGGGTGGGCGGCGGAGACCTCGCGACGCGCGTCGACGTTCGCTCGAACGACGAGCTCGGCCAGCTCGCGACGGCCTTCAACCGGATGAGCGAGGAGATCGGCGACCGTGAGCGGCGCCTCGCGGCGGCCACGCAGAACCTCCGCGATCTGTTCGACCACATGGGGCAGGCGATCGTCGCCTTCGATCGCGAGGGCAAGGTGCGAGGTGCGGTCTCGCGCCAGGCGACGAAGGTCTTCGCGACGCCCGACCTCGATGCCCGCTCGATCCGCGAGCTGCTCTTCGGACAGACGGCCGAATCCGAGGCCGAGGCGCAGGCCTTCGCCGAATGGCAGCAGAGCGCGTTCGACGTCTCGCTGGAGGAGTGGTCCTCGTTCGCGGAGCTCGCCCCCAAGGAGGTGACGCTCCAGCGCGAGAAGGGCGCGCCGGTCATCCCGCTCGAGCTCGAGTTCCGCCCCGTCGCGAAGGACGGGAAGGTCGATCGCATCATGGTGCTCGCCACCGACGTGAGCGAGAGGCGAAAGCTCGAGCAGGCCGTCGTCACGCAGGAGGAGGAGCACGGCAAGCGCATGGCGGCGATGCGCAGGCTCGTCGCCGGCGGCGCGCAGCTGTTCGTGCGATTCATCGCGACCGCGCGCGAACGTGTCGCGCGCTTCTTCGAGCGGCTCGACGACGATGCACTCTCGCTCGCCCCCCTCGACCTGGCGACGGTCGAAGAGATCTTCCGCCACGTCCACACCATGAAGGGCGAGGCGCGCGCGTTCGATCTCCTCGAGCTCGAGGCGGCCTTCGAGCTGCTCGAGG
>JANXVA010000035.1 GCA_025351875.1 Myxococcales bacterium | reverse complement strand
GACCCGCGCCGCGGCGGGCCGCCGTCGCGAGGTTTGAACCGTGCCTGCCTCAACCCGCGTCGGAAGTGTCATCTCCGTCAGACACGCATCGTCTCCCGAAAATTCAGAGGAAAGTGCGATTTTCGAGGGGATCGCTCAGGGTGGCATGGTTCGACGGGCTTTGCTCGCGGCGGGAGTCGTAGTGTTTCCTCTGGCTGCACTGGTCGCGGGCGCGTGCGGTGGATCGGACTTCATCGATCCGTTCGACCCATCGGCGGTCGACGGCTCCGCCGACGGACGCGGCTCGGAGGCCAATCCCGACGGCCCTGCGCCTGATCCGGACGCGGCGCAGGACGGTGGTGACGCGGACTCCGCGACCTTCGACGGCGGCTTCGACGCCGGCTTCGACTCGGGCACAGCCCCGCTCCTTACATCGCTAGGGACGGCTGGCCCGTTCGTCGTGCTCAGCGGCGCGACGGTGACCAACAGCGGTATCGGCACGGTCCTCCTCGGCGACGTGGGCACCACCGGGCCTTCGATCATCGGATTGACGGGGCCGCCCACGCAGCCGTCCGGCAAGACGGAGATCAACAACGCACGCGCCATCCAGGCGGTCCTCGATGTCGGCACGGCCTATACGACGCTGAGCGGGAAAGCGTGCCCGCCTGCGAACAATCTGACGGGCCTCGACCTGGGCGGCATGACGCTCGCGCCCGGTGTCTACTGTTTCTCCTCTTCCGCAGGCCAGATCGCGGGGACCACGCTCACGTTCGACGCGAAGGGCGACCCCAACGCCGTGTGGGTCATTCAGGTCGGCACAGCGCTCACGGTGATGGATAACGCGAACGCCGTGATCCTCGGTGGTCCTGCCTCGTTGGGTTGCAGGATCTTCTGGACGACGGGGACGGCCGTGACGCTCAACGGCGGCGTCCATTACGTCGGCAATCTCCTGGCGAGCTCCGAGGTGAGCCTGCTGACCAATGCGACCGTGATTCCGGGGCGAGCCTTCGGTCAAACGGCCGGGGTCACGCTGCTGAACAACACCGTCTCCGCCGCCCCGTGCCCCTGATCGCACGTGCAACGCGAGCCTTCGGGAGAAGCCATGAAACGTCGCCGATGCAAGCGCACTCATCAGATCGTACTCCGTTGCACGTTGGCCGGCGCGGCCGTCGCCGTAGCGGGAAATCCTGCGCTGGCGCAGAGCGCGTCCGGGTTCGCGCTCAATCGCTTCGAGCCTTCGGAGAGCGGGAGCGAGTGGTTCGCGAACGACACGCTCGACCTCCGCGGCCACCTTCGACCCGCGCTCGGCCTCGTCGCGGACTACGGCTACAAGCCGTACGTCCTCCTCAATCCCGACGGATCGGAGAACACGAGCGTCGTCACCGACCAACTGTTCCTGCACCTCGGCGGCTCGGTCGTTCTCTTCGAGCGCTTGCGACTGGGCGTCAGTCTTCCAGTCGCGGTCACCCAGGACGGCTCGACGACCGGCGGCGTCGTCAGGGGCCAGCGGATCGTCGGCGACAGCGGCGCGGGAATAGGGGATTTGCGTGCCGGCGCCGACCTTCGGCTGATTGGCAATTACGGGGACGAGATCACGCTCGCCGTGGGAGGTCGCGTCTGGTTCCCGACCGGCGACGCCCAGAAATTTCTCGGCGACGACGCGATCCGCGTCGGACCGCACGTGGCGCTCGCCGGTGACGTTGGCGCGCTCGCCTACGCGGGTTCGCTGGGAGTCGTGTACCGCGCGAACAGTCAGGGGTTCGCGGGGCACCCCACCGGCACCGAGGCCAACTTCGGGCTCGCGGTCGGCGTCCGCGCGCTCGACAAGAAGCTCCTGATCGGTCCGGAGCTCTTCGGGAGCACCAGCATCGCCCATGCGAACGCGTTCTTCGGCGAGCGAACGACGCCCCTCGCACTGCTCGGGAGCGGACACTACTCGGCCGGCGATTTTCGCTTCGGGCTCGGCGCAGGTCCTGGCCTCTCGCACGCCGCCGGCACCGCTGCGTTTCGCGTGCTCGCATCGTTCGAGTACGCGCCGGGCATCGCGGAGGCGCCGCACGCTCTGCCTCCTCCGCCTCCTCCGGCTGAGCCTCCTCCGGCGCCTCCTCCCTCGGACCGCGATGGAGACGGCGTCGTCGACACGGACGACGCTTGCCCCGATGTGCCCGGCGTCCCCACCGACGACCCGAAGACCAACGGCTGCCCTGCGGATCGCGACCACGACGGGATCGCCGACAAGGACGACGCTTGTCCCGACGTTGCCGGCGTCAAGACCAACGACCCCAACACGAACGGATGTCCGTCCGATCGCGACCACGACAGCGTTCCGGACACGCTCGATGCGTGCCCCGACGTGCCCGGTCCGCCGAATACGGACCCGAAGAAGAACGGCTGTCC
>JANXVA010000339.1 GCA_025351875.1 Myxococcales bacterium | reverse complement strand
CCAGGGCCGACCGGGCGTCACCGCCCTGGGCCGCGCTCTCGCCGGACGGCGCGAGGAGGAACACCAGGGTGCCGCCAATGAAGAGAAGCGATCCGATCGTCGAGCGATTCATGTCCCCTGTCCGCCTTACTTCCGACCCGGGTTCCCTACCCTGTCTCGATCCGGCGGCCTCCTCGTTCGCTTCGATAAGAAGCAAACGGAGAGCCAAGGTCTCTCGTACGTCTCGGGTACCCAACAGCGACGGGTCGAGGTCGATTTTGGGAGCACGAGTCCGTCGGTCGTCGCGCGCCAGGCGGCACGTGAAACCGAGTCGAAGCCCGATTGAAATCGTACAAAGCCCCTCGAACAGCGGTCACCTTTCCTGACATCACCCGCGCGGCAACGACGGAAAAGAAGCCCTTCGGTCGCGGCGGCCCAAGCCGCGCGAGCGTGGAAGGAATGACATAGGAGTCACGCACGTGGCGTGCGCGGCGCAGTTCGACGTCGCGTTACGCGCGTCGCAGCCTTCGCTCGCGTACGTCGGTGCGCGCTACCGGCGTTCAGCGTGAGCGCGTCGACACAGGATCACGGCGCGTCCATCGGCGGTGCGGAGGTCCTCCAGGTCGACGGCGATGCCACCTGCGCAACCGTGCGCGCAGCCGGCGACGAGCTGCGCCGGCTGTCCGCGATGCGCGCAGACCCTGACGACTCCTTCGATGCAGGACACGCCCTCTTCCGCGCAGATCGTGACGGTCGTGGCCTCGCTCGGAACGAGCGGACGGAGGAGCGGCTCGATCGGCGCGCAGAGTTGCACGGCGGCGACGTCGGCGGTCGCGAGGACCTCGAGGCCGTCCTTCACGCAGCCGGCGTCGCACGACGCGACGGCTCTCCAGGCGCATTCGCAGCTCCCGGGCTTCTCGCGCGGCGCGCTGCAAGGGTGCGGGACGTGACCCGCAACCGACACCTCGACGCGACCCTCGGAGCAGCGCCCAAGGCCGTCGGAGCAGTCGGTGCCGGCGAGGTCGAACGCCGCCGCTCCGTCCGGCTGCGCGGACCCACGCGGTCCCTCGCCCCCGGGCATGGGGGACAGAGACCGATCCTGGAGGCGGCGCGCCAGGCAGCCGCGCTCGCACGCCGACACGCCGAGCGCGAGCGCCAGGAGCCCTCCGAACCGAGCGTACCGAGCTGACGGAGACCCCACGCCGCAGAGCCTAGATCACCGAGGAGGATTCTCGGCCCTCGAATCCCGCTCAGCCATCTCGCGCGGCGACGCGGGCGCTCGTCGCACGGAACGAAAAACCATCGATTGGACCCATCGGCCTGGACCCGTACACTCATGGAGGCACATGAATCGGAACGACGGCGGTGGCGGCGATCGGAAAGGGCTGCCGCGCCCGCGCCTTCCGAGCGCGGCCGACGATGAGCCGACGCAGGTTCATTCGCGCCCTGCGCTCGAGCCGCCCGCGCGGCGCGGCGGCTTCCCGCCACCGCGCCCAGCGGCAGGTGCGCCTGCTGCACGTCCTGCCGCCACCGCGCCCGCGCCTGCTCCTGCGCCACGTCCTCTCGCGGGTCCGCCTTCTCGCGCAGGTGCCGCCCCGGTGCCGTCTGCTCGCGGTGCGGCTCCAGCCGCCTCACCGTCCGCGCGAGGTGGGGCCGCGCCTCCTCCTCCCGCTGCCTCTTCACGTGGTGGTGCACCCGTCGCTGCGGCTCCTTCCGCGCGCGGCGGCGCACCGGCGCCGTCATCGCGGCTCGGTGCGCCTCGCGCGCCAGGTCCTCCTCCCCAACACTCGGGCGCGGACAGCGACGACCACACGATGATCATGCAAGAGGCGCCGCGGCGTCCCAACCTGCGTGCGCCAATCCCGGCGCCTTCTCAAGTTGGTGCGCGCCCGCCCGGATCGATCCAACGCGCGCCCGCCATCCAGCGTATCCAGCACCAGCCGGGCGCTCCCGTTTCGCAGCCCGGCCCGGCGTTTCCGCAGCAGCAGCCGCACCAGCAGAGCGTTCAGCAGCAGCGTCCCGCTCCGCAGCAGGCGCAACAGCGCTTCCCGCAGCAACAGCAGCCCTACGCTCCGCAACACCCTGCTCAGCGACCACTCGCGGGATCACCTCATCGCGCATCGCCGATGCGTCCGATCGGCGCGATGCCGGTCGAGATGTCTCGTCAGCAGCCGCCCGTCCAGAACGCGCCCGCGTCGGGCATGGGCCAACCTCGTCACGACGTTCGCTTCGACCCTCGGGCCCAGCAGCCCCAAGCGCAGCCCCGCGGCGCTTCGCAGTTTCCGCCCCCGCAGGCGCGCGTCTCTCAGTTCCCGCCCCCGCAGCAGCCGATGCCGTATCCGCCTCAGGCATCGCCCCACTACCCGCCGCAAGCGTTCTCACCGATGCCACCGGGCGTTCAGCAAGGCCCGTCGTCGCAGGGCTATGGCGCACCGGCGCAGCCCTACGCAGCGGCACAGCCCTACGCGCCGACGCCGAATCCGCCGAACGTCCGGTACAGTCAGCCGCCGCCGAGTAACCCAGGCTATCCCGCGCCGAGTCTGCCGCCGCACTTCGCGCAGCAGCAGCGAGCCGTTCCGAGCACTGCGCGCTCGAGTGCGTTCCCGGGCCGCCGGCGCTCGAGCGATCCGCCGTCGGAGTCGATCGCTCCGGTCGGGCCGGTCGAGCCGCAGCAGATCCTCGCGGCGAGCGTGTTCCTTGGAGTGCCGCTCTTCCTTGCGACGCTGGTCGTCGCGGTGCTCGCGCTCCGCAGCGATCCGCCCGCGACCGAGATGGAGCCCGGCCCCGCGGGCACGACCGTTTCGCCCGCAGCTTCGGGACCGAAAAAGGGTGAGGGCGCGCCAATCGTCGGACCCGAGCACGCGAAGTAGAACGCGCTTCCTCGGTCCACAAAAAAGCCGAGGGCGCCCGGGCCGATGTGGCTGGGGCACCCTCGGTAAGTGGGTTGTCGCTTACGACTCGATGAAGCTCTTGAGCTGCTTCGAGCGGGACGGGTGGCGGAGCTTGCGCAGCGCCTTCGCCTCGATCTGACGGATCCGTTCGCGCGTGACCTCGAAGTCCTGACCGACCTCCTCGAGGGTGTGGTCCGATTTCTCGCCGATGCCGAAGCGCATGCGGAGGACCTTCTCCTCGCGCGGCGTCAGCGTCTTCAGGACCTTACGGGTCTGCTCCGCGAGGTTCATGTTGATCACCGCCTCGGCGGGGCTCACCACGGATTTATCCTCGATGAAGTCGCCGAGATGCGAATCTTCCTCCTCGCCGATCGGGGTCTCGAGCGAGATGGGCTCCTTCGCGATCTTGAGGACCTTGCGGACCTTGTCGAGCGGCAGCTCCATCTTCTCGGCGATCTCCTCCGGCGTCGGCTCGCGGCCGTACTCCTGGACGAGGTAACGCGACGTGCGGATCAACTTGTTGATCGTCTCGATCATGTGGACCGGGATGCGGATCGTCCGCGCCTGATCCGCGATCGCGCGGGTGATCGCCTGGCGAATCCACCACGTCGCGTACGTCGAGAACTTGTAGCCGCGCTTGTACTCGAACTTGTCGACGGCCTTCATGAG
>JANXVA010000791.1 GCA_025351875.1 Myxococcales bacterium | reverse complement strand
GCTCGAGCGCGCGGACTTGCCTCGGCGTGATCCGGAGATCACGAACGAGAGGACCACCGACGGATCGATGCGACGCACGTCGTCCGCGGCCTCGTCGTCGACGTGGATGGCGATTTCGCCCAGGTCCCGCGCGTAGGCCTCGAGGGTGTTCTTGGCGAGGCCTCGCTCGACGCGCAGGTGATCGAGGTAGCTGTCGATCCAGCCGTCGAGGCCGCGTGCGTCGCCCGACTCCACCCCTCGAGCATAACGACGGGATCGCGGAAAGTCAGGTTTGCGTGGCCGCGACCAGAGCGGCGAGGAGCACGCGAGGGTCGTCCTCGCGCATCAAGGTCTCCCCGACGAGCGCGGCGTGTGCACGTGTGCCGGCGATGCGAGCGACGTCCCCGGGGCCCTTGAGGCCCGACAGGTGAACGGGGACGCACGCGGGAGGGATCGCCTCGAGCACGCGCGCGGCTCGCTCGGGGTCCATCACCAGCGTGTCGAGGTCGCGTGCGTTGACACCGATGACCTCAGCGCGCGCGTCGAGCGCCCACTCGAGCTCCTCTTCGGTGACGACCTCGACGAGCGACTCGATACCGAGGCTCCTCGCGCGCGCATGGAGCTCGCCGAGCGCCTTCTTGCCCGAGATCCGGGCGATCAGCAGGACGGCGTCGGCGCCGCACGCGCGCGCCTCGAAGAGCTGGCGCTCATGAAGGATGAATTCCTTCGCGAGCACGGGAATGGAGGAACCGATCGAGGCGAGCGCGCGTCGCGCGAGCGCGACGTCGTCCCACGAGCCGCCGAAGAACTCCTCGTCGCAGAGCACGCTGACCATCGCGGCGCCGCTCTCCGCGTAGCGAGCCACGCGGTCCGGGGTGGAGAGCGCCACCGAGAGGGCGCCTGCGCTCGGGCTCCGTCGCTTGTTCTCTGCGATCAGACGGAGCGGCTCGCCTTCGGCGCGGCGCAGCGAGCTCGCCATGTTCCTGCGCGGCAGGTGCGAGCCCTGCGCGGCCACGGGGGTGCGGAGGAGCGCTTCGACCTCGAGCTCCTTGGCGGCGACGATCGCGTCGAGGACGCCGCTCATCGCGGTTCCGTCGCGGCCCGAGCGATGAGGCGCCAGTTCTCGAGCGTCTCGTGCGCTCGGCGCGACTCGACGACGCTGCGCGCCTCCTCCGCACACGCACGGAGGTCGTGACCCCTTACGAGCGAGAGCGCCGCGGCGGCGTTGAGGATCACCGCGGAGAGGGCAGGGTGTCCTTCGCCTCCGAGCATCGCGACTATCGCGGCCGCGTTCTCCGTCGCGTCGCCGCCCCGAAGCGCCTCGAGGTCGATCGGCTCGACCCCGAAGTCGCGCGGCGTCACGACGAGCTCCGTCACCGCGCCGTCCTCGAGCACGCTCACACGGGTGGGCGCACACGGGCTGATCTCGTCGAGGCCGTCCTCGCTCCGCACGACCCACGCGCGCCTCACGCCGAGCTGGCCCAGTGCGGCAGCCATCAGCGGCCGTAGCGCGTCGTCGTAGACGCCGACGAGCTGGTGCGTCGCGCGGGCGGGGTTCACGAGCGGGCCGAGCGCGTTGAAGATGGTGCGGAGGCCGAGCTCGCGACGTGCCGTCGCCGCGTGCCGGAGCGCCGGGTGATGGGCGGGCGCCATGAGGAACGCGATGCGCGCGTCGCGCAGGACCTCTCGTTGGCGCGCGGGTTCGATGTCGATCGGGATGCCGAGCGCGTCGACGACGTCGGCGCTGCCGCACCGACTCGATACGGAACGGTTGCCGTGCTTCGCGACGAAGCAGCCCGCGGCCGCGACCACGATTGCCGCGGCCGTCGAGACGTTCAACGTGTGCGCGCCGTCTCCACCGGTGCCGCAGGTGTCGACGACGTCGACGAGATCGTGGTCGACGGGCGTCATCACTGCGCGGAGGGCCTCCGCTGCCGCGACGATCGTCTCGGCCGACTCTCCGCGCATGCGCAGCGCCGCGGCGAACGCGCCGATCTGCACCGGCGTCCACGCGCCCGTCAGGATCGCGCCGAACGCGGCGCGCACCTCGTCGGGCGCGAGCGATCGCGACTCGATGCGCGCGAAGACCTCGGCGAACGACACGTCACCCATGGGCGCCGCCGGACGCGAGCGAGCGCACCCAGTTCGCGAGCAGCTCCTTGCCGTGCGTCGTGAGGATGCTCTCGGGGTGGAACTGGACGCCCTCGACCTCGCGCTCCTTGTGCCGGACGCCCATGATTTCGCCCTCGGCGGTCCACGCCGTGATCTCGAGGCACCCGGGGAGCGTCCCTCGATCGACGATGAGGGAGTGATACCGCGTCGCGAGGAAGGGCGAGGGGAGCCCCTCGAAGACGCCGTGGCCCGCGTGGAGGATCGGGGACGTGCGCCCGTGCATGAGGCGACCGGCCCGGACGACGTTGCCGCCGAACGCCTGGCCGATGGCCTGGTGACCGAGGCAGACTCCCAGGACCGGAACGGTCGCGTGCGCGACGGCCGCGAGCGAGATTCCGGCGTCGCTCGGCGTGCACGGACCGGGAGAGACGAGCACGCCATCCGGCGCGAGCGCGGCGATGCCGGCGAGGTCGATCGCGTCGTTCTTCACGACGACGGTGTCCGAGCCCAGCTCGCCCAGGTACTGCACGAGGTTGAACGTGAAGGAGTCGTAGTTGTCGATGACGAGAACGCGCAAACCGAAGAGGAGCTTAGCGCGAAGCGCGATGGGTTGCGCCGTCGCGCTCAGCGGCCTTCTTGCACGGCGGAGACCGTCGCCAGTGCTCGCCGTTCGATGGCCGCCTGCGCCTGGATGGCGTTCAGCATCTTCTCGGCGTCGCCGCTCCTCACGGCCGCTTCGTATTTCGGCATCTCCGTCTTGCGCTCCCGCAGGATGCCGACGAGCTCGTCACGCTTGGCCTTGCCCCACGCCGACTTCATCGTCGCGCCCTCGGCGGTCCGCAGTGCCTCCTCGACCGACGGAAGAGCGCGGGCCGTCACGGCGAGGCTCGCGGCGCCAGCGTCGCCGGCTTGCGCCGCTTCGTCCGCCTGACGCATCGCCTGCGAGGCGCGCACGTCGATGGCGACCACGCGTTCGAGCTCCCGCTTGTCATCGGCGCGCATCGTCGCTTCGTCGGGCGCGGCGTCCTGCCGTGAGCACGCAAGGAGCGCCGCGAAGATGAGCGCGGTGAAGAGACGGTTCACGCCGCCAACGCCGCGCGCAGGAACTTCCGGAGGCGCGCGCTTTCCACGGTGTCGGTCGAGACCATGCGGAGCGCCTCCCGATTTCCACGCCGCCAGACCTGCCTCGTCCACGCCCAGAGGGTGACGCCGCCGACCGAGAGCTCGAGCGGGTACGTCATCGAGGTGGTCTCGGGCTCGAGGATGCGCCGAACCTGGAGGCCGGTCGCCGAGACGTCCACGAGCTCGACGAGGTGGGGAATGCCGTCGATGTACTTGTTCGCGAAGATCCCCCGAAGCCGCGCCCGCCCGTCCGTTCGCCGATCGCTCTTCATGGCGCCATTGTGCGCGGATGTGCGTAAGACGGGCAAGCACGAGGCCCTGCGAGGAGGTCAAAGGAGACGGCCGATGGTGCGGTCTCATGTTCGCGCTTCCAGCTTGTTGCGCTCACTCCAGCAAAACACTAACGTGGGCGCGCGTTTCCTCTAGCAGTACAAAGTTCCGTCCGCTCGCCACTACGGACGAGCTCGAGACGGCAACACCGGGGCGTTTCGAGGGGCTCGATGGCCGAAGAGAAGAAGCCGAAGATCGATCTGAAGGCGCGTCTGGGTAAGGGCGCGGGAGGCGCCACGCCTCCGCCCCCTGTCGCGGGCATTCCCGTGCCGGCTGTGCCGTCTGCAGGGGCAGGTGCCGCTGCAGGCATGGGTGGTGTGCCTCAGTCGAGCCCGAGCGGCTCGCCTGGCGCCCATGGCGGACTGCCGGTGCCCCCGGGCATCCCGGTCGGTCCTCCGCCCGCCTTCGGGAGGATGGGCGGCGCTGCGATCGATCCGTCGAATCCGCTCGCCGCGGCCGCCACGCCGTACCGCGCTCCCGCTCCGCCTCCGCCGCCCCAGCCGCAGCGCATCGAGGTCGACGAGATGGCCGTGCACGAGGCCCGCAAGGGCGCTCGCAAGCAGGGCCTCATCGCCGGTCTCGTGGCCGCGGCCGTCCTCGGTGCCATCGGCTACATCGCCGGCGGCGCCGTGGAGACGAACAGGGGTCGTCAGAAGTCGGTGGGCGACGCGAAGTCGCTCGCTACCGACGTCGCCAAGTCGCGCGATCAGCTCAAGACGATCGCGGACAAGGTCGAGGCCGGCAAGAACAGCCTCCTCAAGGACAAGAAGTTCCCCGACACGCTCGCCAAGGAGCTCGGCGGGATCAACGTCGACTTCGACGGCAACAAGCTCGCTGGCGTTCGCTTCAGCGGTTTCCCGCAGGAGACGACGTCGACGCTCATCGAGTACATCACGCTCGTGCAGACGCTGAACGATCGCAAGACGGCGATCATCGGCCTGCTGCAGCGCCTGCAGAAGCCGATCACCGAGCAGCTCACGTCCGGCCAGAAGACGACGATCAACTACGTCGTCCTCTTCGGCAAGCAGGACCCGTCGCGTAACCCGTTCGCGCTCCTCGCGCCGCTCCAGAAGCCGATCGAGGCCGCGAACCCCACGGCGATTGCGCTGCCGCCGGAGTTCACCGCGACCGACCCGCTCACGCGCCAGAACCTCTCCGTGCCGAAGTACACGAAGGGCGACCTCGACAAGCCGTCGGCCGTCTACGTCCTCCCGAAGTCGATCGAGGCCGCGTGCCCGAGCGAGACCTCGGGCTCCATCGCCCAGCTCGGCAGCCAGCTCAGCCGCGTCCTCACGGACATCCGCGGCGAGCAGGCGGCGCCCGGCGGCGACGTCGTGACCGAGAGCAAGCCCGGTCTCACCGACCGCGCCGAGAAGCTCGTCACCAGCCTCAATCGCGTTCAGTAACGGAGTAGCCCCACACGAGGTCGCTGCGCGACTCTCGATCGACGCCCGCCGCGACGCGCACATAGCCGCGCGCGACGAGCGCCGTCGAGCGCTGCGCACGCGACACCGTGCGCCCGCGCCCGAGCGCAGCCAAGAAGCGGCTCGCGAGCGACGGCGGATCGACGACGTGCGGGAGGAGCACGAGCAGCGTTCCCTCCGGCAGCTCGTCGGGAGCGGGGAGCGCGCGCGCAACGGCGGCGACCGAGGTCACCTCCGCCGGCCCGAACGCGACGGCATACGCCGCCGCGTCAGCCGCGAAGGTCGCTCCGAGCGGAGCAGTCATGCGGCCGCGTGCGCTCTCCGCGCCCGGACCGACGAGGCGCAGCGCGCTCACGCGAGGAGGCGTCGCGCCCGGAGCGTGCTCGCGGGAGAGCGACGAGGCGCTCACGAGCCTGTCGCTTCAGCCGGCGGCGCGAGGCCTGGCTCGGCGCGGACGATCTCCACCTTGACGACGCGCGTCTCGTCGGCTTCGCGGACGATGAGGTCGTAGCCATCGAGCCTGAGGGTCGTACCGACCTCGGGCACGCGACCCGCGCGGTGCACGATGAGGCCTCCGAGCGACTCGAACTCGCCGTCCTCCGGGAGCTTGCGCCCGAGGTGAATCTCGAGGTCGCCGATCGGGATGGCCGCGTCGGCGACGAAGCGGCCCTCGGCGAGCTTCTCGATGAGCGTGACGTCCTCGGTGTCGTACTCGTCGCGGATCTCGCCGACGATCTCCTCGATGATGTCCTCGAGGGTGACGATGCCACCGGTGCCGCCGAACTCATCGCTGACGATCGCGAGGTGAAGGCGCTTGCTGCGCATCTCGCGGAGCACGCTGAGGGCGGACTGGGTCTCCGCGAGGAAGAGCACCGGCTTGCGGGTCAGGTCCTCGAGCTTCGTCTCGCCCATCTTGCCGGCGCCGAGGACCTCGAAGAGATCCTTCACGTAGAGAAGGCCCACGACGTTGTCGAGCGACTCGCGGTAGACGGGATAGCGCGAGTGGCCGTCTTTGCGGACGTGCTCGAGGACGTCTGCGAGCGCGGTCGAGGCCTCGATGCTCGAGACGCGGCGACGCGGGATCATGACCTCCTTCGCCGTGAGGTTCTTGAAGTCGAGCACGTTGCGGATCATGGTCGCCGGCTCTTTGTCGATCGCGCCCATCTTCTCGCCCTGGTCGACGAGCCACTCCACCTCTGTGTGGGTGGTGCGAGCGTCGGCGGCGCTGAGGCTCTCCGGGACCGTCCGGCCGATCCATCGGCCGAGCGCGGCGAGCGGTGCCGCGACGGGAAGTACTGCCCATTCGAGCGGCTTGAGGAAGCGGAGCGCGAGGCGCCCGACCTCCTCCGGCCTGCGCCGGGCGATCGTGCCGAGTATCTCTGCGAAGGTCGCGTAGGTCAGGACTGCGCCGGCGACGGCGAAGATCGACGCTGGCAGCAGGCCCACGTCCTGCTCGATGGCTCGGGCGATGAGGATCGATGCGATGCTCAGGCTGGTCACCCGCGCGACGAGCCACCGCGAGAGCAGACCGAGGCGATCGGCCGCATAACGCGCGAAGCCTGGCTCCGAGCCCTGGTCGACCAGGAGCTGGAGACGCGCTTCGGGTAGCGAGGTCAGCGCGGCGTCAGCGCTGGCGCAGAGAGAGCCGATGGCGACCGCGGCAAGCGCCACGGCTATCGGTCCTAGGGGGATGCTCAATTCGCCAGATGCTCCTCGACTGCTCGCCACGAACACGAGCGGCCATGGGGCAGCCGCAAAAGGCGGCCCCCCGACTACCGACATGGACGGTAGCGTGGGCGGACCCCACGTTCAAGGCGAGCCGCGGGCAGGAAGCGCCTCCACGCCGCATTTTACGAAGATTTCTGGCAACTTCGGGCCGTGAGGGCCGACGCGGCAAGGATGGACGCCCCCGCCGCCCGCTCGCCCACCCAGAGCTCAGCCATCGCCCCCACGACGCCCACGGCGTCGACCGCACCTGCCGCCCGTCAGGGACCGGCGGCGGTCTCGTTCGGGACCCTGCTCGGGCGCAGGGCGGGCGTCCACGCGACGGCGACCCGGCGGGAGAGCCGAGCTCCCGGTACCGCGAGCCGGGTCGCGGGGTCCGCTCACGGGGCGTCCGCCGCGGCGGGCAGAGAGGTCTCGCGACCCGAGGGAGCCCCTACCGGACGCGAGCGCGGCGAGGCCGAAGACGCGACGGACGGCGCCGGACCGACCACGAGCGATGCGGACGCCGAGGGCGCCGTCTCCGGCGCGAAGCGCGAGGTCGACGACGAGCTCGATGCGCTCGACCCCTCGGCTCGGCATGCCGCGCACCTCGCGCCGCCCATCACCGGCGCGCTCGTCCCGGCGATGTCGGCGAGCGCCAGCGAACCGGTGCGTGCGCGGTCGCTCGAGGAGCTTTTGCCCGCGCTCGTCCGGCGGATCGCGTGGGCCGGAGATCGCCACAAGGGCACCGTGCGGCTCGAGCTCGGGGCCGGCGCGCATGCGGGCACGACCGTGACCGTCCATGCCGACGGCGGGCGCGTACGCGTCGAGCTCGGTGGGTCAGAGGGGCCCGATCTCGACAGGCTCCGCACGCGGCTCGATGCGCGCCTACGCGCTCACGGGCTCGATGTGGAGAGCGTCACGTAGGGCGGCCCGGCCGTCGGGCCTACGAGGCCGGCAACGGTCGGGTTCGAGCGCCGACGCCAGATGAAGCCGTCGAGCACGTAGTGGGTGAGCTGCGGTAGCGCGAGGAGGGGAACGAGGACGAGCTTCCAGCCGCCGACGCTCCACGGCTCTCCGAACAGCCAGCCGTGCTCGTGCCACACCGCGCGGTCCCAGACGAGCTCCTCAGCGAACGCGATGAGCCAGAGAAACGCGAGATAGACGAGGACGTGACGCGTGAGGCGCTCGGCGAGGGTCGCGGTGGGTGGTGGCGTCGCCTTGTTCCGCGTGCGCGTGTGGACGAGGACCAGAGCGAAGTATGGAATGCCGTGCATGAAGACGTTGGTCACCGTGAAGGCGTAGTCCGAATCGAACACCACCATGCCGACGTACCAGGTGAGCGCGGTGGTCACGACCACGACGTCCTTTCCGGCGTTTGCGGCTCCGCGCCGCCACATGAACGCGCTGCGGATCGCGTACGCGGAGAGCGCCGCGACATAGAGCACGGTCGCGAACGGCATGACAGACGACGGCAGGGCCACCACGTCACCCATCACGAACCACGAGAAGCGCCGGGGCAAGTGGGTGTGCCAGTGGAGCAGCGGCCAGAGCGTGGCGGCGTAGATCGCCGCGGTGTCGACGACCCAACCTGCGCGAGTCGTCTCGCCGGCGCGCGCGCGATAGAGCGACACCCATCCATACTGCTGGCGGACGAAGTGGAAGATCGCGATGTACGCGAGTGTCCGCCAGAACACGAGCTCGCCGAACGCGAGGAGGCCTACGCTCGCCGCGAGCCCGACGAGCGGCACGACGGTGAGGAGACGCGGACGGGCGCGCCGCTCGCCCGGGTCGAGATAGGTGCGGAAGACCGTCGACCACACGTGAGCGACATCGCACAGAATGACGGCTGGCACCCACGCCCAGCCCGGCGTCTCTTCGTGGAGCACGCCGGTGAGCGCGCCGAGCCCGAGGGCCGCGAATGAGAAGAGCGCGCTCCCGAGGAAGACCGCCAGGTCCACGTTCCGCGAGAAGAGCCAGGCGGCTTGTCGAGTTGCGCGTTCCACGCCGACCCGAGACTACGGCGAAACCTTAAACGCGTGCGCCTCCGTTCGAGCTAGTCGAAGGAGGCGCTTTGGTGGCATCCGCCGAAGCGTGACGCCGTGGAACGCAAGCCTCGTTTCCGAAGCGTGCGGACATGTTTCGCATAGGTTGTGCGAGCCGGTTTATTCTCGATTTTCTCCTGGGTTCGAGATCGTAGCGACAACAAAGTCATAGCTCGACCACGCGTGAGTGCCACTCGCGCTCATCATTTTGGTGCGAGCTTGTCGTGCGCGGTCGCGCAGCTGCGGTGTCGTCCTACGGCGTCGTCCGCAGGCTCACCAGCACCTCGTTCGCAGCGCGGACGCCGTGATGAAACGCCTCCTCGAAGAGCGCGACTCCGCTGAGGTCGGTATGCGCGAAGTGGATGCCTCGGACGGGTGTCGTCGCCGCAGCGCGTGCGCCTCCGAAGACGAAGCCCGGCGAAGGGCGCACCATCGCGTGTCCCCAGCGCACGACGTCGATGCGCGTCGCGAGCTCGCGGATGTCGGGATGTGCCGTCTCGAGATCCGTGAGCGCGACATCTGCCCATTCATCGCGGCCGGCCGCGTAGAGGCGTCGTCGCCCGGCGCTCGGATCCTCGTCGCAGAGCGGATGGTAGTAGGTGAGGACGGTCGGGCCGTGATCGCGGCCCGTCTGGTGTGTCGCCACGACGTAACCGAGTGACGGACTGTCGCGGAGGACGTTGTCCCACGCCATCATGTGCTCGTCGCGCCGTCGTGACCTCGGACGCGCACCGAGCGTGATGTTGGCCACCATCCACGCGCCGTACTGGAACGCGGCAAGATGCGGGGGAGGAGCCTCGCGATACGGGCGCACGACGGCGCGTGCCACGAACTGCGGAGCCGCGAAGATGACACGCTCGGCGTGGATGCCTAGCGCAGCGGGTGCCTTGCCGATCGCGATGACGTCGACGCCGGGCTTACCCGTCTCGGGGCTCGACACGGGCGCGACATCGGCGACCGCCAGCCCGACGCGGAGCTTCGCGCGGATCTTCTCGTGCAACTTGCCGACGAGCCAGCCGTTGCCGGCGGGCCAGGTGAGCACGGCCTGCGGGTCGCGGCCGTGACCGACGAGGCGCGACGCGTAGTAATGGATGCCCGCCCACGCGCTCGTCTGCGCGGCACGCGCGCCGAAGTCGTCGCGGCACGCGTAATCGACGAGCCAGCGAAGGCGCTCCGACGTCAGCTTTTCGCGTGCGAGCCACTCGGCGATGCTCGTCTTGTCGAGGGCCGTCAGGTCGGCGTCGTCGGAGCCCTGCGAGGTCGGAACGGCAAAGGCGCGCCGGCCCTTGCCGTCTCTCATCGCCGCGAAGCGCTCGATCGTCGCCTTGAAGCGCGCAAACTGCTGCTTGTCGTCGGCCGATTCGCCCTCGTGGAGATAGAGTCCGTCGTGCCATTTGCCGTCTGCGAACACACGCTCCTGCGGCTCGCGGCAGAGCATCTCCTCGCGCAAGGTCGGCTCCCCGGAGGCGTCCGTCCCTACGATGAGGCCGAGCTCCCGGAGGAGGTCGACCATCTCGACGTTCTCCTTCATCGGCGCGGTGATGTAGTGCGCACCCCACGGGTAGGCGCTCGTTCCGTTCGCGCCGCTGCGCGCGGTGCCACCCGGCGCCGACTCGAGCTCGAGGACGACGAAGTCGTCGTAGCCCGCCGCGAGCAGGCGGCGCGCCGCGGAGAGGCCGGCGATCCCGGCACCGACGATGACGACCCCGACGCGCTCCCACTTGTCCGCAGGAATGCGTGGCGGCTGCTCGTCACGCACGCGATGTCCGAGCTCGTCGGGCTTGAAGGCCATCTCCCCGTCGGGGATGCGCTTGTTCGTCTTGCAGGCGGCGAGCGCGAGCGGCGCGCCCAGGAACGCCGTGAGGACCTCGCGTCGCGTGACGGTCATGCTCAGTCCGTCGCTCCGGCGACCCAGCTCTCGCCTCTGGCGAAGGTCGCCGTGAGCACGGCGAGGATCAGGATGCCGACGACGCGCACGAGCCCCGGGCGCTCGACGCGCACGACGAACGTGGCCGACAGCGCGACGAGCGCGTTGACGGCGCCCGACACTACGGACGTGCGCACGAGACCGAGACGGGGAACGAGCAGGAGCGGGAAGAGGAGCGACGCCGCGAGCGCGCCCACGTAGTCGTAGGCGAACGCACGAGCGACGAGCTCGCCGAAGGTCTGGCCGTGTGACTCACGCGGCACGAGCTCCCGAAGGTCGCTCTGCGCCTTGCGCTCGCTCGCGTCCACCGAGCAGGAGGCGCCCCGGGGCTCACGGAGGATCTTGACGAGGAGCGGCAGCTCGACGCCGACGAGCGCGCCGATGACGAAGACGACGGCGTGGAGCGCCGGCCTGAGCGGCACGTGCGCCGCGACGCCTGCGAGGAGCAGCGGGACCGACAGACCTCCGACCAGAGCCAGCGCGAGCTCGGCCTGCACGTAGCGCGAGGCGGCGCGTGCTTCGAGGCTCTTCGATACCCACGCTCCGACGCCCATCGCGAAAAGGTACGTGCCGAGAACGAGCGAAAACTGCAGGACTGCGTCACCCAGGAGGTAGCTCGCGAGCGTCCCGCAGAGGAGCTCGTACACCAGGGCGCACATGGCCACGACGAGCACGTTGATCAGGAGCACGCGCTGCCGCGTGGAGTCCTGCGGGACGCCGGGCGCCGGCGCCTCGCCCGCCTTCAACGGATCGACGCGGTTCACCCGTGGATGGCCGAAGACACGATGAGCGCGATGCCAATGATCACCGAGGCGATGATGATCGCGAGGGCCGTGTTCTGGTCCTCCTCGATCTCCTTGCGCAGCGAGAATGGTGTGACCTTCACGATGATGAGGAAGGCGACCGCGAAGAGCAGGATGCCGAGCGTGCTGAACGCGAGCGCGGAAAGCAGAGTTTTACCCATCGTCTCGAACTGCATGCATTATCTCCGTTTCGGCGTGCGGGGCTGGCTTGGCTGGTTGGGGGCGCGACCGATCGGCTTCGGGAGCACGCGCTTGCCGAACGCGCGTGCGACGGTGTCGGATGGCGTGTAGGTGCCGCGCGACCAGGTGATCTCGTCTCCGGTCGATTCGCACGAGAGCAGGTAGGGCGCGCTGAGGTAGTCGCGCGCGTCCACGACGTCGCCGACGGAGACCTCCCAGGGCAGCTCGCCCATGGCCCATTCGACGCGTGCCTTGCCGCTCGACATGAACCGATAGCTCTGGCCCGCGTGCTTGGCGCCGCGCTCGGTCGCCTCGACCTGACCGACCTCGACGCTCTCGACGAGGTTCCAGTGGCCATCCCCGACGACGAGCCATCGCAGCCCCTCGGTCGGCGCGTGCAGCACGTACTCTTCCCACGTGTAGCGCACGCCAAGGACGCGAATGCTGCGGTGCACGATGCCGATGACGCGGTAGCGAGCGCCCGCCAGCTCGCCTTCGTCGCCGACCGCCAGCCAGAGATCGAGGCCCTTGGGTCGCGCGCCGCCCGGCGCAGGGAAGAAGCGCGGTCGCTCCAGACGAGGCTTGAGCCCGAGGTCGGAGAGCTTCATTCGCCGCCCGACGAAGACGTCGGGCTCGGTCGCGCTCGCGCCGTAGTCGATCGTCGCCGTCTCACCGCTTGCGGACGAGAGGTCCGCGAAGCGATACGTGCGGGGCGCTTCCGGCACGTCGCCCCAGCGTGCGATGCGCTTGGCCTGGCCGCGCTCGACCACCACGAAGCCGGTCGCGAGTGCGCCGCCGACATGGAGTGCTTCGTACGCGGGCGCGAGCGGGCGCTCGAAGAAGACGGTGAAGCCTCCGAGGGCCTCGGCGAGGAAGCCCTGGCGGCCGTCGTCGAACGCGAGCGTCCACTCGTTCCAGAGGCCGCCGCCGTCGCTCCGCACGCAGGTGCGCCCGGCGAGCACGAACGGCGCGCCGCGCAGCTTGCCGCGCGAGCCCAGCGTGAGGACGGTCGATGCCTCGTACGTGCTCGCGGCGCTCATGTTCGCGCTCTCATGTTCCGGCGCGTCCGCGCTCGAGGACGCGAACGGTCACCTTCGCCGCGCCCAGCGCCTCGCCGAGCTCGCGCTCCCACGGGAAGTCGGGCCGTGGGCGGCAGCAGTAGAGGTTGAACGTCGCCGCGCCGTGCTCCGGGTACGTGTGCACCGAGAGATGGGACTCGGTGAGCAGATACAGCCCGGTGACGCCGCCCTCGCCCTCGAACTTGTGCCACGCGCCTTCACCGATCACCCGCAGCTCGAGACGAACGAGGACCTTCTCGAGCAGGCAACGGACCGCCGCGAGGTCGCGCAGGGCTTCTGCGCGGCATCCGAGGGCATCGACGAGCCATTCCGTCCCTACGATCATCGTGACGTCGCGGAGGCTACCCCCTCGCGTCCGCAGCGAAAAGCTCCTATGTTCGCCCTCGATCATGGCGGTCGCGACTGGACCCTGCCCGAACTGCGGCTCGTCGATCGAGTTCCGCGCCGGCTCGTCACTGTCGCTCGTCTGCAAATACTGCAAGCACGTCGTCGTCCGCACCGACCGCGACCTGAAGAATCTCGGCCGCATCGCCGACGTCGCGTTCTCCGACGCCGCCCTCGCCCCCGGCGACCGCGGCACGTTCCGCGGCCGCTCTTTCTCGATCGAGGGGCGCCTCGTCCTCCAGCATCCGCAGGGCGGAACGTGGGAGGAGTACTACGCCGTCTTCGACGGTCGGAACAACGCGTGGATCAGCGAGGCGCAGGGCTTCTGGCAGGTCGTGACTCTCGCGCAGGTCCCCGCGCCGCCCCTCCAGTCGCTCCAGCCACAGATGCAGGTGCCGCTCGGCCAGGCGGGGATCTTCGTCGTCGGCGAGCGAAACGAGGGGACGTTTCTCTCCGGCGAAGGCGAGCTACCGTTTGCCGCTGCTCCGGGCACCAAGCGCTTCTTCGTCGATCTCTCGGCCGCCGGCGGCGGCTGGGCGTCGATCGACTACGGCGACGGCGCGGCCGTGCCGCAGGTGTACATCGGCGTCCAGACCTCGTTTGCCGAGTTCCAGATCACCGAGCGCGGCGGCGATCGCCCTGCAGCCAAGATCGCGACGCAGTCGATCAAGTGCGGCGGCTGCGGAGCGCCGCTGCCCGTGCTCTCCCCCGGCACCGAGCGCGCCGCGTGCGTTCACTGCAACGCCATCAGCGACGTGAAGCTCCAGCAGGTCGTCGCTCAGCAGGGTCAGTCCCGCGAGCAACCGTCGATCGAGCTCGGTCGCAAAGGCGTCTTGCCCGTCCCGGATGCGCGCGGCGTGGTCAACGCCGAGTGGACCGTGCTCGGCTACGTGGAGCGCTCGACGGGCGCTCCCATGAGCGACGACTGGTTCGGCTGGCAGGAGTACCTGCTCTACAACGTCCAGCACGGCTACCGCTGGCTCGTGTTCGACGAGGGGAATTTCCTCCTCATCACTCCGCTCGCCGCGGGTGACATCGACGCGAGCCGCGCGCCGGTGTTCGTGCGCCGCAACAACATCCACTACCGGCAGCGCAACTCGCAGCAGGCCCGCGTCGACTTCGTCCTCGGCGAGTTCTACTGGAAGGTCGAGGTCGGCGAGACGGTGTGGGCCGAGGACTACGAGAACGGTCGTGAGATCATCAGCAGCGAGAAGACGGCCACGGAGATCAGCTGGTCGCACGGTGTCATCCTCCCGACGCAAGTGGTCACGCAGGCCTTCGGCTACCAGCCCAAGGTGAGCTCGTACGGCGAGGCGCCGCCCGCGTTCGCTGGCTTCGCACCGACGGGCTCGGGCGCGGCCTCGCCCGCGCTCGTCATCGCGATCATCGTGATCGTCGTTCTCGTTTTCGGCATGGCCGCGTGCGGCGCTTGCGTCGGTGACGGAGACGGTGACGGAGGCTCCGGCGGCGTCGGCGTGCGCGGCGTCGGTGGCAGCTCGAGCGGCGGCTTCGGCGGGAAGTGAGCTCGCTAGCGCCCGCCGAGCGCGACCGAGGGCTCGCCCGTGGGTAACCTCCTCCTCTACGTCACCGTGGTCCTCGTCGCGACGTGCGGCCTCGTCTACGAGCTCGTCGCAGGCGCGGTCTCGACCTACCTGCTAGGCGACTCCGTCACGCAGCTCTCGACCGTGATCGGCGTGCACCTCTCGGCGATGGGCGTCGGTGCGTGGCTCTCCAAATATGTCGAGGAGCGCGTCGCGGAGCGGTTCGTCGACTGCCAGATCGCCGCCTCGTTCGTCGGCGGCCTCGGCGGTCCAGTGCTCTACCTCACGTTCGCGCAGAGCTCGCACGTCAGGCTCGTGCTCTACCTCCTCGTCGCATCGACAGGGATCCTCGTGGGCGCGGAGATCCCGCTCCTCATGCGTGTCCTCCGGCGCCGCGTCGCCTTCAAGGACGTCGTGCCGCGCGTGCTCACGCTCGACTACGCCGGCGCGCTCCTCGGCGCGCTCGTCTTCGCGCTCCTCCTCCTCCCGAGCCTCGGCATCCTGCGCACCGGCGTGGTCTTCGGGATCCTCGGCGTGGTCTCGGCGCTCTGGGGCACCTGGGTCCTCGGGTCGTCGCTCGAGCCTCGGCCGCTGCGGATCCGCGCGTTCATCGCGCTCGCCGTTCTCGGTGGGGCGCTCGCGGCGTCGCAGAAGATCGTGCTGGTGGCCGACGAGGCGCTCCTGCTCCATCCGGTCGCGTTCACGAAGCAGACCGAATACCAGCGCATCGTGCTAACCCAGGCGCGGAGCGGCGTGAGCCTCTTCCTCGACGGAAACCTGCAGTTTGCATCGATCGACGAGTACCGCTACCACGAGGCGCTCGTTCATCCTGCGTTCTCGGTCGCAAGAAAGAAGGAGAACGTCCTCGTGCTCGGCGGCGGAGACGGACTCGCCGTTCGGGAGATCCTCCGCCATCCCGAGGTGAAATCCGTCACGCTCGTCGATCTCGACAAGGGCATGACCGAGCTCGCGCGCGAGCTGCCGCTCCTTCGCGAGCTCAATCAGCGCTCTCTCTTCGACCCGCGTGTGCGCGTCGTCAACGACGACGCCATGGTGTGGATCGCCGAGGGTCACGAGGGCATCCCGAAGGAGTTCGACGTCGTCATCGTGGATTTCCCCGACCCGAACAACTTCGCGCTCGGCAAGCTCTACACGGTGCGCTTCTACCGGCTGCTCCTGGAGCGCCTGGCCGAGGGCGGAGTGGTCTCGGTCCAGAGCACTTCGCCGCTCGTTGCGCGTCGTTCCTTCTGGTGCGTCGTTCGCTCGATCGAGGCCGCGGGCTTCACCGCGCGCCCGTACCACGCGCTCGTGCCCTCGTTCGGCGAGTGGGGCTTCGTCCTCGCGGGCAGGGGAGCGGTCGCGCTCCCGTCCCATGTGCCGGGCGGGCTGAAGTACCTGACGGACGCGACGGTTGCCTCGCTCTTCGACATCGCGCCGGACATGTCGTCCGTGCCGGTAGAGCTGAACCGCCTCAACAACCAGATGCTCGTCCGCTACTACGAAGAGGAGTGGCAGCGCTGGGCGCGCTGAGCGAGGGAGCGCAGCGATCGAGCGGAACTGCTGAGCGAGGGAGCGCAGCGATCGAGCGGAACTGCTGACTGAAGCGTCAGGCCTCGTCGAGCACGCGCATCACGTTGTCGTGGAGGATCTTGCCGACGGCGACGCGCGTGAAGCCGGCCGCGAGCATGGCGTCGGTGAGAAGGGGAAGGCCACGCGGATCCTTGAGGGCCTTCGTCGGGACGATGAAGCCGTCCCAGTCGCTGCCGAGCGCCGCGTGCTCTTCGCCGACCACGTCGACGATGTGCTTGAGGTGCTTGACCACCGGCTCGAGGCCGTCACCGCCGACGTAGCGGGGGCAGAACATGACGCCGATGACTCCGCCCTTGTCCGAGACGGCGCGGAGCTGCGCGTCGTCGATGTTGCGCCAGTGCTCGAACGCGCCGAGGACGCCGGTGTGGCTCACGATGGGCGGCTTGCGCGCGACGCGACATGCGTCGAGAAAGCCCTGCTTGTTCACATGGGAGAGGTCGACGAGAACGCCGTTGTCCTCGCAGCTCTGCACCAGCTCGAGCCCCCAGTTCGTGAGCCCAGCTTCGTCGCTGCGGCCCTTGCCGAAAGCGGGGAAGCCTGCCTCGTTCGCGGTGAAATGGAGGAGGCCGACGTAACGAACGCCGCGTCGCGCGAAGATCGGGATGTTGTCGAGGTTGCCCTCGAGCGCGTGCGCGCCCTCGATGCCGAGGAGTGCAGCGATCTCGCCCGCCTGCTGGGTGGCCCTGACCTCGTCCGCCTTGCGCACGAGGCGGATCGCGCCGGGCTTCCTCGTCATCTGCGCCTCCAGGGCGTCGATCTGCTCGTGGACGATGCGGGCCATTCCCTTCACGCGGTCGGCGAGGGGGAGCGACACGAGCCCGAAGAACTGCGCGCTCATGCCGCCCTCGCGCATGCGCGGGAGGTCGACGTGGCCACCGAACGCGGCGAGCGGCAGCGGAGGCTCGTGAGCCTTGTGGAGGTCGTAGCCCGTCCATCGCGACCACATCAGCGTGTCGGCATGGAGGTCGATCGGCGGGTGCTCCGCATGGATCGCGCGTGCCTCGTCGGACCCGAGCATTCGTTGGAGCGTGCGCCCGCCACCTCCGAGCGTCCACGAATTTCAGGCGATCGTTGATATTTCCGATGCGACAATTAGAGTGACGCGCCCGGGCCATGGAGCATCTAAGGTCGAGCCCAGGATGATCGCCGCCTCGATGCTCGACCTCGTCGGTTCGACGCCCCTCGTCCGCATCCGTGGCGCTTGGCTGGGCGACGCCGGTCGCGCCGGGGTCTGGGCGAAGATGGAGCACCTGAACCCGGGCGGGAGCGTGAAGGACCGCATCGCTCGCGCGATGATCGAGGACGCGGAGGCGCGTGGGATCCTGAAGGCGCCGGGCCCCGTGGTCGAGCCGACGAGCGGCAACACAGGGATCGGCCTTGCCTGGGTGTGTGCCGTGAAGGGGTACCGTCTCATCCTCACGATGCCCGAGAGCATGAGCCTCGAGCGGCGCCAGCTCCTCGGGGCGTACGGTGCCGAGATCGTCCTCACCCCCGCCGACGCGCAGATGGATGGCGCGATCCGCGAGGCCCGCGCGATCGCCGCCCGCACGCCCGGGTCGTTCATGCCGTCCCAGTTCGACAATCCTGCGAACCCCTCGGTGCACGCCCGCACGACCGCGTACGAGATCCTCGGCGCGATGGAGGGGCTCTCGATCGACGCGTTCGTCGCCGCCGTCGGCACGGGCGGAACCGTCAGCGGCGTCGGTCCCGAGCTGAAGAAGGTTCACCCACGAGTGCGAATCGTCGCCGTCGAGCCCGAATCTTGCGCGACGATCTCGCGCGGAGAGCGTGGCCCCACGAAGATCCAGGGCATCGGCGCCGGCTTCGTTCCTCCGAACTACCGCGCCGCGTCCGTCGACGAGGTTCGCGCCGTGCGTGACGACGACGCGTGGCGCACGAAGCTCCGGCTCGCGCGTCGCGAGGGCTTGCTCGTCGGCCCCAGCGCCGGCGCCAACGTCTTCGCGGCCTTCGAGCTCGCGAAGGAGCTCGGCGAGGGCAAGAATGTGGTCACGGTGCTCTGCGACACGGGAGAGCGCTACTTCAGTCTCGACGAGTTCTTCCCCGGCGTGACCGCGGAAGGCAGCGAGCAGGTCGGACTGCGATGAGCGTCCCGATCGCCAACCGCCTCGTGCTCGCCGGCTCCCGGGTGCTCGTCGTCGGCATGGGTGGGCTCGGTTGCCCCGCCGCCGTCGCCCTCGCGCGCGCCGGGGTGGGCACCATCGGGCTCGCCGATGACGACGTCGTCGACGCGTCGAACCTCCATCGTCAGATCCTGTTCCGCGACGAGGACGTCGGGCAGCCGAAGGTCGAGGCCGCGGCGTCCGCGCTCCTCCGCGTCGCGCCCGAGCTACGCATCGAGCGCCACCACACACGGATGCTCCCGCGCAACGCCGTGGAGCTGGCCGTACGGTACGACGTCATCGTCGAGGGCAGCGACAACTTCGCGACCAAGTTCCTCTGCGCCGATGCGTGCCGCATCGCCAAGCGCATGGTCGTCCACGCCGCGGCCATCCGGTGGCACGGCACCGCCCTTGCGGTCGGTCCCAACGGCGGCCCCTGCTATCGATGCCTCTTCGAGGACCTTCCGCGCGAGAACGCGCCGGCCTGCGCTGACGCCGGCGTCGTCGGGCCCGTCGTAGGCATCGTCGCTGCCGTCCAGGCCGACCTCGCGATCTCCTTCCTCGGTGGTGACGACGTCGCGGGGACGCTCTTCACCTTCGACGGCAAGACGCTCGCCGCACGGCGCCGTAGGCTCCCACGGCGCGCCGGTTGCCCGCTCTGCAGCGACGCTCGCTCCATCCAGCGCATCGAACCCTCCCGCTACACGATCTCGCCGCTCTCGGCGGACCCGTGAACCCACTCCCCCCACCACTCACGAGCTCACCGACCATGGACACCATCGTGCGAATCCCCGCCGCCCTGCGAAGCCTCACTGCCGGAGCCGACGAGGTGAAGGCCGCGGGCGGAAGCGTCGGCGCCGTCCTCGAGGACCTGGAGACGAGGCATCCGGGGCTCCGCGACCGTCTGCTCGACGAGAAGGGCGTGCGTCGCTTCATCAATATTTACGTCGGCGAGGAGGACATTCGGTTCACCGGCGGCCTCGCGACCGAGCTGAAGGCGGGCGATCAGATCAGCATCGTCCCGGCGATCGCGGGCGGCTGAATGACGATCGATCACGTGCGCTACGGGCGTCAGATCCGGCTCGTCGAGATCGGCGAGGCCGGTCAGGAGCGTCTTCTCGCCACCGAGGTCGTCCTGGGCGCGGTGGGCGATGCGCGAGAGATCGAGGCGAGCTATGCGGCGCGCACGGGCATGCGCGTCGTCGACGACGCGCGCGCAGACGCCAAGGAGAAGGCGAAGGCCCTCGCGGACGGGCAGACCGCAGCGCGGGTCGCGGTGCTGGCGTCGCTCGGCATCGCGGACGTGAAGGCGCTCGAGGTGGCGGAGGGGGCGCTGCGCGCTCTGCTCGCCATGCGGAAGGCCCTCGGGATGGACAGCTCCGGAGGGACCGGGTGAGCGGAGCCGTTCGCGCGCGTCGTATCGAGTCCGTCGTCGACGCCGTCGGCAACACACCGCTGGTCCGGCTACGGGTCGTCACCAGGGACGCTCCTGACGTGCCCGTTTACGCGAAGCTCGAGTTCGAAAATCCCGGAGGAAGCGTCAAGGACCGCGCGGCGCTCCGGATGATCCAGGACGCTCTGAAGGACGGTCGGCTCACGCCGGGCAAGACGCTCATCGACTCGACGAGCGGCAATACCGGCGTCGCCTACTCGCTCTTCGGCGCCGCCCTCGGCATCCCGGTCAAGCTCGTGATGCCCTCGAACGTCTCGAAGGCGCGGAAGGACATCGCGCTGGCGTTCGGCACGGAGATCCTCTTCACCGATCCCCTCGAGGGCTCCGACGGCGCGATCGTGATCGCGAAGCGCATGGCCGCTGAGGATCCCGAGCGGCTCTTCTACCCCGACCAGTATGCGAACCCAGGCAACCCGCTCGCGCACTACCATGGCACCGGACCGGAGATCCTCCGCGACGTCGGGGATCAGATCACCCACTTCGTCGCCGGCCTGGGCACGAGCGGCACGATGATGGGGACGGCGCGCCGCCTGCGCGAGCATCATCGACCGATCCGCTGCGTCGCCGTCGAGCCCGACTCGCCGATGCACGGCCTCGAGGGGCTCAAGCACATGGCCTCGAGCCTCGTCCCGCCAATCTACGACCGCGCCGGCCACGACGATCTCTACCCCGTCACCACCGAGGACGGTTGGGACATGGCCGATCGTCTCGCGCGTGAGGAGGGGCTCCACGTCGGGCACTCGTCGGGCGCGAACATCTTCTGCGCGGTGAAGATCGCCGAGAAGCTCCAGCGCGAGGGCGTTCCCGGGTGCGTCGTCGCGATCGCTTGCGACCGCGGGGACCGCTACTTCTCACCGATGGGCTGGGAGAAGCGCTACGTCTGGTGAGATCGCGCGAGGAGAGGCTGATGGACGTCGAGAAGCATCCCTGGATCCGAGGTGGAATCACGATCGCGCGCGAAGTCGCCGAGCGCGTCGACGCCGAGGCCTGCGCGGCGTTCGCGCGCGACGAGGAGAGCTGCGGGCTCCTCCTCGGGCCGATCTCGGATCCGCTCCTCGTCGACGCGATCGTCCCGATGGAGAACCGCGCCAACAAGCTCCACGAGCTCGACCCGGAGACCTACCCCCGCACCGGTCGGATGTACTTCGACCTCGACCCTCTCAAGTTCGAGCGGACGGTGCGTGAAGGCGAGGGGAGCGGTCGCCCCGTCAAGGTGCTCTACCATTCGCACCTCGACGTCGGCGCCTACTTCTCCGAGACCGACGCGCAGGCCGCGACGATGGGCGGTGACGCTCCCTCGTACGACCTCGCGTACCTCGTCACGAGCGTGCGCGCGGGCGTGGTCGACGATCGCAAGCTGTTCGTGTGGGATCCGGAGCGGAAGAGTTTCGTCGAGGCGCCTCTGCAGATTGGCTGACCGCGCCCGTGCTACCTTTCCATGGGTGTGGCGGCTCGTTCCTCGCCTGATCGGCTGCGTAGGGCTGTGCGCCGTCATGGCCAACGGGGGCGTGGCGCGTGCCGACTCCTCCCGCGAGGTCGCGGACCGCGTCGTGGATCAGTGGAGGACGGCGGGCGGCCATGTGACGTCGCTGCCGTCCCGTTTCCTCTTCGACGACGAGACCGTCATCGCACCGGTCGCCTCCGACGACTCGACCGGCTGCACGCACGTGGCCATCATCGGCGCGCGCGGCCTCAGCTTCCGCGCACGGCTCTCTGATGCGTCGGCGGACCCTCTCGCGCCGGAGGCCTTCGGACGTGCCACGAGCCTCGCGGGGGTCGTCGAGCTGCGGCGCTGCGGCGGCGGGCGTCCGATCCGCCACGTCGTCGTCACGAGCGACGCCGGTCGCGGTGCGCTCGAGATCATCGTCGCTCATGCGCCGTCGGCGCTTCCGGCGCTCACGACCGTGATTCCGGAGCGTACCGGTGGTGCGCTCCCACCCGTGCCGGAGGCGGGCGCGCTGCCTGTCCTGCCTCCGCCGGACAAGCGCGCCGAGCTCGCGGAGGCGC
>JANXVA010000783.1 GCA_025351875.1 Myxococcales bacterium | reverse complement strand
GACCCGCGGGACGCCGACGCACGGTTGGCCCGGATCCTCGCTCAGTCGCCGGACGTGAGCGAAGAGAAGGCCAAGGACAACGAGGAGTGGCGCAGCCGGCTCGTGGAGACGATGCGTCGATGAGCGTGATCGCGAGACTTGAGGGAGCGCGGGCCACGAAGATTGAGGGACGCCAGCTGGAAGCTGGTCACGAGCGACTGACGCGTCGCGTTCCGCACGTCGCGTGATCGCGGCGGTCACGAGTTGGGTGATCAGTCGGCAGAACGAGGCGGAACTGGGGCGGAGGTGGGCCGCTCCGACGAATCGCGGCGCGTGCGGACTTGGCGGCGCAGCTGGTGGGGATGCGCGCCTTCGTGAGCGCCGCTGATCACGACGGGCGCGTCGTGCCGGGTGATGATCAGAAAGGGATGTCGTCGTCGTTGGACGCGAAGACGAGAGCGGCGTCGACGGCGCAACGATAGTGTTCGAGTGTGTTGCGAAGACGCTGGGCGAGGCGGATCACGGCGCGAGCGCGACGCAGCGTGGGAGGGCCACCGGAGAAGGGCGGGTGTTCGAGGGTTGGATGCTCGAGCTCGAGAGCTGCGAGCAGCGCGACGAGCGCGGCGTCGGTGAGGTCCACGACGACGAGCTCGCGCGCGGCGAGGAGCCGTCCGCGGTCGCCCGGCGTCATCGCTTCCTCGGTGGCGGCTTGGGCTTCTGGGATGGTGCGAAGACCTCGAAATAGAGCTTCTCGTCGAGGCGGGGGAGATCGCGATCGGCGGCGGTGACGAGCAGCTCGTCCGCGAGGTTCATGAGAACGCGGTAGTTGCCGGCGGCGTGATCGGCGAGCGTTGCTTTGAGCTCGGTCGTCATCAGCGACGGATTGCCTGCGACGTTGAGGAGATGATCGAGGCAGGCGCAGAGCTCGTCGCGAGAGGCGTACTCGAGCACGAGGCGACGTCGGATACGAGAGCCGAGCGGGAGAAGGTCTGCAGTGCGGAAACGCTCGGGCAGACGCGCGTCGCCGGCGAAGACGACCGAGAGCAGTTGCCGCGAATCGAGGTCTTTGCTGGCGAGCAGGCGCAGCTCGCTGAGCACGGCGGTGGGCGCCTCCTGGGCCTCATCGAGGATCAGCACAGGGCGCGTCAGCGTGGAGGCGATATGCTCGCACCAGCGCGAGCGAAGCGCCTTGAAACCGCCCCATCGATTGTGAGCGGAGAGCGTGACTCCGAAGATGTCGCCGAGCTCGCGGTAGAAATCCGCGGGACGGCTCTGCGGCCGCTCCATGGTGCCGACGACCGCGTTGGGAAGGGCGCGCAAGCGGCCATCGAGCAGGCGCAGCACGACACTCTTGCTGGTGCCCGGATCGCCGGTGACCATCGCAAAGCCGCCGTCGGCGATCCCGGACTCGACGCGACGGACAAAGACGTCGACGGCGGGGGCGGTGAACAGGGCCTCGAGCGGGACGTTGGGAAGGAAGGGATTGAATTTCAACCCATAGAGCGAGAGAAGGCGGGTACTCATTCGGACTCCTCCACGTCCGGGATGGACGCGGTGTTCTTGGGCAGGTACGCGGGCGGCAGACCGGTAGCGGCATACTCGGCCATCAGCTCACGCAAGAGCGGCGCGATGCCGGCCGCCTTCGGGGAGGGAGCCGGCGGTGACGCGATCTCGGACAGCACACGGCGCTTCCGGTCAGAGTTCTTGATCTTGTCGAGCGGGTAAAGCACGGCGAGGTGAGCGCTGTTGCGTGGATCGACGAGATTGACACTCGACAGGTCCCATCGCGCGACACGAAGCCTCAGCTGGTTCAGCGTACGATACGCCGAGGGGACCTCGAAGCGCACGCCCTCCACCGTGACAGTGCCGTCGCTGCGGCGCTGCGTGCGCGTGATCGCCATCCGGAAAGCTCGCCGCAGCTCCTCGGAGCTCGGGCTGGGGCGGCCGACGTCAGGGCCTTCGAGGTAGCGTTCGATCGGCGTCTTGCCGAGCTCGCTGTGGATCGTGCGGTGATACTCTTGCTCGATCCAGGCCTGCGTCGCGGTGTTGAGCAGGTCGAGGGTGAGCTCGGGCTCGCCTTCGAGCATCGGCATGAGTCGGCCCTCGATACGGGTCCAGAAGTGCTCCTGTTTGGCGTTCTGCTCCGGGCTCCTCGCGAGCGTCAGATACTGCACGATGCTGAGGTTCTCGTGCCCTCCCACGG
>JANXVA010000775.1 GCA_025351875.1 Myxococcales bacterium | reverse complement strand
GCTGAACGCGCGCTGCCCCACCTCCTTCGTGCCGCCGTACACCGAGTGCACGTGGGCTCGCACCGAGCTCGCGAAGAAGGCCGAGGACACGCTCACCGGCCCCCTCGCAGGCTCCGGCCTCGACATGATGGAGGCGATGCGCGCCGACAAGGACGGCCGCCACGAGATGGAGATGCTGATGCAGTACCTCCTCGACGCGGCGTCGAAGAACGACGCGCTGGCGAGCATGCTCGCGAGCTCGAACGACCTCGTGCAGTCGATGCGTGACGAGGAGAACATCATTCCCCTCTTCCACATCCTCGCCTCCGCGATGGACGCGACCGTCAAGGATGACGCGGGCCACATCACGAAGAAGAGCCTCATCGACGCCCAGATGGCCCTGCTCGCCAGGGTCAGCGGGCGGTACTTCGACGCGGGCGGCAAGGAGATCTGCCGCCGTGAGGTCGATCCGAACCAGGTGCTCGCCGTCGCCCTCGGCAACCTCGTCACCCCCATCAACGACGCGGGTTTCAAGGGCCAGACCCCGCTCGAGGTCATCATCGACGTCATCGCAGATGTGAACCGCGCCGACCCGACCCAGGCGTACGAGGGCACCCTGAAGCGCACGGACTACGCGACCGTCAGCGAGAACGTCGTCGACTTCCTGACGAACCGCGAACGGGGCCTCGAGCAGTTCTACGAAGTCATCCGCCAGGGCACGAAGTTCTGAACGGATGAGTTAGTAGTCGCAGCCCCTGCGGTTGGGCTGTTAACCTCAGGCCCACGTGAAAGCGCGCGCTTCGCTAGCTTGCCTCGGTCTCGTCGTGCCGCTGGTGTTGTCGGCACTGGTCGCACGCACTGCCGACGCTGCCGGACTGTTCACCGCCGACCGCGGCGTTCGTCCGCTCGGTCGCGGCGGCGCGTTCGTCGCCGGAGCCGATGATCTCGGGGCCATCTGGTACAACCCCGCCGGTCTCGCCGATGCAGGCACGACGCTCTTCATCGACCTCGCGTGGCTCAACTTCTCGTCGGAGTACACGCGCAAGACGCAGGTGACCGACGCGGGCGGCACGGTCCGCACGTACAACTACCCGAAGGTCGACGGCACGACGCCGTTTCTCCCGATCCCGACGCTCGGCGGCTCGTACGCGTTCGGCAGCGAGAAGCAGTTCACGGTCGCCATCGGCATCCTCGCGCCGTACACGGCCATCGCGAGCTATCCGCTCACCGTCTCTGGGCAGCCATCGCCCTCTCGCTACTCGCTCGTGTCGCTCGACGGCTCGGCGCTCGTCGTCTCGGGCGCGTACTTCTCCTACAAGCCGATCGAGCAGATCCGCATCGGCGGCGGCCTCCAGGCGCTCGTCGGCACGTTCAAGTCGAAGGTCGTGTTCAGCGCGAGCCCGCCCGACCGCCTCATCAGCGCGCCCGAGGACCCGGCGTACGACTCGCTGAGCCAGCTCAACGTCGGTCCGATCCTCGCGCCCAGCGGAAACTTCGGCATCATCGCCGTCCCCGAGAAGCATGTGCACCTCGGCGCATCCGCCCAGCTTCCGTTCTGGATCAACGCCCCCGCGAAGATCCAGGTGAAGCTCCCGAACGCCGCCGTCTTCAAGGACGCACGCCAGGAGGGCGAGGACGCACGCGTTCGCTTCCGGCTGCCGCCCGTCGTGCGGTTCGGCGCCGAGTACCGCACCGACCTGGGCGACGAGAGCACGCTCCGCGTCGAGGTCGCCTACGTACGCGAGTTCTGGAGCCTCCACGAGTCGATCGACGTTCGGCCCGAGAACGTGAAGCTCTACCAGATCACCGGCTTCCCGAGCCCCTTCGGTGTCGCGCCGATCTCGCTCCCTCGTCACTTCCAGGACTCGAACTCGTTCCGCCTCGGCGGCGAGTACTCGTTGATCGTCGTGACTCAGACGTTTGTGTACCCGAACGCGTGGAGCGATCACCTGATGTGGCCGTTCGCTCTGTTACTCGTTCTGACACGTGGAGCTGGCGTGTGCTCGCTCGACCACTCATCGCACATAAGCAAATCAATAG
>JANXVA010000773.1 GCA_025351875.1 Myxococcales bacterium | reverse complement strand
CGCCGCGCGCGCCCTCGCTCCGTTCTGTGGCAGGTTCGGCGACGAGCAGCCGAGTCTCGTCGAACGAATCGTCCGCGGGCTCCTCGAAGGCGAGGTGCGCACGGAGGCTGCGAACGAGGGCTGGGACGCGCAGTACGAGAGCGTGTTCGAGGAGTTCGGCCTGGATGTCGAAGCGTGGCTCGACAGACTCACGTGCCTTCGAGTGCAAAACGCCGCTGGGTTCTGCACCGTCTGGGACGTCGACGCCCTGCGCCGCCCCGGCATGTGGGTCGACGACGATGGGGACGTGACCTGGGCACTGCCGCGGGACGTCATCGACGCCGGCTCCGTCTACACGCTGCCGATCGACTTCACGGTCGTGCTGGTGTCGAAGGCGCCGACATCACTCCCGAGGGCAACGAAAGCCGGCACTGCGCTCCGTCCGGCGACCGGAGCGGACCCCGAGGTGCGGGCCCTCGCGGAGCATCTCCGACCGCGGGTCGAAGCCACCTTCGGCGGCGCGCGTCGGCTCGTCCAGCACGCGGAGCTCGCGCCCATTTGCGCGATCGTCGCAACGGTCCATGCCGTCATGCGTAAGACAGCTCGTTCGCGGCGTGGCGATCGCATCTACCGACCCGAAGTACTCGAGGCGTGCCTTGCCGCCCTCGACCTTGGTACGCAGCAGCCGGCTCTCGAACGGATCCTCCTCCGAGACCACCCCGAGCATCTGCACGTCGACACGTCGGCACTCCCCTCCGTGATGACGCGGGACGAGTGGCGCGCCGCTCTCGGTCTGTTTGCCCGGAACGACAAGGGCGAGCTCATCGACGTCTCGCGCGAGGCCCGTCGGCAGCTTCTTCCGCGCGTGCTCTTCAGCCTCTCGGGCCCCGAGCCCTTCTAAATCACCGATCGTGATTGTCGAACAGACATCAGGCTGCGCGCCTGGCTACCGATAGCGCCGTGGAGCAGCGCCATCGGTAGCTATTGAGGTATTGGCGGGCGTTGGCCAGCAGATGGTTCATGGTTTTGCAGCGATGATTGCGGGTGACGTTGGCGTGGAAGTCCTGCCACACGCGTTCGATGCGGTTCGCGTCGGGGCAGTAGGGCGGAAGGAAGTGGAGCACGATGCGCCCGCCCAGAGTGGCGAGGGTGTCGCGCGTGAGGTGCGCGGAGTGGATGCCGTAGTTGTCAACGACGAGGTGAACGCGCCGCGCTCGGCGGTACTGACTCGCGAGCAGCCAGAGCAGCTGGCAGAAGAGCGCGGCGTTCTTCCGCTCGGCACCCGTCGTGTGGAGGCGACCGGTGCGCACGTCGAGAGCACCCGCGAGGTAGAACTTCTTGTTCTTGCCAGGGGTCACGATGCGCCGCTGATGACCGCGCAGCATCCAGTCGCGACCGATCTTCGGGTTGAGGTGCACGTCGACCTCGTCGGAGTACAACACCGGCTCGTCGGCGCTGGCGTGCTCTTCGAGGCGGCGAATGCCCGCAAGAACACGCTTCCGCGCGTCGCGCGGCCACGGGCAAAGCACGATGGGCTTCGGCATCCCGAGCCGCGCGCCGACGTGCGCAAGGGCGCGACCCATCGTGCACACCGCGACGCCGGGCCAGCCGTCGCGCCGCATCTGGAGGCAGAGCAGTTCGCGCGTCCACGTGGGTCGCATCCATCCGAAGTCCTCCGGCGTGTGCCGGAGAAGTGTCGCGAGCGAGCGACGGAACGCGTCGTCGACCTTCGCCGCTCCGTTGCCGCGGCGCTTGTCATAGAGTCCTGCGACGCCCTCCGCGACGAAGTGAGCGGCCGCTCGCACGACCGTCGACCGCGCGACATCGATCTCCTCGGCGACCTGCGGACTGCTCCGACCGAGACCGAGTCGACTCACGATGTGGAAGCGCACCGCGGTCTGCGGCTCGCCGCTGCGTCGACCAAGGCGTATCAAGTGACGTCGCATCAGGCGGCTCATTCGCGGTATCTTGTCCATGCGCGGGGCTCCTCGTTTTGGTTGTTTGGCAATTGCCAAACCGAGGAAGAGCCCCGCGTATTTCCATCTATTCCGATGCGTGATCGAGATTCACGCTCGGTGATTTAGAATCCTCGTCATGCCGAGCACGCTCTTCGAGACCGCGATCGGCCCATGTGGCGTCGCGTGGAACGATGCGGGCCTCACATGGCTGCAGCTCCCCGAGCAGGATCGGAAGGCGACGCGCGAGCGGCTCGGCGCGAAGGG
>JANXVA010000738.1 GCA_025351875.1 Myxococcales bacterium | reverse complement strand
GCTCGAGCTCCCGCTGGTCGAGACGAGCGCGCGTCCGGCTCCAGTACTTCGGCGCGAGCTCGATGAAGCGGTCGCGAGGCCAGTACGGCAGGACGCGAATGACGTCGGCGAGATAGCTCTCGACGTCGAGGCGGTGGAGCTGGCACGAGGCGATCAGCGAGAAGAGGTTGGCTGCCGCCTGGGCGTGGTCGCCCGAACCGAAGAAGAGCCACGCCTTGCGCCCGACAGCGATGGAGGACCTCAAGGCACGCTCGGCGTCGTTGTTCTCCAGACGAAGTCGGCCGTCGTCGAGGAAGCGACGAAGGGCGTCGCGCTGCCGGATCGCGTACCCGAAGGCGGTCGCGACTGGACCGCGAATGTTGCGCGCGCGCTCGAAGACACCTTCGGCCCAGGCGAAGAAGTCGTCGAGCATCGGGCGCGAGACGCGCTGTCGGCGCTCGTGCCGCTGCTTCGGCGCGAGATCAACCCACTCCTCTTCGAGCTTGAACAGCATCCGGATCCGGAGGAGCGCCTCCCGAGCAGCGGGCTCTTGGGTCGTGACCGCAGCCTCCCAGACCTTCCTCCTCGCGTGCGCCCAGCACGCGACCTCGTCCGGAGGCTTGTCGCTCTCGTGGATGCGAGCGTCGCCGCGAAAGAGCGCGTCGTAGACGCAGTGGGCGTCGGCCTGGACGTAGCCCTTGAAGCCACGGAACATCGAGCAGACGGCGTCGCTCGTGTGCTTCGGCTGGTACTCGAAAAAGACGTGATCCTTGTCCGCGAGCACGACGAAGAAGTGTCCCTTCGCGCATGGTTGCCGCTTGCCGTCGGGGAGGCGCTCGGGCTGGATGGCAACGCCGGTTGCGTCGGTCGAGAGGCAGAACGCCGTTGCTTTGGCCTCCGTCGCCATCGCATCGACGACGCAGCCGAGGGTCGCACCGACGTGCTCGGCGTAGCGGCACATCGTGCTGTCATCGAGCGAGATACCCTCGGACGCGAGCTCGAGCGCCACCCGGTGGAACGGCATCCCCCAGCGGAACTTCTTCGTCAGCAGGTAGGCGATGAACGACGGCGCGAGCATCCCGCGCTCGTAAACCTCTTTGGGCTTCTCGGCTGTGACGAACGCAGTCTCCTCGTCGTCCGTCGCCACCTTGTACGTTGCGCGCGCCAGGACGATGCGGACGGCCCCGCCGCGCCGACGACCAAGGAAGCAGGTCTCTTCGAAGCCGATTTGCTCGGCCTTCCCTTGGAAGGCGGGGTCGAAGATCTCGACACGCTCCTCCGGGAGATCGAGCTCGCGCAGGTTAGGCCGGCCACTGCCCTTCGACGTCTTCTTGCTCGGGGGCCTCCCGGCGCCGTCGGCGGCCGTCGTCGCGCCGGTTTCGGCCAACGAGGCGGGCGTCTGATCGAGCTCGCGGGCTAGCTTTACGAGCTTGGCCTGGGTCTCGGCGAACTCGATCTCGAGCTGCGCCGTGTCGATCCGCTCCGCCTTCGCGACGAAGATGCGGCGGCGAAGGAGCTCGAGGTGCCCCTTCAGTTGCTCGTAGGCTCGTCGAAGCTTGTCGCGCTCGGCGCAAACGGAAGCGAGCTCGGCGCTCGTCTTCGAGAGCGTCGTCGCGGTCGTCATCAACGCCTCGGTCATCGAGGTCAGCGACGACTCGAGCTCGGCGACCCTCTGGAGCGCCGCTTCCAGCTCGGTCTGCGACACGCTTTCGCCGGGCACGTCTTGTCCTTACCGCACGCGATCGTGATGGTCGAGGACGATGCGCGCTCGTCGAAGATTTCGATCGCACCTTGTGCGACTCACGTCAGTGTGGCGCCGAGCGAGAGCGCATCTTCACGACGTGCTCGATATCGACGCCATCGAGAAGCGCCTCGAGGGTCGCGTCGTCCACCTCGACGTATCGGGCGTCCGCGCGTGCCGGCTCGGGGATTTTAAACGTGTGGCGGTCGAGACGTTTGTAGAAGATGCACATGCCGCTGCCGTCGAAGAACAGGACCTTGAGAGCGTCCTTGCGACGGCCGAAAAAGACGAATAACGCCCCGCTCCGCGCGTCGTAGCCGACACGCTCCTTCGCGAGCCCCGACAAGCGATCGAACGACAGCCTCATGTCGATCGGCTCCAGGGCCAGGTAGATCTCAACGCCGGCAGGAATCATCCACCCTCGCTCAGCGCATGAACGACGTCGCCCAGC
>JANXVA010000721.1 GCA_025351875.1 Myxococcales bacterium | reverse complement strand
GCCGCCGCCGCGAGCCCGATGCACGCCACCGATCCCACGAGGATCACCCCCGCGAGGAGGGCGACCCAGAACGGCGCATCGAAACGTACGGGAAAGTTCATGCTGACTTGCTCCAGGCTCTGCCCCCGACCCACGCCTGACGATCGTCGCTGCTGCAACGGCCAGGCCGCAAGAAAGTGGCGCCCCTTTGCGCGGACTCGACTACCTTCCGCGGCCGAGGAGCACACCCTATGGCCGCTCAGAACCACACGCTCGGCGAGCGCGCTGCTAGGCAGCTTTCGAACACCACCAAGACGCCGCCGCAGTGGCGCGGCGCCACCCCGCGCTGGCTCACGCAGATGCTGCCGTGGACGCCGGTCGAGGCGGGCGTCTACCGCGTCAATCAGGCGCTCGACGACAAGTTCGCCGTGAAGTGCAGCCCCGAGCCGGGCGAGGAGCTTCCGATCGGCTTCAGTGACTACGAGGCGCAGCCGCGCGAGTACGTGCTGACGTCGGTGACGACGACGATCGAGGTCGACACGCGGATCTCGGATCTCTTCCGAAGCCCGATGGATCAGGTCAAGGAGCAGCTCACGCTCGCCGTCGACAAGATGAAGGAGCGGCAGGAGAACGAGGTTCTCAACAACCGCACCTACGGCCTGCTCAACAACATCGACCCGGACATGCGCATCAAGCCGCGCAAGGGCACCCCCACGCCGGACGACATGGATGAGCTGATCTCCACCGTCTGGAAGGAGCCTGCGTTCTTCCTCGCGCACCCGAAGGCGATCGCCGCGTTCGGTCGCGAGTGCACGCGTCGTGGTGTGCCGCCGCCGACGGTGACGCTGTTCGGGTCGCCGTTCCTCACGTGGCGCGGCCTTCCCCTCGTCCCGAGCGACAAGCTTCCGATCAAGGACAAGAAGACCGACATCCTCCTGATGCGCACCGGCGAGCGCAAGCGCGGAGTCGTCGGCCTCTTCCAGCCTGGCCTCCCGGGCGAGGTGAGCCCGAGCCTGTCGATCCGCCTCATGGGGATCAACCAGCGTGGCGCGGCGTCCTATTTGCTCTCGCTCTACTGCTCGGTCGCCGTGCTGACGCACGACGCGCTCGGCGTGCTCGAAGGCGTCACCCTCGACCACTACCATGAGTACCCCTGAGGGCGGGTCCGGGCTTGCCGGCGCGGGCATCGCTCCGCCCGGAGAGCTCCGGTCTCATCAAGGGCAGCTGCCGAACCCCGGAGACACTCCTTCGTCGCCGTCGGCGGCTGGCTCCACGCCGGGCGCTTCGCTCGCAGGCGCTCGCGTGCCCGGCGCGCCGACGTTGCCGGATCCGCTCGACCCCATCGCGATGACGTCGATGCTCGGGCGGCTCGCGAACGAGATGTTCGCGACGCCCCCAGGCGCTCAGCCCGAGATGCCGACGCCCGCCATCGGCGGCGCGCCAACCCCCGCGGCGCCTTCGACGAGCGCGCCGGTCTCGTCGGCGCCGCCGGTGAGCGCGGCGCCGTCGGTCGCTGCGCCGCCGGTGAGCGCGGCGCCGCCGAGCACGGCGTCGCCGTTCGAATCGCCTCTGAATTTCGATGCGATCGCTCCGTCGCCATTCGCGGCGATGTTCGGCGAGGGAGCGCCGCTCGGGGAGCTGTTCGCGCTGAGCTTACCGCTCGTCGATGCGCCAATCGCTCCGTCGCCCGAGCCCGTCGCGCAGCCGATCTCCTTCGAAGCCTACGAGATCGCGCCCGTCACCGACGTCTCGTTGCCACGATCGATCCGCGGTACCGGCCCACTCGACGCGCACGCACTCAAGCGCGAATTCCCGATCCTCTCGCAGACGGTGCACGGCAAGCAGCTGGTCTGGCTCGACAACGCAGCGACCACGCAGAAGCCGAAGACCGTCATCGACCGCCTGTCGTACTTCTACGAGAACGAGAACTCGAACATCCACCGCGCCGCCCACACGCTCGCGGCGCGCGCGACGGACGCGTACGAGTCGGCTCGCGAGAGCGTCCGCCGCTTCGTGAACGCACCCTCCACGAAGGACATCGTCTTCGTGCGCGGCGCGACCGAGGGGATCAACCTCGTCGCGCAGAGCTGGGGGCGTCGTCACGTCAACGCCGGCGACGAGGTCGTCATCAGCTGGCTCGAGCACCACGCCAACATCGTCCCGTGGCAGATGCTCTGCAACGAGACGGGCGCCCGCTTGCGTGTGGCGCCGGTCGACGACCGCGGGCAGATCATCCTCGAGGAGTACGAGAAACTCCTCGGCCCGAAGACGCGCCTCGTCTCCTTCACGCAGGTGTCGAATGCGCTCGGCACGATCACTCCGGCCAAGGAGATGGTCGAGATGGCCCATCGGCACGGCGCGCGCGTGCTCGTCGACGGCGCGCAGGCCGTCTCGCACATGCGTGTCGACGTGCAGGCACTAGGCTGCGATTTTTACGTGTTCTCCGGACACAAGGTGTTCGCCCCCACTGGTATCGGGGCCGTGTACTCGCCGGGCGCGCTGCTCGACGCCACGCCGCCGTGGCAGGGCGGCGGGAACATGATCCAGGACGTCACGTTCGAGCGGACGGTTTACCAGCCTGCACCCGCGCGCTTCGAAGCCGGCACCGGCAACATCGCGGACGCGGTCGGGCTCGGCGCAGCGCTCGACTGGCTGTCGCGCGTCGGCATCGAGAAGGTCGAGGCGCACGAGCACGAGTTGCTCGTCTACGGAACCGAACGCCTCGCGACCGTCCCTGGTCTCACGATGATCGGGACGGCCGCCGCGAAGGCCGGCGTCCTCTCGTTCGTCCTCGCCGGTCAGAAGACCGAGGAGGTCGGCGGCATGCTCGACAAGGAAGGCATCGCAGTGCGCTCCGGACACCACTGCGCGCAGCCGATCTTGCGGCGCTTCGGGCTCGAGGCCACCGTCCGCGCCTCGCTCGCGCCCTACAACACGTGCGAGGACATCGACGCCCTCGTCGCGGCCCTCCATCGCATCCAGGCTGGCCGCGCCAATCCGCGCTGACGTAGGATCGCCCGATGGCGAACCTCCGCACCGTCGTGTTCATGGGCAGCGCGCGAAACCGGCCGGCGCGGTTCGGCGGGCCCGCGCGTCTCGGTACGCGCGTTCTTCGCTACGTCGTTCGCACGCTGGAGGCGCGGACGGAGACGACCCACGAGGTGACGGTGCTCGACCCGCTCGAGCTGCGCCTCCCGATCCTCGAGGCGCCGCAGTTCTACTATCCCCCGGGCGAGGCGCCGCCCGAGCTCGAGGCCGCGAGCGCGCTCGTCGGAGCGGCCGACGCGTTCGTCCTCGTCTCGCCGGAGTACAACCACTCCATCCCGCCCGCGCTGTCGAACCTCCTCGATCACTTCGGCGGTAGCAAGTACGCGTGCAAGCCGTCCGGACTCGTGACGTACTCGAACGGGCAGTGGGGCGGCGTGCGTGCCGGCATGCAGCTCCGTGCGCTCACGTCCGAGCTCGGGTGTCTGTCGGTGTCGCGCACCTGCGCCATCCCGAACGCCGGCGAGGCGTTTGACGAGGAAGGCGTGCCTCAGGATCCCGCGCGCTGGGAGAAGATGCTCGGCGGCATGCTGAACCAGCTCGAGTGGATGGCGATGGCGATGAAGAACCATCGCGACGCGGTCGGGATGCCGAAGTAGCCGAGCGCGAGCGACACGGCGGCCCATCGCTGCTATTTCCGAGAGATGGTTCGAACGATGGGGTCGCGTGAGGCCGAGGCCTTGATCAAGGCGGGCGACATCGACATCGTCGACGTGCGTGAGCCGAACGAGTGGGCGAGGGGACACATCCCGGGCGCACGCCTCGTGCCGCTCGCGCAGCTCCGCGCCGACCTCGACGCGGCGAAGCTGGGCGAGAAGGTGCTCTTCGTCTGCGCGAGCGGTGGACGCAGCATGACCGCGGCGAAGCTCGCCGACGGTCGCGGCATCAAGGACGTGATCAGCCTCGACGCCGGAACGTCGGGCTGGATGGCCGAGGGGCTGCCGATCGTCCTTCCCGAGGCGGCCGCGCCGGCCGCGAGGGCGAACGAGGGGGCCGCGGCTCCTGCCGAGGCTGCTGCCGCGGAGGACGGCGACCCGGAGCTCGACGCCGTCGTCGGTCAGAACGTGAAGGAGCTCCGTACCGCGCGCGGGCTCACGCTCGATCTTCTCGCGGGCATGAGCGGCGTGGGTCGTCAGGCGCTCGGACAGATCGAGATCGGCAGGACCGTCCCGAGCGTCGGTACGCTCTGGAAGATCGCGCGCGCGTTCGACGTGCCGTTCTCTGCGCTGCTCGCACGCCCCGCGCCGCGGGCGACCACGCTGTTCAGGAGCGCGACGGCCAAGCGGCTCGTGAGCCCGGATGGCCGCTTCTCGTCACGTGCGCTCTACGCCCCTGGCGACGGCGGCAAGGTCGAGCTCTATGAGCTCTTCCTCGCGGCCCATGCGCGCGAGGCCGCCGAGGCGCACGCTCCGGGCACGCGCGAGAACCTCGTCGTCACCGCGGGCCGCCTCCAGCTCGACGTCGGCGCCGAGTCGTTCGAGCTGGTGAAGGGCGACGCCATCGCGTTCACCGCGGACGTGCCCCACGCGTACATCAATCCAGGCAACGAGGAATGCTGGATGAACCTGGTCATGACGTACCAGGGCGCGACTTGACACTCCTGTTCTTACGACGGACTCGTGCGCCGTATTAGTGTTAAGGCTAGCGAGCGGCAGATCCACTAACCTTTGCGAATGGGGCGGACGTCGACGACCGCGTTTCTTCATGCCGCATTCGCGGCCGCCGTGAGCGCCTGCCGTTCGCACGAGACGCCGCTCGAGAATCGTTTCGACGGCGCAGCGCCAGCGGCGACGCCAGTCACGCTCCAACCGGAAATCCGGCCCGCTCCGGCGCTGGCCAGACCTCAACCGCGGTGGGGCAGCGCTGACCGAGAGCCACAATGTAAAGAATCGATATTTGCCAATCTGCACCCTGGGGTGCCGGTCGATGCGCTCCAGCTCCGGGTGGACGTGAACGACATGTACTTGCCGGTCGAGGCGGTCGTCTTCTACAGGCAGGGAACGCCTTGCTCCAGCGCGCCGGACGAGGCGTCGTGCATGAGCAGGTTCGCGAACGCGCGGCCGGCGGAGGTCAAGAATGAGAATGGCCTTCCGTTGAATCAGGAGTATCTCGTGTACTCACGCGGAGGCGAGGTCGGTGTCGTTCAAGGGACCGCCGTGGGCGCTTTTCTCGCGCCGATCGACAACGAGTCCGAGGCTACGGCAACGGTCTTCTATTCGATTACCCGCGGTCTCGCGCCTTCCTTCGAGCAGCTCGGTTTCGCCCCCGGCTGCTTTCTAGGCCAGTTCAAACCATCGCCCGCGGGATTCAGCTCGATTCAGGAGAACCATCTCGATGGTTTTTGCAGTCCGAGGCGCCGCGTCCGCTACGACGTCGACCGGAAAGGCACGCACAAGGTCGTTCCGCTCGCCCCCGCGATGCCGGTGCCAAACTGCAAGCTCCCGCCGATAGGCGGCCGACAATCGGAAGGTCATCCTTGTGAGCGCCGTCCGGATCGCGACGAGGTCGGCGGCTTCTTCGCGGAGTGCGCGGAGATGGAGGCGGCGAGCGTCGGCGCGTTCCTGCAGCTCGAAGCGGAGCTGAGAGCGCTTGCTGCTCCGCGCGCTCTTCGGCGTCGAGCGCTGCGTTCCGCGCGTGACGAAGCGAGCCACGCACGCTGGATGCGCGCTCTTGCCGGACGTTTCGGCAAGACGCCCCGCCGCCCACGCCGCGGTCCAGAGCGCACGATCGACGTCGCGGCGGTCGCAATCGAAAACGTGGTCGAGGGCTGCGTCTTCGAGGCATGGGCGGCGCTCGTCGCAACATGGCAAGCCACGCACGCTCGCGATGAGAACGTCCGCAAGACGCTCACTCGAGTTGCGGAGGACGAGACGCGACACGCCGCGCTCTCCTTCGATATCGCGAGATGGCTAGCCATGCGCTGCGACGACCAGACAGCTGTGCTCGTTCGCGCCGCCCGTGCGAATGCGCTGGGGAGGTTGCGAGCGCACCTCGACGAAGAGCCACCTAGCGAATTGCAATCCGTCGCCGGCCTTCCATCCGCCGCGATTGCGAAAAAGCTTTACGTCGCATGGCTCGAAGCGACCGAACGAATGGCGTCGTAGAGAAGTCGGCAGACCGGACCGCTCAGGGTTTGAACGTGTTGTCCTCTTCGCCGGTCACGACAACGACCTGATCCGAGGGGAGCTCCGTCATGATCTGGTTGTACGTCTTCGGCGTGTCGCGCTCGGAGAGCGCCTTGACGAACGAGAGCGACGACGCCGCGTAGTTGCTGAAGTACGACGGCAGCACGCTCGTCGCGACGTCGAGGTACTTCGTTCCCTTCGTGTCATCCGGATTCACCTCGCGGCGCCGGTCCGCGAGCTTCGTGTCGAGGTACGCGTAGGTGTCGCACGAGTCGAAGAAGAACATCTGGTACTGCTTCGGCGCGACGACGCCCTTGCGCGCGAGCGCGTTCGTGTTCTTCGAGAGCTCGGAGTGGCCGTTGTAAACGACGAGGTCGGCCTTCTCGCTGAGCGGGTTGTACCGAGCGTCGAAGTCCGCACCCGAGGTGTAGAGCGTCCCGATGAGCAGTGACGTGATGCTCACGTCGCGCATGACGCCGCCGACCTTCACCTTGGCCTTGACGGTGATGTCCTTGTGGATGGACGCGGTGACGGGCGTCTCGCTCGACGTCGCGCCGGGGAAGAGGGCCTTCGAGCGAGCGACGAACTCGTTGTACTCCGTCTCGCCCGCGTCGGACGCGCCGCCGCTGTCGGAGTAGCCGAAGATGGCGACGACGTTCAGCGCGCCGTCCTCCCAGACCTTCGCGTACTCGGGGTACTTGCCGGTGGTGACGCTCTTGTTCTTGGTGACGCGGGCCGACGAGCGCGTCACGTCAGCGTCGTCGACGGTGCAACCGGCGGCGATGGGGTTGAAGTCGTGCCAGAACACGTCCCGGCCGTACTCGTTCGTCCCGCACTTGCCGTCGTACTTGGCGTTGAACGCCTCGAGCTTGGTGGTGTCCTTCGGGAGGACGACGCTGTACGTGCGCGGCACGCTGCGGCCCTTCGGCCAGGCGACGGGGAGCTTCGCGGTGTATTTGATGCGCTTGTTGTCGCCCTCGACCGTCTCCGTGACACCGCCCGTCTCGACGCGGCCGATCTGCCCGTTTGCGCCGTGCTCGGTGGTGAGCGCGCCGACCGTGTAGAAGAGCTGGCTCACGATCGCCTTGCGCGTCTCGTCGCCCTTCGGCGCGAGCACCTCGCCCTTGAACGTGAAGTCGACGATCTGCGCGTCGTTGCTGGTGATCGCGTCTTCACCGTCGGAGCTGTCATCCACGGGCCCTTCGCTGCTGCACGCGAGCGCGGTCGTGGAGAGGAGAGCGAGGCAGCCGAGCAGGAGGGTCTTGGTGCGCATGGTGGTTTTCTGGCCGTTCAGGGGTGGAAGCGGTTGTCTTCTTCACCGAAGACGACGACGAGGTGCTCCTGGGGCATCTCGTTCAGGAGATCGTTGAAGCTCTTCGGCGCGACGTCGCTCTTGATCGACGCGCGCACCAGAGACATCGACATGTTCGTGAGGTTGTTCGTGTAGCCGGGCAGCGCGTTGCCGATGACGTCCATGAACTTGGTGCCCGCGGGGTCCGTCGCGGCGCCGTTCGCCTCGATGCGGCGATCGTTCATCGTCGTGTCGATGTACGCGAAGGTCTGGCAGCCGTTGAGCAGGACGAGCTGGTACTTGCCCGCCGTGACGATGCCCTTGCGCGCGAGCGCGTTGACGTTCTTCCCGAGGCCCGCGTGGCCGTCGTACATGATGAGGTCGGCCTTCTCGCTCAGGGGCGAGTAGCGCGTGTCGAAGTCGGGGCCGACGCTCTTCATCTCGGAGACGAGGAGCACGTCGATCTTCACGGGGCGCTGCTGACCGCTGATCGTCACCTTGCCGGTGATGGTCGTGTCGCGGAGGACCGAGGCGCTCTTCGTGTTCGCTTGGACGGTGCCGCCGGTCAGCAGGCCCTGCGTGCCGCTGACGAAGCGCTTGTACTCCTCGACGCCCGGGTCGGTGTCGCTGTCGGTCGTGCCGGAGATGAGGCCGAAGACGGCGACGACGTCGAGCTCGCCGTCCTTCCACATCTGGTCGTACTCGGGGTACTTGCCCGTCGTCTCGCCGGCGTACGGCTTCACGATCGCGCGCGAGCGCGTGACGTCGGCGTCGTCGAGGGCGCAGCCGGCGGCCTTGGGGTTGAAGTCGTGCCAGAACTCCTCCTGGCCGTACTCGTTCGCGCCGCACTTACCGTCATACTTGGCGTTGAACGCCTCGAGCGCCGTGATGTCCTTCGGGATGGGGAGATCGTAGGAGGTGGGGACTGCGTTGCCCGTCTTCGGCCACGCGACGGGGAGCTGGGCGGTGTACGTGATCTTCTTTTTGCCATCGGCAGACGGCGTCTCGACCACGTTCGTGAGGACGACATGACCGACGTGGCCGTTGCCGCGCTCGTTCGTCGTGAGGATGCCTTGCGTGTACGCGAGCTGGGAGACGACCGCCTGGCGCGCCTTCGTGTCGGCGCTCGCAATGACCTCGCCGGTGAAGGTGAAGTCGAGGATCTTGCCGTCGTTGCTGGTGATGGCGTCGTTGCCCGCTGCAGAGTCGTCCGCTGCCGGCGTGGTGCACGCGACCGCAGTAGAGGAGAGCGCGAGGAGGACCGGGAGGAATGCTCGGAGACGCATGACCCAACCTCGTGCAAACGGCACGCCCATCGTCCGACAACGGACTACATCGTGGCTCGGCGTGCAACCCGCCGAAATCACTGAAATCCTGCATTTCTGGGTGTGGGGTCCCTCGTCGGAGTGGTCCAACGGCTGGATCAAAGGTGATCCGTCAACGCGCTGCGTTTGCCCTGCGCTTTCGGACCCCGGTATCCTTCGGACACTCTTGGCGCAGCAGCTCGGCAAGTATCAGCTCGTGGCGGAAATCGCCCGCGGAGGGATGGGAGTCGTCTCCCTCGCCGTGGCGACTGGGCCTGCGCGCTTCAGCAAGCTTCTCGTCGTGAAGGAGCTGAAGCCGGAGCTCGTGGAGGACGCGAGCTTCCTCGAGATGTTCCTCGAGGAGGCGCGACTCGCAGCGCGCCTGAACCACCCGAACATCGTCCAGACGTACGAGATCGGCGCCGAGGGCAAACGTCACTTCATGGTCATGGACTACCTCGAGGGCGTCACCCTCTCGAGCGTGCTCCGCAAGAAGGGCGACTCCTTCACGCTCGCCATGCACATCCGCGTCCTGTGCGAGACGCTCCAGGCGCTCGACTACGCGCACAACCTCAAGGACTTCGACGGCTCGCACCTCGGCATCGTCCATCGTGACGCGACTCCCCAGAACGTCTTCCTGACGTTCGACGGAACCGTGAAGCTCGTCGACTTCGGCATCGCGAAGGCGCTCGACTCCGTCGTCGAGACGCGCGCGGGTGTGCTCAAGGGCAAGCCCGCGTACATGGCGCCGGAGCAGATCACCGGCACCGTCGACGCTCGCGCCGACATCTTCTCGATCGGCGTCATGCTCTGGGAGGCCATCGTCGGCCGCCGCATGTGGCACAAGAAGGGCGACGTCGAGATCCTCACGAAGATCATCAAGGGCGAGATCCCGACCCTGAAGGAGACGCAGCCTGACGCTCCTTCCGAGCTGATCCGCATCTGCGATCGCGCGATCGAGAAGACCCGCGAGGATCGCTATACGACTGCCGCCGAGCTGCAGGCCGATCTCGAGGCGTACCTCGCATCGAGCAAGACCGACGTCTCGACGCGTGACGTCGGGAAGGTGATCGCGACGCTCTTCGCGACGGACCGCGTGAAGACGAAGGAGGTCATCGAGAAGCACATCGCTTCGCTGAAGTCGGGCGCCGCGGCGGATCTTCTTCCGACCTTGCGCCCCGGCTCGGAGGAGACGCTCGCGACGCCGAGCACCTCGGAGTCTGGCCCGCGGCTTCCGGAGTCCATGCTCACGCCGTCGGGACCGTCGACCGGCAGCCTCGGGAGCACGCCGGGTGCCACCGCGATTCCGTCCGCGACCGACACGCTCGCGAAGGACATGGCGGCGAACCGGACCCGCACCATCGTTCGCGTCGCGGGCGTCGTTGCGATCGTCGCCGTCGGAGGGTTCCTCGCCTCCCGCGCTGGCCAGCCCCCCGTGCCCGCGGTCGATCCGATGGCGAGCGCTTCGGCGCACCCGGTTCCGACGTTCGTCGTGCCGATCCAGCACGAGGTGTCGCTACGCGCGATGCCGGCGACGGCGCGGATCTCGATCGAGGGCGTCCCGCTCTCGAACCCGGGACTTCGCACGTGCATCCAGGGCCAGCACGTGACCATGCACGTGTCCGCAGCCCACTATCTCAGCACGGATCGCGAGCTCATCTGCGACAAGGACGAGACCATCGAGGTCGCGCTCGAGCCGGAGCCCACCGCCGCCCCCTCCGCGAGCGTGCCGCCGCCGCGCCAGCAGCCCCGTAGCAACCACGCTCCGCAGGCTCCGCAGGCTCCGCAGGCTCCGCCGGTCGTCCCCCAAGGGCCGCCCACCGAAGGCGCCCCCTAGATCGTCGTCGCCGTCACGCCTCGTGGCGGACGTACTCGAAGTCGACAGGGCGTCCCTTGATGCCCTGCTTCGGCGCGCCGATCCAGTTCGCCATTTGCTTCGGGTCGTAGACGGGCTTCTGCATGAGGCTCTGCACGTACGCTTTGTCGGCGTTCGACGGGAGCCACGCGCTCTCCTTCGCCCCGAACTGGTCCTTCGAGATGAGGTTGCCCTCGGGGTCGGCCGAGACGCCGGCGTAGATGCCGACGTGCCGGTGGAAGCGGCGGCTCGGAAGCTTCAGCTCGAACGAGATGCCGTGTGAAGCGATGGTGCGGTTCCACTTGTCGACGCCGCGCTGGCAGTCGGCGACGTACGCATCGCGGAGGACCTCGTTCATCGCGTTGCGGAGCGGCACGTCCTCGTTGACGACCTTGCCGTCCTTCGGGACCTGCATCGCGTACGTCGAGGTGAGGGCCTTGTGGTCCTCGTACTGGTCTTCCTTCGCGCGGCCCTTGATGCCCGTCGAGAAGTACTGCGCGGCGTTCGAGGAGATCTCGCCACCGAAGAGGTCGAGCGAGAGCGTGTACCAGAGGTTCAGGTACTTCTGCATCGTGGGGAGATCGATGAGGCCGAGCTTGCGCACGTCCTCCGGCTGGTCGAGCTTGTGCTCGGCCATCTGCTGCGCGGTGCGGTCGACGACGCGGAGCACGCCCGTCTCGCCGACGAACATGTGATGCGCTTCCTCGGTGAGCATGAAGCGCGTCGTGCGCGAGAGCGGGTCGAACGCGCTCTCGGCGAGCGCGAGCAGCTGGAATTTACCGTCGCGGTCGGTGAAGAACGTGAACATGAAGAACGAGAGCCAGTCGGTGCACGGCTCGTTGAACGCCCCCAGGATGCGCGGTTTGTCCGGATCGCCCGAGCGGCGCTCGAGGAGCGCTTCGGCCTCTTCGCGACCGTCGCGCCCGAAGTAGGTCTGGAGGAGGTAGACCATCGCCCACAGGTGGCGGCCCTCCTCGACGTTCACCTGAAAGAGATTGCGAAGATCGTAGACGCTCGGGCACGAGCGGCCGAGGAGCCGCTGCTGCTCGACGCTCGCCGGCTCGGTGTCGCCCTGCGTGACGATGATGCGGCGGAGCGCATTGCGGTGCTCGCCCGGGACCTGCTGCCACACGGGCTCGCCCATGTGATCGCCGAAGCCGATGGTGCGGTCCTTCTCGGCGTCGGCGAGGAAGATGCCCCAGCGGTAGTCGGGCATCTTCACGTAGTCGAAGTTCGCCCAACCCTCGGAGGTGACGCTGATCGCCGTGCGGAGGAAGACGTCGTCCTGC
>JANXVA010000719.1 GCA_025351875.1 Myxococcales bacterium | reverse complement strand
CGCCTCCACGCGGCGCCGAGCCCGAAGCACCCACCGCGGTTCCGCGGGCCGCGGAGGCGCTTGCCGGGGGCGCGAGACCGACGCTGGCGGACGAGGCGGGCATCCCCGACGGGCCAGGCGTGGCGGTGGTCACGGTCGTGGTCGCTGAGGCGGTCGCGGCCGACATACCCGACGGAGGCGGTGCACCCGTCGACTCCGCCGTCGCGGTCGGCGTGACGGGGCCAGGCGTCGTGGGGCCGCGCGTCGCGTACGCGACGACGGCCGCCAGCACCGCGCAGACGGCGACTGGCATCAGCCAGCCTCGCTTGGCCTCCGCGGTCGGCGTGGGGACGCTTGCCTCGGTAACGGCGCGCGACGTCCGCGTCTTGGCCGCTATCGGAGGGGCCGACGGGACCGGCTCGACGGGCGGAGGCGGTGAGCTCGCGACCGTGATCGTGGGCGGAGGAGGCGCAGGAGCCAGACTCCGACGCGGAGGCGGAAGCGTGCGCAGCGCACCGGCCTTCGGCGGAAGCGGAACGCTCGACGACCGGGTGCTGATGCTGGGCTCGGAGCCGACCGCGTTCACGATGACCAGATCGCGGAGGGAGACGAGCTCGCCCTCGTTGAGGTCATCTTGATTGGGCACCCCTTTGGACCGGAGCTGCTCCTTCAACGGCGGTGGCCTCGCACTCACGACAACCGCCTTCTCGACGACCGGCGGAGGGCGACCGGACGGCTCGGGCTGGAGATCCGAGGAGGTCGGGCCGGACTCCTCGAGCGAATCCGCCGAGTCCGCCGGGAGCATGTCGACCGAATGAACGGAATCCGCCATGCTCGGCGCAGGGTTCGGTCCGACGGCGAGAACGTCGGAGGACTCGAGCGGCTCGCCGAGGCTCGGCGGGGGCTCCGAGATCGCAGCGACGGGTTCCTTCGACGCAACCTCCTCGGCCGAGTCCGCGACGGCCGGCGGATCGCTCGTCGACGTTCCCTCGATCGACTTCCGGCGACGCGCCTTCGACGGAAGCGGCGGCGGATCCTCCTCGGGTAGAAGGCTGAGGCGTCGCGGTCCGAGAGCGACCTCGGGCGGGGCGGCCGTCACCTCGTTCGACGCGGCGAGCGAGGCGAGCACGTCGTCGCGGTTCGAGAATGTCCGAACTCGTCCGTCGGGCCCGACGACGGTCCACCCTCCGGACGGGGTGCCGGTGATGGCCGGCGACTCCGCGCCGTCCACTTCGTCGTGTGCACCGTCGCCCATGGCCATTGTCCAATAGAAGGGCGAAAACGCGTGGAGCGGAAGAGGTAAATGCGCCTGCTCGCCGCTGGTGCGAGATCGGACGCCCGACGGAGCGCGCGATCCGGCGCGGGGTCGCGCAAATGTCGGGGGTGCGGTGCTCAGTCAAACCAGCCGCACACACGCGTCTGTCCAGTGGCACGGTCGATCTCCACCCACGCGGAACCTTCGTCGACCCATGCGTGGACGTAGTCGACGCCCTTCCTCTGACCTTCGCCGGGCAGGTGCTTCCACCAGCCGACCGCCTCGAGGCGTGAAAGGTGACGGATAACCTTGACGGTGTCGCGCGGCACGAGGACAGGCTCGGCAAGGATGCGGCTCGGCTCGGGGACGCTCGCGAGCAAGCGCCTCGCCCTGCTCGCATGTGTGCCGGTGTCGACAGACCGGGGCTTGGCGGTTGCCTTAATGTCGAGCCGCACGAACCGAGAGCGATCCTCGGGGACCCAGGTATCGCCGACGGAGAGCTTGCCCACAGCCCCTTCGCCGAGATCGGCTGCAAGCTCCGCGACCAGACGCGGCAGCGCACGCTCGGCCTTGGGTTGCGGTTCGAAGAGGGAGAGCGCGGCCTGAGGTTTGTGGACGAGCGACGCCGCGCGGAGCTTCGCGGAGAGCACCGGCGCTCGGAGCACGGCGCGCTCGATCTTCGGCCGCAGGGCGGCGAGGAGATCGGAGGCGCTCGAGAGCGGCGCAGGGAGATCGATCGCGATGCGCTGTATGCGATCGCGAGCGTGATCGCTCTCCGGATCGCTGCGCAGAAGAGCCACGTCGAGCACGAGATCGAGCTCGATGCGCGATGCGGCGACGGCGCGGCCCGCGAGACGTGTGGCCAGGCGATCCGTCAGTGTCTTCGCGACGAAGGTGAGCGCCTCGGAGCCCTCGACGCCGTACTCGAGCGACACGCCCTCCTCCGGGACCTCGGGCGGAACGTAGGGCGCGAGCGGAGCGCGATCCTCGCCGTCCGCGAGGCCGAGCACGACGGCCGCTCGCGCCCCGAGGCGGGTCGCCAGCGCGGAGCGAGGGAGCGCACGAAGCTCGGCGCTCGTGGGGACGCCGAGCTTCGTCAACCATCGTGCGTCGTCCGCTCCGATCGGCAGCGCGGAGACGGGAAGCGGCGCGAGCGCGAGCGCGTTCTTGCCCGGTGGCACGACGACGAGCAGCGGCTCGACCTCCTCCTCCAAGCGGCGCTGGCGAGCGCCCCCGCCCACGGCGTGCGCACGTGCGCGACGAGCCCTCGCGGCTGCACACGCCAGGATCGCCGCAACACGCGGACCATCGGCGATCGCGACGGCACACGAGTGACCGAGGCCGCCGAACACGTGCGCGAGGCGGGCGGCGAGGATCGCTTCGCCGTCGTGCGCCCCGGGCGCGCGATCACGCGGCGCATGCAGATGTGCGCACCCCGTCACGTCGACCCAGACGACGTCACCGTACGAGGTGCTTGCGTCGGCCTCGCCCGGGCGTGCGTTCGCGAACGAAACCGTCGCGCCGAAGGCCAACGAGACCTCGGCCAGGCGCTCGAGCACCCCCTGCACGGCATCGGGCCTCACGACGCGAACCGCGAGAGCGGGCGCACGTGCCCGCGCCTGCGCGATCGTCTGTCCGGGGTGCACGCCGAGCGCGCTTGCCTCGCGAGACACGACGTCGAGCCGTGTGTTGCCGAGCAGGTTCGCCTCGGTCAGGGGTGGAGCCGCGACCACGATCGCGAGCGGGATCCCTTCGCGTACGCCCATCGCCTCGGCATCGGTGTCGGCCTTCGCACGCGCGAGCTCACGCACCACCTCGACGCGGAGCTCGGGCAGGCTGATGGCAGCGATCCTCATCGCATCCTCAACAGGCCACGCGAACGACGTGCTGCGACGACGCTCGACCTCGACGATCCTTCGTGACGCGCACCGCGATGGCCTCGGGACGACGCTCGACCTCGACCCGCAACGCGACCGGCCACGGCACCGCGCGCGCCGTATCGATGTTGGTGAGGACGATGAAGGTCGTCCCCTTCTCCTCCGCGGCGAGGGAGAGCTTGCGGATCACGACCGACCCATCCACGCGCAAACGCGAGGGTGAGCGCGGGGTACCGCGTGCGTGCGCCGCAGCTCCCGATTGAATCGACAGCTTTCCGTCGAGCCCCGTGGGCGCATCGACGATCACGAGGTCGAACGCACCGGAGGTAGCGACCTTCACGACCGTTCGCGCGAGATCGACGGCCGACGGACGAACCACGAGCATACGCTCGAGGTCGACCCCTGCCTGCGCGACGGCCGGAGCAAAGAGCGACGGTGCACTCGACTCGGTGATCCACGCGCACCACGCGTGTGCATCCGTGGCATGGATGGCGCGGACGGCGGAGAGCGCGATGGTGGTCGCGCCACCGCGGGCCACTCCCTTGGAGACGCGGGCTCCACCGGCCGAGGCGATCTCGATCACTCCACGAGGCAGCCCGCCATCGGGCAGGACGCGCTCGAGCTCCGGCCAGTCGAGAGAGAGGACAGCGCGACCGTCAGCCGTCGGCGCAAGCGCGCCCGTGCCTTGCAAGACGCCCGCTTGCCCGAGACGCGCAAGGGTGGCGGCGTCCAGTCGATCGAGACGATGGATCATCTCCAGGGGGTTTGGCGCAGTGAGCGCGGCCATACTGAACAAGTAACCAGTGCTCGGCCCCCGTGCAACCCTCACCCCGACAAAAGTCATGGAGGTTCGCCCCGCCGGGCTTTGTGCACTAGATAACCCCTTGATGAACCTCGCCGAGGCGCTCCCCGCCGACCCTGCGCTCGACCGCCTGGCGGGCATCGTCCGTGACATGGGCTCGGTCCTCGTCTGCTACTCCGGCGGCGTCGACAGCGCGTTCGTCCTCGCCGTCGCGCACCGCGTCCTTGGTGACAAGTGCATCGGCATGACCGCCGTGAGCCCGAGCCTCGCCGACTTCGAGCGGGAGGACGCGATCACGCTCGCGAAGCAAATCGGCGCCCGCCACGAGCTCGTCGAGTCGAACGAGATCGAGGACGAGGACTACGCCAAGAACCATGTCGACCGCTGCTTCCACTGCAAGAGCGAGCTCTACCGGGTGAGCGACGCGAAGCAACGCGAGTGGGGCCTCGCGCACTCGGTCAACGGCACCAATCTGGACGACCTCGGCGACTACCGCCCGGGGCTCGAGGCCGCGAAGAAGGCGGGCGCGCGCAGCCCGCTCGTCGAGGCTGGCCTCGACAAGGCCGAGGTCCGTCGTCTCGCGCAGCTGCTCGGTCTGCCGGTCTGGGACAAGCCGGCCGCCGCATGCCTCTCGAGTCGCCTTCCCTACGGCACGCGCGTGACGCGCGAGCGGCTCACGCAGATAGGCTCGCTCGAGGCGGCCATCCACTCGCTCGGCATCCGCCAGGCGCGCGTTCGCTGGCACGCGGTCGGCGGCGGAGAAGGAACCAAGGAGTCGGCGATGGCGCGCGTCGAGATCGGCAAGGCCGAGATGGACCGCGCCTTCGAATCGCGCGACGCGATCGTCGAAGCGGGCAAGCGGCTCGGCTTTGCGTACGTGACGCTCGATCTCGCCGGCTACCGGACGGGCAGCCACAACGAGCTGCTCGACGGAGCGTCGCGTCGCTCGCTGCCCGTCGTCTCCTGAGCCCCTCGGGATGCGCGATCAGGCCGTGTGGAGCTCGGTCAGCGGGCCGGTGAGATCGATCGTGCTTCCGTCGGCGCCCTTCGTGCTCGTCATGCCGAACGTCGTGTCCGTCTGACCCATCGCCTGGAGCAAGCTGACGTAGAGCCGGTTGTGAGCTGGCCCGGCCTTCGCGAAGCCGGCGATCGGGCTCGTATTCTCGCGCGGGTAGCGCACGTAGCGCCCCGTCGAGAAAAAATCGTTACAGCCGCCTGCGAGCAGCGTGAAGGCGTCGTGGTGGAGGTGCGTCGGCGTCGCGAGCTCCGTCACCCAGACCACGACCGTGTGATCGAGGAGCGTTCCGCTGCCTTCGGGTACCGCGTCGAGCTCCTGCAAGAGAGTCGCGAAGTGCTGCGCGTACCACACGCCCATATCGGTCATCGCGCGTGCGGCGACCGGATTGAACATCGCCCCGCATGACGTCGCGTTCGCGATCGATTCGTGCGCGTAGGTGTGCATCGTCGTGTTCGCGGGGTAGCCGATGTCGGTCGGCTGCGGGACCGGCGCGATGAAGGTCGCGACGCGCGTGAGGTCGCACGCGAACGCGAGCTTGATGAGCCGCATGAACTGCGTGAGCTTGTCGCCGGAGCCGTCGAAGGTCGCCTGGCAACTCGAGGGGGATGCCACGCCGAGGCTCGCCTCGAGCTGCCGGACGAGATCGCGGTGGTCGTCGAGCTTCCGCTTGCCTTCGGCGTCGAGCCTCGGGGAGAGCGCCTCGTACTCGGCCGCCACGCCGTCGAGCACGGACGCGCGCTTGGCGCCGATCGCTTGATCGCGGGTCTGCACCGAGCCGACCTGGCCAGGACGGTAGTACCCGAGGAGATCCGCGAACGCGACGGCGGGGTCGGCGACGATCGGTGTCGCCTGCCCCGGCCCGAGGAACGAGAACGGCGCGACGCTGGAGTTCGGTACGTACTCGAAGCCGTACACGCGCGAGCCGAAGCGCCCCGGCGCCCCGGTGCGTAGCGCCAGCTCTTGGTCGAGCGAGCGCGAGCCGCCGGTGCACGGCGCGCCGCCATTCTGCTGAGCGCGCGTCCCCGTGAGCAAGCCCGCGACGCCGACCGAATGATTGTTGAGGTCTCCGCCGGTGCGCATCACCTCGGCGATGTCCGCGAGCACCGACGTGTGCGAGAGGCCCTCGACCGCGAGGAGCCTCTTCCGGAACGGATGCAGCGGACGAAGCACCTCGCTGAAGTCTGGGGACGCGAGATCGACGAGAGAGCGCTCGGCGAACCCCGCCGCGGGTGCGCCGGGGATGGGCATCGTCCACGCGTTCGGGACGTGCCCGTGCGGCGTGACGAAGAACACGACGCGCGACGGCGACATGGCGCCGCCCCCGCCCGCGAAGGCCAGCGGGCTGCGCGTCGCGAGCGTCGTCAGGGCGCCGAGGCCGAGGGCCTTCAGCAGCTGTCGTCGGTTCACGCGCATCTCATTTCCCAACCCTTCGCATACGGAAGGTCGGCGACGTCACGATGTCGAGGAGGAGCGCGCGGACATTGCCGCCGCTCCGCTCGAAGTTCAGGCTGACGGCATCCGCGAGCGCGGTCTCTTCGTCCACGAGCCCGCGCCCGAGCGCGTAGCGCATCCATTGCTGCGTGGCGCAGCGGTGCACCATCGAGCTGTCGTCGAGCGCAGCAGAGAGCTCGACCGCGCCGTCGAAGGTGCGGTCGATGTCCGTCCCGTAGAGACGACCGTGGGCGTCGATGGCGAGACCTTGCTCCAGCGCCTGGTAACGGCCGCCCGCCCCGTAGTGCTCGAAGCCGAAGCCGAGCCCGTTGAGGCCGCGATGGCAGCTCTGGCACGACGCCGGCGCGGTGCGAGCCTCGAAGAGCATGCGGTTGGTACGGGGGCCATCTGCCGGATCGGCCTTCGGCTGGGAGAGGTCGACCCCTGGCGGCGGCGCCAGCGGCGGCTGGCAGAAGAAGCGAAGCTCGACGCCGTTGCCGCGGATCGGGGGCGAGGTCGCCCCTCGGTGGGAGTGTCCCGCGAGGAACGCCACGCGCGTGAGGATGCCCGCGCGCTCGGCCTGCGGCAGCTCCACCTCGCTCCACGCCGCAGGATCGGCGGGCGCCGCGACCCCGTAGATCCGAGCCATGTCGGCGTTCACCCACGCACGGCGGCTCGTGAGCAGATCGGCAAGCGTGCCGTTCGCGAAGAGGACGTTCTCGACGAAGAGCTGGGACTCGATCGCGGCGGCCACGGGCGTCGACGCCGTCCAACCCACGTCGACCTCGGGCGTGCGCACGAGGTGCTCGTCACCGAGGACGCGGTCGAGGCCTAGCCACTGGCGGTGAAAGCTCCAGAGCACGCGGCGCGCGCGCGCATCGTCGAGCATGCGCTCGGCCTCCCTGCGGACCCGCTCCTCCGTCTCCAGCTCGCCTCGCGACGCCGCGGCGACGAGCGCATCGTCCGGTACACTCTCCCAGAGGAAGAACGAGAGCCGGCTCGCCATCGCATACGGCTCCACCGGGACGGTGCGGCTGGCGCCGTTGCTCGCGTCGGGGGGCAAGGGCTCGGGGCGATAGAGGAACTGGGGAGCCTGGAGCATCGCGCTCAGCGTGAGAAACACGGCGGCTTCGAAGTCGATCGACGCCTGCCACGCCTGGAAGCGAAGCTGGAAGCGTTCACGCTCGTCCGCCGCGAGCGGCCGTCGGAAGAGGCGACTCCCCATCGCATCGATGAACTTCGCGGTGCACGCCGCGGCCCTCGTCGGCATCGACCAGTCCGTGCAGCCGACGAGCGCCGCGACCGCAGCGCCGTCGGCGGTCGCGCCCCTCGCATAGAGGTTCGCGATCGTCTCGTAGCGCGAGATCCGCACATCCGATGGCTGCTGCGCCTCGGTGGCGTTCGCGAATCCGGCGCTCGCTGTTTCGTGCGGAAGCGGCGGCAGCGCCGGCGCTTGTCCGGGGAACAGATCGCGGAGCGCATTCAGGTACTCGTCGTCGCTCATCCGACGAAGCGGCGCAGGGCCCACGCCCCCGGGGAGCTCGGGTCTCGGCGGAGGAGCGCTCTCTTCGGAGCATCCGGCGACGGCCGCCGAGAGCAGAGCAGCCGCCGCGATCACGGTGTAGGTGGGGACCGGAGCTCTCATCTGCGGCTCGCCGATCGTACTATGATCGAGCGATGAGCGCAGCGTGACGGCGACGGGCGACGACGGAGAGCTCATCGCGTCACGTGCGCTGCGCGGCGCCATCGCACGGCTGGCGCTCGGCTTCGCCGCGGCCGTGGTGTCGTGCGCCGTCGTCACGACGAGGTCGCGCTACCCGTACTGGGGCGTCGCGGCAGCCGCCCTCGTTTTCGTGGTGACAAGCCTGCTCGTCGCGGGGTGGGCGGCGCGGCGCGCGGGGACCAGGCTCGTCGTGCTGTCTACGGTCGTGGGCGCAGGCGCGCTTCCCGCGCTCGTCGCGGTGAGCCTCTATGCCGCGTCGCGGCCGCTCATCCCCTGTTACAGCGTCGATTGCTCCACGAAGGTCGAGACCGTGCTCCTGGTCGGCGGGACGACGACCCTGATCCCGTTCGCCCTCGCCACGGCGGTCGCCATCGGTCTCGCTCGACGACGACAGCCCGTCATCGAGCGCATCCTTGCCTACGTAGGCGCGGTAGCTCTCGGTCTCGCCACGATCGTCACGGCGGTCGCCATGTCCCACGCACTGCATCGACCCGCCGTGGACCGCTACGTCGACGCGCTCCCCGAGCTCGGCCGCCTGCGCGGTGCGACGTTCCTCGTCTCGGACCGCGACCAGTACCTCTTCAGGGTCAGCGAGCCCGAGGGACCGGAGGCCGCGCTGCTCGGCGCGACGTGGAGCTGGCGTGGCGCGGACGCGCCGTGCCACCTCTCGATCGGCGGCGGCGGCTACGAGCTCCGCGCCGTTCGGACCCAGAAGAGCTCGGCTGCGAGCCTGCGCTCCGAGTTCGTGTGTCCGGACATCCGCGTTCGCGAAGATCCCTGGCGCGCCATCCTCCTCGTCGACGAATCGAGCGGTGAAGGGTTTCGGCCCGCGTTCGCGACCAACACCCGCACGCAGACCCCGGGGCCGCTCTATCCAGATCACTACATGATCAAGGACCTCGCGCCAGCACGCATGTGGGTGAGGTTCGGAGCCGGCGGCGTTCTTGCCTCGCTCGCGCTGTTCTTCGCGCGCGTGTCCACAGAGCGACGACACGTGCGGGCCTGGCGCGCCGCGCGCGTCGGGCATCATCGGGGCGACGGATGGATCGCGCTCGACGACGATGCCTCTCCCCCGGCTCCATGTCCCGGGCGCGAGGGGCCTACCCGAGGGTGAGATCCGTGTGCTCGGCGCGGCCGATGTTCGCGCCGGCGGCTACCGCTCGTCGAACGCCGCCGCGGCCAGCGCGGCCAGCGCGGCCGTCGCAGGCAAGCTGGATGACATCGTCGCCGACGCGCGCTCGCGCGTCATCGCGACGCTTCTGCTGAGCGCCTTGCTGGCGACGTTGGTAGCCGCGCCGCTCGCCACGGCGCTGGTCGTGCTCGGAGTCGGCTGAGCGTGCGTGCGTGCGTGCATCAGCGAGGGTGCTGCTGGTGCCAGGTGCGCGCGACGGCCTGCAGCAGTGGGATCCGCGCGAGCGGGTT
>JANXVA010000717.1 GCA_025351875.1 Myxococcales bacterium | reverse complement strand
GCTCTTCTCGCGCCCGTGGCTCTCCTCCCGATCGTCGCCTGCGAGGACTCGTCAGGGTCCTCCTCCGGCGGCGTCTTCTCGCCCGAGGCCGGGCCCGGCTTCGAGGCAGGGCCGACGCCGACACCCGAGGCTGGCCCGCTGCCGGACGGCGCGCTGCCCGACACGTCGACGGCGCCGCTCGGCGTGACCGTCACGGTGTTCGACGGAAGCGCTCCGCAGAAGGACGTCCGCGTGATCTTTCACGACGCTGCAGGGCTCGTGACCGGTCAGGCGGTCACGGACGTCGCTGGCAAGGTCACCGTGGCGATCGCGCCCAGCATGGTGACGGTCCTCCAGAAGGACTCGAGCCAGCGGCCTGCCGTCGTGACGTTTGCGGGCGTCACGGACGGCGACAAGCTCAAGGTCGTCAGCGGCGGCCTCAGCGGCAACGCCGGCGCGTACGACGTGACGTTCACCGGTGGAGGCGTGGTCGCCAACGCCAGCAACTTCTTCGTCCAGGCCGGCAACGGTTGTTCCGCCGGCACCAACGCCGTCGACGCCACGTTGTCCGTACCCCTCTTCACCGACTGCGTCGCCGCGAAGAACGCGGTGCTCGCGACGGCATCGAGCGGGGGCGGCGTCGTGGGGTTTGGCTTCGCCAAGAACGTCGACGCGCCCGTGGCCGCCGCGACGGTCGCCGTCGGTCCGCTCGCGTTCATCGCACCGGGGACGACCAACGTGAAGGCGACGAACCTTCCGAGCGCCGGAGGGGTGAGCAGCGGCGCGACGCTTTCGGCGATCTCGAACGGCCAGGCGTTCGGCCTGTCCAACTACACGGGCACGCTCGGTGGGGCAGGCCTCGACTTCGCGACTCCGACGGGTTTCGCGGATGGTTACCAGACCGTGATCAGGGCGACGCAGGTCGCCTTCTCCTTTGCCGACACGGCTCTCGTGCGGCGCGAGGCGACCACGGCCCCTGCGAGCGCTTCGCTCGCGACCTTCGATTTCGCCACCGCGCTTCCGTTCATCACCAACGTGACGGCGTCTCAGGCGGTGCCGGCGCGACCCGACCTCACGCTCACGAGCGGCAACGCCGCTTCGCTCGCGACCGCGGATGCCGGGATCGTCCGGGTCTCCTGGTTCGTGTCGGCGATCGATACCTCGGGCTCGTGGACGCTCGTCGTCCCGCCGAGCACGACGTCGTTCAAGTTCCCGGCGCTACCCGCCGACGCGACCGACTTCGAGCCGGTCACCAACAGCTTCGCGGTCGACAGCGCCAGCTTCTTCGACGCGTCGCAGCTCCCGAGCTACGGCGCCGCGAAGCTCCTGCCGATCAAGCCGGGGTTCGGTCTCGACTTCGTCGAGAGCAACCGCGTGCTGCCGGCGGCGGGCACGCTGCGAGTCTCGCGCTTCACGCCGAACGCCGGCTGAGCCCATGCGCGTGACGCATCACCTCCTTGCGATCACGCTCGCGGCGCTCGGGGGCTGCGCGGCGACCATGCCGCCGTCGTATCCGCAGAATGCGCTGTCGCCCTCGGGGCCCTCCGTCCTCGACACGAAACCGATGCCCGACGTCAAGCGCCGCACGCTCGACGGCGCGACCTTCGACAGCGCGCAGGCGCGCGGCCGCAAGGTGGTGGTCGTGAAATTTTTCGCCAAGTACTGCGAGCCTTGCAAGCGGAGCCTCCCGTGGTTCCAGAGGTTTGCCGCCGAGCATCCCGAGGTCGCGGTCCTCGGTGTGGACGAGGACGAGCGCGAGTCCGACGCGCGCGACGTCGTGACGATGTTCGGGCTGCATTTCCCGATCGTCCACGACACGGGTAACGCGCTCTCCGGACGCTTCCGCGTCAGCGACATGCCGATCACCTTCGTCGCCGACAAGAAGGGGCGGATCCGCTGGGTCGGTGGCCCCGACCAGACCGAGTCCGAGCTCGAGGCCGCGGTCTCGGCCTCGTCACACTGAGGAGGGGGCTACACTCGAGGAATGGTGGGGCCGGAGGAGACCTCCGAAGAGTTCGGCTGGTTCGACAAGTCGGCGATGTCGGTCTTGCGTCGCTTCCGGTCCCTTCGGCGTCCGCTGCTCGTCCTGTTGCCGATTTTTCTCGGCCTCCTCTCCGTTCCGCTCGCGTTCGTGTGGCTCGCGCAGGCACTCGGTCTCGCGCAGGGCGTCGCGGCGCTCGGCGCAGCGCTCCTCCTCCTCCCGGGCGTTCTCTTCGGGCTCGCGCTCAACCGCGGTGTGACCGTCTCGATGGGCTACAGCCAGGCCTACGCAAACGGGGACATCGTGGAGGTCGCACGCCTGAAGCGGCTGATGGATGGCACCGGCCCGCCTCGCTCGCCCTTCGAGCAAGCCAACCGTGCGCTTGGCGATGCCGAGGTCCTGGTCTACGTGGAGCGCTGGGCAGAGGGGCGCGACGCGCTCGCGAAGGTCGATCGTGAAGCGCTCCCCGTGCGCGCGCGTCCCGGGGTGCTCGGGCAGCGAGGCTACGCGACGGCGCACGCGGGTCAGCCGGACCTCGGCGTCGAGCTGCTCGAAGCGGCGGCGCAGGAGGCGGATGGGCAGCCCGACTATCCGGCGGAAAAACAGTGGTTCATGCGCGTTCGCCTCGGGATCGCGCTCTCGCTCGCCGCGCGTCACGACGACGCGATCGCGGTGCTCTCCGCCGTGCTCGAAGGCGTCGGCGACTACGAGGGCGATCTCCGGGAGTGGACGGCTGGGCAGTTCTTCCTCGGTCGATCCCTTCGCGCGCGCGGCACCTTCGACGACGCGATGGCCGCGTTCGACGCGGCCGCGCACGACGGCGACGGACCGTTCGCCCCCCGTGCCAGGGCCGCGCTCGATCTCGCGACGGGCTCGCCGCTTCGCGATGACGGGCACGTTCGCGAGCCGATCGAGGAGGAGGGGGTCGAGCCGGAGGAAGCCGAGGGGCGGAGCCTGAAGCGCGCTCGGCGGCCTTAGCGATCGTCGCATGGTCAAGCGGCACCCGCGAATCTCGGCTAAGCAGGGGGGGATGAGCCGCCGCGTCTTGACCGTTGCCACGCGGGTCGGTCTGGCGCTCCTGGCGTCGTTCGGCAGCGGCTGCGGGCAGCCGCTGCGCGCGAGGAGCGCGATGCCCAACGACGGCCACGACACGTCGCACCTCGCGAAGTGCAGCGTAGCTGCGAGCCGCGAGCAGCCGCTCGTGACGGAGTGGCCGGCGCCCTACAAGGCTCGCCTCGAGGCGATGCTCCAGGCCGGCGCGGTCGCCGTCGAGTACTCGGGCTGCGAGCTCAAGATCGTCGATCGCTGCCGCCTCGTCGGCTCCTACGCCTGGAAGAAGACGACCCTCTCGACCGACACCACCGACATCGAGGACGAGGACGACCTCTATGCGAAGCTACCTCTGGGCGCGGCCGCGCTCTCCGGTCAGCTGAAGACGTCGGGCTCCCTTCATGTCCAGACCACGGTCTCCGGTCAGCTCCAGCTCGTCGGCAAGGCCGCGGAGGACGCCACGAGCGGCGCCGAATGCTCGCGCGCCACACACCTCGTGACGGCGCTGAGCATCGGCGCGTTCAAGCTCGTGGCCGGTGGCGCCGCGAAGGTGAGCGCGGGCGTATCCGTCGGCAATACCGGCGCCGGTGCGTCGAGCGCCCAGACGCGCTCGGTGCTGCGCGCCGCGGGTGACGCCGCCAGCTGCGACCGCGCGACGAAGGACGAACCGAGCGCCGAGTGTCGTTCGCCGATCCAGATCTTCCTCACGCCGATCCGCCGGTCGGTGCCGCTCAACATCCTGTCGCCCTTGCCGGACGAGAGGGGATGAGCGCGTTCGTTCTCCGTCTCTGTTTGCTGCTGCTGCTTCTCCTCGGCGGCGGCTGCACCGCGCGCTACCCGACCCCGTTCACGGCCGAGCAGATGGCGAAGGCGAGCTCGGGCGACGCGCTCGTGCACTATCTCGCGCAGTCCGGCGCGACCGCAGCCACGTGCGATCGCAGGAGCCAGGGACCGCACTTTGCACGCTCCTCGTCCGCGGACTTCAAGGCGCTGACGGAGGCGCTCGTCGACGGCAAGGTGGCGCCCGACCTGTGGCAGCGCTGCACGATGCTCATGCTCGAGAGCACGGCGCCCGACGAGTCCGCGCGCCTCCTCGAGGCGATGGTCAAGGGCCATCACGATCTGCTTGCGCGGAGCGTGATCGAGACCGACGAGAAGGAGCAAGCGAAGCTCGAGGCCGTTCACCGCGCGATGATGCTCCGGCCTCGCGGGACGAGCGCGCGCCCTGCCAAGGTCGCCGCTGACGTCGCGGCCCTCCGCTCCGCGCTGAGCCGCGGCAAGCTCGGACCGGTGGCCACGCGGTATGGCAAGGACGTCATCGTCGCCATCGACCTCGACGAAGGCGTGCTCGACGGCGAGCCGATCGCAGTCCCCGCGCTCGACAAGTTGTTCGCGAAGAAGGACGAGGCGATGCTCCGTCGCGTCGCGATGCGCGCCCCCGACGCCGCCGTCCAGCTCGAGGCTCGTCGGCGGATCGTGCGCCTCCACATCGCGATGTCCCCGTTGAAGGTCGTGCGCGAGCATGCCGCCGAGGTGGAGACCGTCGTGCTCGCGACGGGCCGCTACCCGATCGACGTCACCAAGGTCACGCCCACGAGCGCCTGGATCGACGAGGAGCGCGTGCGCGTGCGCGGCGTCCTCGTGCGGCAGGACATCATGAAGCAGACGTCGACGCTGTTCGCCTACGAGGGCAAGCAGCCTGGGGCGAAGATCATTCCTTCGATCAACCTGCGCGGCTCGTTTCATGCGCGCGTCCCCGGGTACGACGAACCCGTCACGCTCTGCGCGCCGCCCGACGCGCTCGACGTCACGCCGTGCATCGCCCCGGTCGACCTTCGCCCCAAGGTCCCGGTCGTGTACGTCGACGCCGAGGGGCTCCTCCACTTCGTCGAGCGCATCGCGAGCCGCGACGCCATGCGTCTCGTGTACAATACACCGAATTTGCCGCTACCCTTCGAGATCAACGGAAAGACGCTCCTCACCATCGAGTGGCCGATCGTCTTCGAGCGGCCCGAGCCGCTCATCTTCTCGGGGCCGCCGTCGGGGCGTGGGCCGGACCTGAAGGTGACGATCGAGCGCCGCTACTCGCCGCGGATCGTGTTCGAGGTCACGAGCACGGTCGGCAAGGTGGTGGGGGTCGTCGAGGCGGACGACCTCGCTTCCTTCGTGATCGCGAGCCGGGGTGGCGCGGGCAGTGCGGGCTCGAACGGCAGTGCGGGCTCGGCGGGCTCGTCGGCGTCGTGCCCTGGCGGTCGCGGCGGCAACGGTGGGAACGGTGGCAACGGCGGCAACGGAACTCCGGGCGGTCCCGGCGGCGCGGGCGGTCCCGGCGGCGACGTCCTCGCGAACGTCGCGTGCTCGACGGGCGACTGCGCGGCGGTCGGCGCCATCGTCAAGAGGATGGTCCGCAGTGAAGGCGGGCCAGGCGGGCCCGGAGGCCAGGGCGGTCCGGGCGGGCAGGGCGGTCCGGGGGGCGCCGGCGGCAGCGGCTCGTCGTGCACCGACTACAAGGGCCAGACGCAGTACGCGTCGGGCGGCTCGCCAGGCTCTCAGGGCTCGCCGGGCTCGCCAGGCGCGAACGGCTCTCCCGGCGCCACAGGGCAGCCGGGGCGCGCCGACATTCGCATCGCGGAGTAGAGCTCCGCGAGCAGAGAGCACGCGGACGGCTGTAGACTTCGCGCGTGCCCAAGCGTGATGATCTGGTGCGGTTTGGTGTGGCCATGGAAGGCTCGCTCCTGCGGGCGTTCGACGCGCTCGTGAAGAAGCGCGAGAGCACGCGCTCGGAGCTCCTTCGCGATCTCGCGCGCGCCGAGGTGACGCGGGCGCAGGTCGCGGAGGGCTCCGACGCCGTCGCGACCGTGACGCTCGTGTACGACCACCATGTGCGAGATCTCACCGAGCGCCTCGTCGAGCTTCAGCACGGGCTCGGCGCCAAGGTGCGCTCGTCGATGCACGTGCATCTCGACAGCGCCCACTGCCTCGAGGTGATCATCCTCCAGGGCCCGGCGGCTGAGCTTCAGGGTTTCGCCGACAGGGTCTTCGCCACCCGCGGCGTCAAGCAAGGCGGGATCGAGATGATCGCCGGCGGGAAGACGTCGAAGGATCGACTTCATGTCCACCTGCACGAGCACGATCACGCCGGGGAGCACGCGCACCACGAGCACGAGCACTCGGACTCGCACGAACACTCGCATTCGCACGACCATGTCCATTCTCCGCGCGCGGCGGTCACGCGCGCGAAGAGCGCGAAGAGCATGAAGAAGGCAAAATAGTTGGTGGCACGAACGTAGAAGTTCGTGTTACGAACCCTCGTCGTGAGGGATGCTCCGATGAAGCGACTGACCACCGTAGGGGCCGGCATCGTGCTGGCGATCATGAGCTCGCCGGCGTGGGCGCAGGAGCCGGCCGCGAATCCCGCCGCCCCTCCGCCTCCTCCCGCTCCCGCTCCCGCTCCCGCCGCAGAGGAGGTGACCCCTCCCGCGCTGAAGACGCGCGACGAGGCGAAGTATCCGAAGGAGGCCCTCGACAAGAAGCTCGAGGGCACAGTCGGCCTCGAGCTCGTCGTCGACGAGGACGGCAAGGTCGAGAGCGCGCGCGTCACGCGCACCGCGGGCAGCGGCTTCGACGAGTCCGCGCTCGCCGCGGCGAAGAACTTCCTCTTCGAGCCGGCGCGCAAGAACGGGCGCCCGCTTCGCTCCGCGGTGCAGTTCAACTACGAGTTCCACCTCCCGGCCGAGAGCGCCGCGCCGACGCCGACCCCGACGACGGCCCCGACCCCCGGCGAGGTGCGGCAGGCTGGCGCCGACCAGTCGACGCTCGTCCTCGCGCAGCGCCCCATCAGCGCGGCGTCATCCTTCGCGGTGCGCGATCGCGAGTTCCAGCTCCGCCCGATCGGCAGCGTGCAGGACATCTTGCGCGTCACCCCCGGCCTCATTCTCGTGCAGCACTCCGGCGGCGGCAAGGCCAACCAGTACTTCCTGCGCGGCTTCGACGCCGACCACGGCACCGACCTCGCGCTGTCGATCGACGGCATTCCGATCAACATGGTGTCGCACGCCCACGGGCAGGGCTTCGCCGACACCAACTTCATCATCCCCGAGACGGTGGAGCGGGTCGAGATCACCAAGGGCCCGTACTTCGCAAACCAGGGCGACTTCGCGACCGCCGGCGCCGTGAACCTCGTCACCCGCGACGACTTCGAGCACAGCTCGCTCGGCTTCGGAGTTGGGGGCTCTCCAGGGCCTGGTGCTCGTGCAGCACTCGGGTGGTGGAAAGGCGAACCAGTACTTTCTCC
>JANXVA010000697.1 GCA_025351875.1 Myxococcales bacterium | reverse complement strand
CTTCGAGGAGACGTTCGCCGCCGTCAACGAGCGCTTCCAGACCATCTTCCCGAAGATGTTCCGCGGCGGTCGCGCCGAGCTGCGCCTCACCAACCCGAACGACATGCTCGAGACGGGCATCGACATCGTCGCGCAGCCTCCGGGCAAGAAGCTCTCGAGCATCGAGCTCATGAGCGGTGGCGAGAAGGCGCTCACGGCCGTCTCCCTCATCTTCGCGATCTTCCAGATCAAGCCGTCGCCGTTCTGCATCCTCGACGAGGTCGACGCGCCTCTCGACGAGGCGAACGTGGGTCGCTACTGCGACATGATCCGCGAGATGACGGATCGCTCGCAGTTCATCCTCATCACCCACATCAAGAAGACGATGCAGATGGTCGACATCCTGCACGGCGTCACGATGGGCGAGCCCGGCGTTTCGCGCCTGGTCAGCGTGAAGGTGAGCGAGACGGCCAAGGGCATCAAGGTCGACGACAAGAGCGCGCCGAAATCGGCGGTCGCCTAGGATCGATGGAAGCTCGACGAACTCCGCTCCTCATCGGAGCGGGAGCGGCGGTCGTCGCGATTGTCGCGGCGGTGATCCTCGTCCGCGGGTCCTCGAGCGCGATCGGGGCAGCCCCGGACGGTGGTGGGCGGCTGCTGACGAGCGCTCCGAACGCCGCCGCATCCGCCGAGCCCGTCGCGAGCGTATCAGCCTCTGCCGAGCCGCCCACGGTCGCTTCCGGCGCAGCCTCGGCGAGCACGGTGCCGCATGCCGTTGGCGAACCGCGGAGCGGCAGCGGACCTCAGGCGGTCGCCGCGGGCGAAGGCGCCGACGCGGGCATGGTCCCCGCCGAGGCCGGCGCGAGCCGTCCGCGCGTCGTCCGGATTGACGAGAGCAACGACGGCAAGACGATCGAGCTCGCGCCTGGGCAACAGCTCGTGGCCACGCTGGATGCGAATCCGACGACCGGCTTTGATTGGGCAGTGATCAAGGCGCCCGGAGCGCTCGGCTCCCCCGAGATGGGCTACGCGTCGAGCGGCAGCGCGCCCGGGTCGCCCGGCAAGCGCCATCTCACGTGGACGCTCAAGTCGGCGCTCCCCGCGGGCGACTCGACCGTCGAGCTCGGGTACGCCCGCAGCTTCGAGAAGGGGGTCGCTCCCTTCAAGACCTACCGCTTCAAGGTTCGCGGCCCGTCCGCCTCGGCTCAGCACTGACCGTCCGATCACGCGCGGCTCAGCCTGGCACGCAACGTCGCGACCGTAGTCGTTGATCATCGGAGGGTTACGCGATCGCGAACCGCGCACGACCCTTGCCTGTCGCGCGGCATGCGCCCCCGCCAGCTTCGCCTCAGGTTCCTCTCCTCCCTCGCCGCGAGCGGCGCGATCGTAGGAGCCTCTCTCACGGCATGCGGAGGCGCTGTCGACACGGGCTCTTCCTCTTCCTCTGGCTCGAGCGGCACGTCGGGAACCTCCGGGGGCTCCTCCGGGTCGAGCGGCCAGTCGAGCAGCGGCTACTCCTCGAGTGGTACGTCGCCGACGCCACTCCCTCCGACGTCCACGCCGAAGCCTCCCGTGCCCCCCTCGGCGACGTGCACTTCCGGGCAGCCGCAGAGCGCTTGCTACACCCACCAGCAGCTCGTGTCGCAGCTCAATTCACCCTGGCGCGGCGGTGATGTGATGGACGCGGGTACACCTGACGCCGACACCGCGACCCTCTTCGACGTGAACGGCTGCCTGCCCGCGAACCTCGTCGAGGACGGCTGCTGCAACCCCGCGGTCACCGGCCCGACCTGGACGGGCTCGTCCTGCTGCTACGTGCACTGCACCGGCGCGTGTTGCGGTCGCCCGTTCGTCGTCGACGGTCAGGCTCGCGTCGCGGCGGTTCGCGAGCGCGACGACTGGACGGCGATCGCCGCTTCGGTTGCGACCGCAGCGACCCCACCCGCGAGCGGCGTCCATCGAAGCGCGCAGGCGGTCGCCGAGAGCGCGCTCGACCCTGAGACGCGTGCCCGCATCGCGACGGCCTGGGCACACGACGCCTCGATGGAGCATGCCTCCGTGGCCTCGTTCGCCCGCTTCACACTCGAGCTGCTCGCCCTCGGAGCGCCTGCCGATCTGGTGGTCGCGTCCGTAGACGCGAGTCGCGACGAGGTCGAGCACGCCGTCGCATGCTTCGCCATCGCGTCTCGCTATGCCGGCAAGAACCTCGGACCGGCGAGGCTCGACGTCGGCGGCGCGTCGCCCGCGGCGGACCTCGCGAGCGCGGTCTCTGCCGCCATCGTGGAAGGGTGCATCGGCGAGACGCTCTCCGCCCTGCTCGCGGAGGCCCGCCTTGCACGTGCCGAGGACGCCGAGGTCCGCGCCACGCTCCGCCGCATCGCCAACGAGGAGGCGCGGCACGCCGAGCTCGCATGGCGCTTCGTGGGCTGGGCGATCACCGCGGGCGGCGACGCGATCCGGGACGCCGCGACGCGAGCCTTCGCGAGCGCCCTCGCGAAAACACCGCAGACTTGGGACTCGAGTCTCGGGGAGATCGCGCCGGCGACTCTCCGTGCGCACGGCCTTCTCGACGAAGCGACTGCCCGCGAGGTCGGAGACCGCGCGCTCTCCGAAGTGGTCGCGCCCTGCGCGGCAGCGCTCACGGGGCGCGGCGCCGTCGCGGCCTGAGCCGCCAACCTTGGCTCCCCACGAAGAGACACTGCCAGCGCAGGCGGCGGGTGGGCTCTCTCAGGTTGCTCACACGTCGATGTCGGCGGCGTCCTCGGCGTGCTCCATGATGAACTGGAAGCGCTCCGCTGGATCCTTGCCCATGAGCTGGTTGATGACCTTGTCGGTCTGGAGCTCGTCGGCGATCTCGACGCGCACGAGACGCCGCGTCTTCGGCGACAGGGTCGTCTCCCAGAGCACCTTGGGCATCATCTCGCCGAGGCCCTTGAAGCGCGTGATGTCGACCTTCGACTCGTCCTTGCCGATCTTCTTGAGGATCCGCGCCTTGGCGTCCTCGTCGGCCGCCCAGTGCGTCTCCTTGCCCACGTCGATGCGATAGAGCGGCGGCACGCCGACGAATACCTTGCCAGCTTTGATCAGCTCGTGGAGGTGGCGGTAGAAGAACGTCAGCAGCAGCGTCGTGATGTGGTGACCGTCGGAGTCGGCATCGGCGAGGAGAATGATGCGTGCGTACCGCAGGCGGGTGATGTCGAAGTCCTTGCCTATCCCGCAGCCCAGCGCGACGACGAGATCGGCGAGCTCCTTGTTCTCGAGCAGCTTGGCGAGCGGCACCGACTCGGTGTTGAGCACCTTCCCGCGGAGCGGGAGGACTGCCTGGAGCTCGCGATCGCGCCCCTGCTTCGCCGAGCCGCCTGCGGAGTCGCCCTCGACGATGAACAGCTCGGTCTTGTCGCTCAGCTTGCTCGAGCAGTCGCTCAGCTTGCCCGGGAGCGTGAGACGGCCGCTCGTCGCCGTCTTGCGCGAAATGGCCGCCGAGGCTGCACGTGACGCCTCGCGAGCGCGAGCCGCGAGCACGACGCGGGCAATGATCTGCTCGGCGACGCTGCGGTTCGAATTGAGCCACTGCTCGAGCGCGGGGCGCACGGCGTTGTCGACGTAGGTCTGAACCTCGGGGTTGTTGAGCCGATCCTTCGTCTGACCCTGAAATTGCGGCTCGGCGAGGTAGACGCTGAGGATCGACGCGAAGCCCTCGCGAATGTCCTCGCCCGTGAGCGTGACGCCTCGCGGCGCGAGCTCGTGGGTCTCGACGTAGTTGCGAACGGCCTTGCCGACCGCGTTTCGGAGGCCAACCTCGTGCGTGCCACCGGAGCCGGTCGGGATGCCGTTGACGTAGCTCCGAACGTGCTCGTCGGTCGACTCCGTCCACTGGAAGGCGACCTCGATCTTCATGCCGTTCTCCTTCACGAGCGTGAAGGGAGCCTCGTGGATCGGCTTGTGACCTCGGTCGATGATCACCTTCTTGAGGTAGTCGACGATCCCCTGCTCGGCCTTGAAGACCTCGTCCTTCTTGTTCGGCTCGTCGATGAACCGGATCTTCACGCCGCGGTGGAGAAAGCTCGCGATCTCCAGGCGCTCGCGGATGATCGCGGGGTCGAACTCGATGCGCGGGAAGATGGTGGGGTCGGGCTGGAAGTAGACGGTCGTGCCCGAGCCGCGCGCTGCACCGAGCTTCTTCAGGTTGCCCTGCGCGACGCCGCGCCTGAACTCCATCTGGTACTCGGCGCCACCGCGCTTCACGGTCGCGATGAGCTTCGTGGAGAGCGCGTTGACGACCGAGGCGCCGACGCCGTGAAGGCCGCCCGAGGTCTTGTAGTTCTCGCCCTCGAATTTTCCCCCGGCATGCAGCGTCGAGAAGATGATCTCGAGGGCCGTCTTTTTGTGCTTCGGGTGCTTG
>JANXVA010000694.1 GCA_025351875.1 Myxococcales bacterium | reverse complement strand
GTAAGGGGGGATCGTCTCGAAGTTGCCGAACGAGTTCAGTGTGTCGAACTTGCCCTGACGCGTGGGGTCGAACTGCTGGATGCCCGCGACGTCCTTGCCGCGCAGCTGCGTGAAGACGACCTTGCCCGCGCTGCGGAGCGGGTTTGTCGGCGAATTCGGGTTCGACTCGTTCGCCGAGCGGATGTTCACGCGCATCGCGTGCTGCTTTCCGCCGGGGCCGGGCATCGTCATGAAGCCGGTCTCGAAGAAGTCCTGGGTCCACTGATCGGATACGGAGATCGTCTTCGGCGCCGGGACGCCCGCGGACGTCGCGGCGGTGGCGAGATCGGTGCGTGTCGCCTGGCTGCTCGCGCTGCCGAGTAGCGTGACGTACGTGCTCTCCGCCGGAGACAGATGGTGCGAGGTGAGGAGCGGCGCGACGCGCATACGGACCTTGTCGGTCTGCGTAGCGCCAGCGCCGTCGACCGTGAAGGTCACGTCGACCAAGCCGTCCCATACCGTCGTGTCGCGGACGATGTCGCGCGCCTCGATCGCGAGCTCCACGCCCGCGCGGAGCTCCGCCGTCGTGAGCGTCGCGTCCTTGGCAAGCACCTCGAACGTGCTTCCGGTGACCTTGAAGAGGCGGACGCTGCTCGAGGCGGTGGTGGTGATCTTGCCGGTCGCGCCGTCGGGCGCGGCGGCCCACGGCTTGGTCTTCAAGCGAGCGAGGTCCGCGGCGTCATCGGCGCCGTTGACGATCTCGTCGGCCGCGTCGTTGCACTTCGGGAGGTCGACGTCGCTCACGTTGGTCGGGCACTGCTCTTCGTCGTCGTCGATGTTCGCGAGGAACACGGCGCCGTGCTTCGCGTCCCACGCGTCCTCGCCGTCGTCGTCCGTCGGGTCATCGAAGCTGATGACGCCGTCGCGGTTCGTGTCCGCGCGGAGGTCGACGGCGGGAAGGCCGTCGGGGCCCTTCGGGTCGGGCGTCTTGCCCGTCGAGGCGGGCGGAGGGGTGCCGCTCGAGCTCGCGGGATCCGTCGGACCGGGCGCCGCAGGGATCTCCGTGGGTCCGTCGGTCCCCCCACACGCTGGAGCGAAGAGCGCCGCCTCGACGAGGAGGCTCGAGAGGAGGAGGGCGCGAGGCAGTCTCTTCATGAAATGAGCTCCGAAAGGCATCGAGTGCGAACGCGCGCTGTGCAAGAGCTCGGCCAGCGACGCGGGCGTCGGGATCGAGCGTTTGATGCGGGTGCCGAGGGCGGTGTCGTGGGCGCGAGACTGTGGAGTGTGCATCCGCTGTCACTCCCCAGCCGAGGCCGTCCGTTCTCGCACGCCGAGGGCGCGCGGTCCACGTCTCCAACGGCTCACGACGGACGGTCGCCGATGCGCGATCGCCTCCATTTTCAGCCGATTGAGGGTCCCAGCCCGCAGGCTCGACGCGGCCATCGGCTTCGGGGTAAGAGGCGGCCATGGACATCTCGCGCGAGCTCCGAGCCACGTTTCTCGATCCGCAGGACTTTGCTCGCGAGGGCGGTATCGTCGCGCGCTCGCCGATCGACGGAAGCGTGACCGCGCACGTGAAGGCGCACGACGCGACCGGTGTCACGACCGCGATCGAACGAGCTCACGGGGCGTTCCTGAAGTGGCGCTCCGTGCCGGCGCCGCGGCGTGGCGAGCTCGTTCGGCTCTTCGGTGAGGAGCTCCGCGCGAACAAGGACGCGCTCGCCGAGCTCGTCACGCTCGAGGCCGGGAAGATCGTCGCCGAGGCTCGCGGTGAGGTGCAGGAGATGATCGACATCTGCGACTTCGCGTGTGGACTCTCGCGCCAGCTCTATGGGCTTGCGATCGCGTCCGAGCGTCCGGGACACCGTATGGCCGAGACGTGGCACCCGCTGGGCGTGGTCGGCGTGATCAGCGCCTTCAACTTTCCGGTCGCGGTCTGGGCGTGGAATGCCGCGCTCGCTCTCGTCTGTGGTGACACTGTCGTGTGGAAGCCCTCCGAGAAGACGCCCCTCACGGCGCTCGCCTGTCAGTCGCTCTTCCGTCGGGCCTGTGCGCGGTTCGCGGAGTCGGGCGCTGCGGCGCCCGAGGGGATCTCCGAGGTCGTCATCGGCGACGCGAAGGTAGGCGAGCAGCTCGTCGACGATCGGCGTGTCGCTCTGGTGAGCGCGACAGGCTCCACCCGCATGGGGCGCTCCGTGGCTCCGCGTGTCGCTTCCCGCTTCGGTCGCTCGCTCCTCGAGCTCGGCGGCAACAACGCGATGGTCGTCGCGCCGTCGGCCGACCTCGACCTCGTCGTGCGCGGCGTCCTCTTCAGTGCGGTCGGCACGTGCGGCCAGCGGTGTACGTCACTGCGTCGGCTCATCGCGCACGAGAGCGTCCGCGCCGAGCTGACCGCGCGCCTCGAGCGCGCGTATGGCCAGGTGAAGGTCGGCGATCCGCGGACCGAGGGCACCCTGGTCGGTCCGCTCGTCGATGCCGCGTCCTACGAGGCCATGCAGTCGGCGCTCGCGCGCGCGAAGAAGGGAGGCGGCGAGGTGATCGGCGGCGAGCGCGTCGCCGTGCCCAGTTGTGACGGTGGCTACTATGTCCGGCCGTCGATCGTCCGGATGCCGAAGCAAGACGAGATCGTGCGCGAGGAGACGTTCGCGCCGATCCTCTACGTGATGGGCTACCGCGAGATGGAGGAAGCACTCGCCATGCACAACGATGTGCCGCAGGGGCTCTCGTCGTGCATCTTCACCAACGATCTGCGCGAGGCCGAGCGCTTCGTCTCGAGCGAGGGCTCCGACTGCGGGATCGCGAACGTGAACATCGGCCCGAGCGGCGCCGAGATCGGCGGCGCGTTCGGCGGCGAGAAGGAGACCGGCGGCGGTCGCGAGTCGGGCTCCGACGCGTGGCGCAGCTACATGCGCCGAGCCACGAACACGGTGAACTACTCGAAGGACCTGCCGCTCGCGCAGGGCATCGTCTTTCAGTAAGGGGGGGCTCCGCCCCTCGGCTTCGCCGAGCGTCCCCGGATGCGACCTGCCCGGCTGTGATTCACCGTTCGGCGAACGGCGCGCAGACGCCCCGATTTTCACGCCTGGGTCGCGCGAGGCTGTGAGCTTCCACTTGTGAGGTTCCGAGATCGCCTGCTTCACGAGAAACGACTCGTGAGGTTTCGAGACTGGCTGTTCACGAGAAACGGCGTGCCTGGGACCGGAGGTTCTCCATGTATGGGCGCATGGTTCGTTGTAGCAAGTAGCCGCGTCGCGAGCTTTCGGCGATGATCGAGGCTGGCCCGGGTATGGCACTTCGCTCGCTTTTCCTCGCACTCGTACTCTCGCTCGGCTCGGTGCTCGCGCTCGGCTGCGCGGCGCCCTCCGATGAGGGCCCGATCGCGTCCGGCTCGGACGACATCGTCGACGTCCCGCAGACGGACGTGGAGCGTCAGTCCATCGGCAACTGCTGGATCTACGCCCACGCGAGCTGGGTCGAGTCGATGCACAAGGCGGCGACCGGCGAGAGCTTCGACGTCTCCCAGTCGTACTGGACGTACTGGCACTGGTTCGACCAGATCGCGGCCGGCACTGCGGGGCAGATCTCCACCGGCGGCAACTGGCAGACGGCAAACGGCATCGTGCGGAAGTACGGGCTCGCGCCCGAGAGCTCCTTCATTCCCGCGGACACGGCGACGGAGCTGTCGACGCGTCAGGCTTCTGCGCTCGCGGCCGTCAACGAATCGCTCTCGACGGGCGCCTTGAAGACCTCGGCTGCGCGCCGCAACAAGGCGCTCGTCCGCGAGGAGCTCGATCGCGCCTGGGAGCTCGGCGCCGGTGTCTCCGCGACGCTCGATCAGATCTTCGGCGCCGACGCGTCGCGCACCTTCACCTCGACGACCTCGCGCGCTGACGCGTCGGGGACGGCCATCCTCCGTGCGGACGACTTTGCGGTGTCGTACGCCAATCCCCCGGGCGCAATCGCCGTCCAGCGGCGGCTCACCCAGGCGATGAGCGAGTGGCGGCAGGTCTATTACACCGCGACCGATCGGCGCGCGTTCCAGCAGCGCGTGCAGCGTGCGCTCCACGACGCGCAGCCTGTCATCATCACCTGGTTCGTCGACTTCAACGCGCTCGAGAGTCGCGACACGCCGCTGCGTGGGTCGTTCAATCTCGCCACGCTGACCGAGCTCGGCGCCGGGCGTCAGGGCGGTCACATGACCGTCATCGATGACTACCAGGCGAAGCTCGCCGACGGTCGCGTGCTCGCGGCCGGCACGACGCTCGACCCCGGCAAGCCCGAGGACAAGACGTTGCTCGACAGCGCGCTCCTGCCGAGCACCGAGGTCGAGTTCTTCCGGGTGAAGAACTCGTGGGGCGCGGCCCGACCCGATCGCGCGTTCGCTCCCGGCATGCCCGGCTACCACGACCTGCACCTCGACTACCTCGACGGGCCCGTGAAAAAATGCGTCGAGCGCGGCGGAACCACCGACACGTCGAGCTGCCCGTCCACGACGGTCCCGCTGCAGAACGTCGTCTTGCCGCCGGGCTACTGACGACCCGTGCTTCGCCCGGGCTCGTTCGTCGTCTCGCTCGGGGTCGCGTCTGCGCTCCTTGCCGGTGCATGTGATGACGACACTTCGTTCACGCCGGCCGTCGCGGCTGCGGCTCCGGGCACGTGCGTACCTCCGCCTCGTCCGAGCGGCGCGACGATCAAGCTGACGACCGCGTTCGCGGGCCAGGCGTTCACATCTCCCGTCGAGGTGCTCGCGATCCCTGGCAACCGCTTCTACGTGGTCGAGCAGAAGGGGCGCCTGCGCGTGCTCGGTGCGGACGGCGCGTCTGCGACCACTGCGCTCGACATCTCGGCGAAGATCACCGCGGGAGGCGAGGCCGGCCTCCTCGGCGTCGCGATCGATCCGAAGTTCGCGGACAACGGGTTCGTCTACCTCGACTTCACCGCGCCGCTATCGCCAGCCGTTCCTGGCGTCGTCTTCCAGTCGGTCATCGCGCGGTTTCACTCGAGCGACGGCGGAGCGACGCTCGACCCTGCGTCCGAGAAGCGCCTCCTCGTCGTCGACCAGCCGTTCTCGAACCACAACGGCGGGCACATCGCATTCGGTCCGGACGGGATGCTCTACATCTCTCTCGGTGACGGCGGCTCGGGCGGCGACCCGAGAGGCAACGGCCAGAACAAGGACGTCTTGCTCGGGAAGCTCCTGCGCATCGACCCTGCCGGCGATCCGTACGCGATCCCGAGCACGAATCCGTTCGCGGCCGGCGGCGGACGTCCCGAAATCTTCGCTTACGGCCTCCGCAACACATGGAAGTTCAGCTTCGATACCGCGACCGGCGACCTGTGGGCCGGGGACGTCGGCCAGGGCAAGTACGAGGAGGTCGACCGCATCGTCCTCGGCGGGAACTACGGCTGGAGCACGCGCGAAGGGAAGCACTGCTTCGCGGATCCCGCATGCTCGAGCTCCGGCTTCATCGATCCCGTCGTCGAGTACGATCACTCGGAGGGCATCTCGATCACGGGCGGCTACGTGTATCGAGGCACGAAGCTCCCGGGCCTGTTCGGCAAGTACCTCTACGCGGACTTCGGCACCGGGCGCATCTGGGCGGTCGACCAGACGGGGCCCGACACGTTCGCGCCGCTGCTCCTCGCCGAGACGCAGCTGAAGATCTCGACGTTCGGGCAGGGGCCTGACGGTGAGCTGTTCGTCGCGGACTACGGGACCGGGACGCTGCAGCGACTCGACCCCGCCGAAGCGCAGGCCACGCCGACCGGTCCAAGCGTGAGCCTCGCCGAGACGGGCTGCCTCGACCCGAAGGACCCCACGACGCCGCCGATCGGTCTCATCGGCTACACGGTCAACAGTCCGCTCTGGTCCGACGGCGCTACCAAGGAACGCTGGCTCTACGTTCCCGAGGGCACGAAGATCGGTGTGCGCGCCGACGGTGACTTCGACGTTCCTCCCGGCAGCACCGCCGTGAAGACGTTCTCCGTCGGCGGCAAGCGGATCGAGACGCGCCTGTTCGTGCGCTATCCGGACGCGACGTGGGCCGGCTACTCGTACGAATGGAACGACGCGCAGACCGACGCGACGCTTCTCACCTCCGGAAAGACGAAGCCGCTCGCGAACGGAGGCTCGTGGACGTTCCCGTCTCGCGCCGAATGCTTTGCGTGTCACACGTCGGTCGCGGGCTTCACCCTCGGCCTCGAGACTCGGCAGCTCGACCGCATGGAGGGCGGAACGAACCAGCTCGAGCGATTTGCGCGCGTGCTCGAACGCCCGATCGTGCCGAACGTCGTCGCGCCTCTACGCGCCGCGGACAGCGCAGGCGCATCGGACGAGGAGCGCGCACGCGGCTATCTGCATGCGAACTGCTCCATGTGTCACCGTGAGGGCTTCGGGGCCGGCGCTGCGCTGATCGATCTGCGCATCGACGAGCCGTTCGCCGAGACGAAGACGTGCAATGCGGCGCCGCAAGGAGGAGATCTCGGCGTGGCGGGCGCGAGGATCGTGGTGCCCGGCGTTCCATCGAAGTCGACGCTCGCCCTTCGGATGCGAGCCCTCGATCAGAATCGCATGCCGCCGCTCGCGTCGCACGTCGTCGACGAGGCGGGCGTCGCGGCGATCGAGGCGTGGATCCGCGCGCTCCCCGCCGCGTGTCCCTAGACCGGCAGCGCGCAGCGCGTGTCTGTCACGCGCGAACCTGCACGTGACCTCACTGCTCAGACTCGTTCGGCTTCCGCGGGACCGGCGGCGGATTCGGCACGGGGAGGTGCGGCGATGACGCCTTCTGGAGATCGCTTTCCTGGAGTGAGATCGGCGGGTCGCTCGGCGGGTCCGCGCCCAGAGTGCCGTGCGCGGCGATGATGGGCGGAGGCTCGGGCCACTCGAGCGAGGACGGCTTGGCCGGGATCTCCGACTCGTCCCAGAGCTCACGCTTGCCGTCGCCGGTCGACTTCTCCGTGGAGATGAGTGTCTCGAGCATCGCGGCGCGGGCCTTCGCGAGCTTCGGGCTCTCCTCGTCGTGCTCCTTCGCCGACCACTGCACGCTGGGAATGCTCGGCGGCTCGTCGTCCGAGTCACCGCCGTCGACCGCGGGGATGTCGGGGATCGCGACCGGCAGCCCAGAATCGCGCTTGCTCGCGGCCGCGGCTCGGGACTTCGCATCGGCAATGGCGTCCTCGGCGGCGAGCGCTGCGACCTCGCCGGGCACCGCGACCGTCGGATGCGCCTCGGCGAGCTTGTCGTGCTTGCCCGTCGTCGCCTCGTGGCTCGGGGGACCGCCCCTGCGCTCACTGTTCGGCGCGGGCTCGGGCACGAGCCCCGCCTTTCGCGCGAACTGATCGAGCGCGTGGAGCAGCGCATCCTGTGCCGTCTTCGCGAGGACCGTCTCCCAGCCGAGGGCTCCGACGAGGCCGGCAGGGGAGCCGTCACCGGTCTCGTGCAGCTTCCTCATCCAGGCGATGATCTGGTCCTTGCTCAGCGTGTCGCAGAGGACGTCCGTCCCGCGAAGCTTGCCGCCGCGACCTTGGAGGTTCTCGAGGAACCACTTCTCGTCGATGAGCCCGACGTCGCGCGCGGTCGCGAGTGCCTTCTGGGTGGCGAGGCCGGTGAGCTTGCCGTGCCGCCAGAACGCCCACCAATCCGCCAGCTCGACCCAGTCGACGAGGATCTCCGCCGTGATGCCGTCCTCGAAGATGCGGTCGTCGATGTCGCCGGCCACGAGCGCATCGTGCACGACGAACTGCACCTTCGCGTCGTCGTCCTTCAGCGCAGCCTTCGCTCCTCGGATGCCCCACTTCGCGAGCACGGGCCCGCGAACGTCGCTCGGCATGTGAAGGAAGAGGCGGTCCGTGGCCTTCTTCTCGTCGTACGGGAAGAACTCCGCGACGAGCTCCTTCGCCGTCCGGACGCGCCCCGCGTCTGTCCGGCGATGATCTTCCATCGCGAGACAGAACCTGGTCACGCTTGCCCCGCGGTCGTTCCTCGTTCTCGCCAAGACTCCTCCAGAAGAGAAATCAAAGGTACACCTAGGGAGTGAGCGCGGTCGTCACCATGTTGCGTGTGGGGGCGGTGGTCCTCGTTGTGGGACAGGCTTCTGCTTGCCGCGAGCCCGTCGCCCCCGTCGCGATCACCGCGCCGAATCTCGATGTCCCACCGCTCGACGCGGGGGCGGAGCCCACCACCCGTACGAAGAACGGCATACGTTTCTTACATCCCGTACCTCATACGGGCATGAGCTGGCAGATCGAGGTGGCAGCGATCAGTCGCTCGCACGACCCGTCGGGAGACCAGGTCACGACCTACGACTCCGACGTTCGCGTGGAGGTGCTCGCCGTGGATGGCCCTGCACCGTCCCGCGTTCGTCTGCAGTTCCTGCGGAACGAGGAGTCGTTCCAGGGGAGCTCGAGGCCGACGCTCGTGAGCCACAAGGAGTACGTCGTCGACGCCCGCGCTCCGCACGTCCGCGATACCGCCGATGTCGCCGCGCCCGAGGCCGAGGCTCAACGGGTGCTCGACGTGTTCCCGGATCTCGGGACGCGAACACGCATCGACCAGCTGATGCCCACCGACGTGATGCAGCTCGGCGAGCGTCGTGACGAGCTCGCGGCGGCGCTCCTGCGGATCGTCCACCCGCGCGCCTGGACGATGCTCGCCGGCAGCGCCACGCTCGTTCGCGTCGACGGCGAACATGCCGTCTTCGAGGTTTCGCTCGACGCCTCGAGCGAGAGCGGGCTCCGCATGGTGGTGAGCGGCGAGGCCCGCATCGCGCTCGCCAACGCCGAGCTTGCCGAGCTCTCGATCGAAGGACACTACGAGCCGAAGAAGACCTCCGGCACGCCTGAGCCCGGAGGTTCGATCAGCTATCGGAGGCGCGTCACTTCGGGCCCGTCGCCGCACAGCGACCGTTGATGCACTGGATCGCCGGCGAGTTGCAGCAGTCGGCGCTCGTCATGCAGTTCTCGAATTCCTGAGCGCATGCGGGGACGGTCGCGGTGCACACCAGCGCGCCACCGTCGGTGCCCGGGCGACAGAAGCCACCGCAACACTCGTCGCCGGTCTCGCACGAGGTTCCGTCGGTGTGGCACGGATCGACGACCCAGTAGCCGCGCGAGTTGCCCGCGAGCAGCTCCTGCGCAGGGAGATAGAACGCGGGATGGCTCGGGTCGGTACCGGCCGGGGCGTTGAGATCGATCGCGGCCACCCACAGCTTCTTCGGCGTCGGGGTCGACGTGAGGTCGTGGTAGCGCGGGTCGCTGTAGAACGGATTGATCGTCGCGACGTTCCCGTAGAGGCGGCGGCTCGTGAATACGACCCATGCGTAGCCGCCGGAGGGGACGGGGTTCACCGTGGGCTCGTAGTTGAGCGTCGTGTCGTCGTCGTGAGCGTTCGGACCGGTGGGGAGGTACGTGACGCCCGCGTTCCTACCGTTCAGGTTGTCGAGCGGCTTGGCCGTCTTCGTCTTGAGGTCGAGCCACCAGAGCTCGGCGTGCGTACCCATGTCGGATGCCGGCGGAGCCGCAGTGTCGGCGTCCGAGCGCGTGCCGCCGTAGTCGCGGCCGTTGTAGCGAGTCTCGTGCTCGAACACGATGCCGTCGTTCGTGGGGAGGAAGGACGGGAAGAGCGCCGCCCCCGAGGCCGGCGTGTGCAATGTCGTCAGCGGACCGAACTGCTTCGTCGTCTTGTCGAACGTCACGACGCCGAGCGTCTTCTGGTCGGCACCGGTCGCGCCCGCGAACATCGTGAACGCGAGGTTCTTTCCGTCGGGCGAGAACGACGGGTACGCGGCGCGGAAGTTCGCGGGCCAGTTGGTCGTGACCGGCACGGGCGTTCCGGTGGCGCCGCTCGGCACGGTGAAGAGCCCGTTGGGCGTGCTCGTCGAGCCTGCGGCGCTGCTCGAGTCGCCGAGGAACATCGACCCGTCGGGGTAGATGGCCGGCCATGCGAAGTTCGCGGACGCGCCCTCGGGCGTGATGACCGTCTCAGCGCTCGTCTTGAGGTCGTACGCGCTGAACTTCTTCGCGTCGCCGCCCTGGCGTTGCGTGATCAGGACCGAGCCGTTCGCGGCCACCGAGTGACAAACGCGACAGCCCGAGTCGTCCGCCGTGGTCGAGCCTGCGACGAGCGTGGGATCGGTGGACCCGCCCTTGATGGCGAGCGTCGCTGCGCCGAACCTTCCTCCCGGGACGCCGAGCGCGCCCGCGTAGTTCTTCGCGAGCTGCGTGCCGTACGAGTTGTAGTAGACGATGCCCTTGAGCGGCGCCGAGGCGATCTTCCACGTCCTCGTGATCGGTCCGTAGGCGACGCCGCCCTTGGCGAAGACGAGCGTGATCGTGACGTCCTCGCCGGCGTTCGACGCGAGCAGCTGCTTCCACGCTTGCTGGGGGATCGGATGGTGAACGAACGGCGTCGCCGTCTTCGCGAAGAAGCCGTCGTACTCGTACGAGGCTTCGGTGAGCTTGATGTAGACGGCGTCGTAGTCGCCCTGGGCTCCGGGCTTCCACTGCACGAGCGGCGCGAGGATGCCGCGCGGCCACACCGTCTTGTCGTACGGGTAGAGGAAGGAGAGACCCGTATCTGCGACGGGGGCGCTCTGCAGCACGGTGACGACGGCCAGGCTGACGGGGCCGCCCGGCCCCTCGCCGCCGACTCCGCCGCTTCCTCCGGCGCCGCCGTCCGCGCCCGCGTCTGGCGTGGAGCTGCCGTTGTCGGTGATCTTCACCTTCACGGTGACCGACGTGCTCGCAGTCTTGCCGTTCCGGGTTGCGGTGATCTTCGCCTTGCCGCCGACGGTGCCGGAGGCCGTGAAGAGGCCCGTCGTCAGGCCGACGGTGCCGATCTCTCCGCGATCGATCGTGAACGATGCGGGCAGCGCGACGCCCGCGGCGGTGACGGCCTTGAACTGGACGGTGGGGGCCGGCTGACCGGAGATGAACGTCACGACCGGATCGGGCGGCGCGATGGTGAACGCCTGCGCGTTCGGGTCCGGTGCGCTGTCACCGCCGAGGATCGGCGGATCGCCGCTCGACGAGGTGGTGTTCCCGCTGTCGATGGTGGGATCGACGAAGTCCGACGACGCTCCGTCCGAACCGCACGCCATGATCAGCCCGACGCCCGCGAGCCCGACGGCGACCAGCGCATAGAGTTTCCGCATCGAAGTACAGATTAGCTAACGCGGAGCGACATAGCGATCGAACAGGTCCAGGATCTCGCGCCTCGCGAACAGGAACTCGAGGCAAGACAGTACGAGGAACGGGCCCATCGGCAGCCGCATGGTCGCGAACGCGTCGTCGGGCTGCGGGTCGGCGCCGCTGTCGCCGGGCTCGCCCGGCTTTCCTACATCGGCAGCCATCGGGTCGTCGGCGAGGAGCGACAGTGCTTCCTCGTCGCCCGCCGCGGCCTTCGCGCGAAGCTCGGCGATCTCGGCCTGGACGCTCGCGGGGACCGCGAAGGTCAGCCCGAGCAGGCGCATGATCAGCGCACACAGAGCGGACTGCAAGGCGCCCGCGAAGACGACGTAGATCGCCCCGGGAGCCCCAAGCCACGCCCCCGCGAAGAGGGCGAGCTTGGCGTCGCCGAGGCCCATTCCACTCCGCCCGCGAAGTCGCTTGTAGAGCGCGAACGGCAGGTACGTGATCCCGAGGCCGACGGCGATGCCGATCAGCGAGCCGACGAAGCCGACGTTTCGCCATGGCGACGTGGCGAGCGCGACGAGCGCACCGCCGAGCGTCAGCTCGTTCGGGAGGATCATGTGCTCGAGGTCGACCGCGGCCGCAGCGACGAGCGCCATGGCGAGCGCGAGGTTGACCGCGAAGTAGAACGCGGCCCGGGGAGCGCTCACCTCGGGCACGCTGACGAGCAGGTGTCCGAGCCAGACGCCGATGCCGGTGCCGAGCATCGCGACGGCCACGTTGCGTCGCGTCCGCGCGCGCCCTTCGACGAGCAGCGTGATGTCGTAGCGGTGCGGCAACGTATCGGCGAGGCGGCCTGCACCGAGGCCGGCGGCGAGGCCGATGAGGCCGCCGAGGCCCAGCACGGTGTTCGGCGAGAAGGTCTGGAGAAGGGCGCTCATCCGAGAGGGCCGATCGTACGCGAACCGATCACAACGATCGAAGATACGCGACGAGTGCCGCGCGGTCGGCCGCGGGCAGGTCCGTGCCATACGTGTGGCCGGACACAGCGCCCCTCGCGAGAGGGCTCTTTGCGTACGAAGACGCGAGCCGCGCCGGCGAGAGCACGTCCTCGAGCGTCGGCACCGCCCCCTGGTGAAAATAAGGTGCGGCCGCGGAGACGCGGACGAGGGCAGGGGGGCGGTACTTGCCCGTGCCGCGGGCGCCGCCGAACGCGAGCGCGCGATCGGTGCCGATCTTCTCGGCGGGCATCGGCGGCCCGCCAAACGCCGCATTGGAGTGACAGCCCTTGCAGCTCTCGGCGAAGAGCTCTCTGCCGTGGGGGACGAGCTTGGCGTCGCTGCTCGAGAGCGGTGCGCTCGGCTCGGGTTCGAGAGAGTAGAGGAAGAGGGCGAGCGCGTAGGCGAGCTCGCGAGGTGGACGCACCTTCTGGTGGTTCGAGTGGAGGAGCTGCGTCTCCTGGCGGATGGCGAGCACCGTAGGTCCGGTGTGCTTGATGGTGCCAGCCTGCGTGAGCGCCGTCTGGTGACGCAGGCCCCACAGATCGGGGATCGCGACCGGATCCTCGTCGTCGTCCTCGGTGACGTCGGCTCGGCCTGGACCCCAGGACTTCATGCGCCTGGCGAGATCGGGATCGACGGGGATGCCCGTGTCCTGGTGGTACGCGAGCCGTAGCGCGCCGTAGTCGAACGCCCGTCGTGCATCGCCCACGATGACGCGGCCGCGCTCGCCGACGCTCGTGTGACAGATCGCGCACGTGATCCCGAGCGAGGTCCGACCCTGGATGTCCGTGAAGACGCGCACGCCTGGATACGTGCCGTCCTCTGCGGCGCGCACGCCGACGCGCTCGCCCACGTCCGGATGCTCGAGCGCCCAGTTCATGAACACCTCGACGCGCAGCGGGTATCCGAAGAACACCTCGCGTCCGAGCGCGACCCACGCGGCCATCGTCGTCGGACGCTTGCCGTTCCAGATGCGCGGCGCCTTGTCGTCGAGCACGAGCGGCCGATGCGCGCGGAGCTCCGCGGCGATCGCCGGCGTCGCGGGGATCGACTGCGGATTCCACACCGGGAGCAGATCCCAGCCCTGGGTCCTCAACCCGTACGCGTCGAGACGCTGCCTCGAGTACGTGTTCCTGGGATTCGCGAGCGAGTCGACGAGCGCGGTGCGACGGAACTCGGGGTCGTCGAGATAGAGCGCGGCCTCCGCGAGCATCCCTTGCTCGGAGAAGCGATCGGCCGGCAGCTCGGCATGCGCGGCCGCGTGCGGTGCCGGCGCAACGGTCGAGGCATCGGGAGGCGCAGGCGTCGATTCGTTGGCGCGACGACAGCCGCCGAGCACGAGCATCGTCACGGCAACGAGGAGAGCCGCGCCTCGCGCGACCCGCGCGCGGTTCACGTGGCGACCGGGGGCTCCCGGCTCAGATCGGTCGACTCGAGCGTGATCTCCACGCCGTCGATCCGGAGCGTGACGTGGAGCTTGTACTTCGTCGAGTACGACGACGTCGTCCTCGAGTCGCTCGTGCCGCTCAACGTGGACCATGCGGGCGCGGAGAGATCGTAGCTCGCCTTCAGCTCACCGGCGGGCTTGATCGTCTGGTCCCACGTCGCGTAGCCGTTGCCGATCCATGCCTGCGGGTGCGAGGCCTTGAGCGTGTCGACCACGTTGCCGGTCGCGGAGTCGAGGAGCGTGACGGTCACGATCTCGACCTTGGCGCTCTGCGCCCCCGTGCCCGCAGTGAATGCAATCTGCACGTTCGACTGCTGGCAGTAGCTCGTGCCGCCGCAACCGCCCGGCACACCCTTGGCCGAGCCGCCGCCGTCCGCGCCGCCGTCGACATTCGAGGGGGGCGTGGAGGGGGCGCAGTCTCCCGCGAGGCTGGTGCCGGCCGCCACCGCGCACTCGTCGCCGAGCGTCACCGCGGAGATCGTGGCCGTGACGACGAGGCCGGAGGTCGGCGAGGTGATCTGCGCCTGCCTCTGCGGCTCGCTCGACCCGAGCCCCGTGCTGCCGCTGCCCGCGGTGCACGCGAAGACGGCGAGACCGAGGGCTCCGAGGACGACGGCGCAGCGAAGGCTCTTGAACATGCTCCGCTCGGTGCGGCTCCCGTGCCAGCGCTTCCCGCGAGCGATGTTCAATGATTCTAAATGGATAGCTCCGGGTCAACCTGTGCCACGCGCAGGTGCGACCGACGCGCGTGGCAGGGTCACTCGGTCATGACGCGGACGAGGTCGAAGCCGCTCACGATGGACTGATGCGAACGACGTCACCCGTTGCGGCGATCTCGATGCGCGCCTCGCGGAGCATCCGTCGTCGAGGGGATCCCGTCGAGGTGTGTCAGGCCGGACGGAGACGAGTGGAGGGTAGTCAAGAGAGTCGTCCTGTTCTCGTAGGTGTCAGGCGTAGGCGCGCACGTCCTCGAGGAGGCGGTATTCGAACGGCAGCGGCTCCGGCATGCCGTGATCCTCGAGGAGCAAGGTGAGGAGATCGGTGGTCGTGACGAGGCCGACGAGCCGGAGCCCCTTCACCACGGGGATCGCGTCGATCCTCTTCGCGGTCATCGTCCGGACGAGGTCGCCCACGTCCGTCGAGGCCTCGCAGGTCTCGAGCGGCGTTGTCGTCATCGCGTGCTCGACGAGGATGTGAGGCTCGACGTGGAGGCTGCCGTCCTTCGCGAGCGCGCCGCGGGCGAGCACGTCCCGATCCGAGCGCCCGCATGACGTCCAGAGAGGTGACGATCCCGCAGAGCAATCCGGCCCCGTCCACCACCATCACGCGATGGATGTTCTCGGTCGCCATCAGGCGGACCGCCGCCATGACCGAGTCGGTCGGACGCACGGCGTAGAGCACGCGCGTCATCGCGTCCGCGACGGTCGCGTGCGCGCCACGATGTCGCGGGTCGAGGAGGTCGGCGCGGGTCACGATGCCGAGCTGCTTGGCCGACCCGGAGACCACCGGCGCCCCGCTGATGCGGTGCTCGCCGAGGACGGCGGCCGCCTCGCCGAAGGTCATGTGGACGTCGAGCACGATGAGATTCGTGCTCATTACGTCCGAGACTCTCACTGTCTTCTCTCGTCCGAGCTTGATCATCGCGCACCCTCCAAGGAGCGTTACCGATGAGCTCCAGCAAGATCGAGACCGTGCCTGGTCCGGGGGGGACCGGCGGGGAGACATGCCGAGCTTTCGTCCCTTCAACGGGAGTCGTTCTAGAATGTCCGAGTCGAACCCAATGGGCGACCCCACCCCGCCATCGCCGCCTTCGTATCTGCTCGAGGGGCGCTATCTCGCCGAGACGCTCCTCGCCCAAGGTGACACGGCCAACGTGTTCTCGGGCACGGACACGTGGTCAGGCGAGCACGTCGCGATCCGCATTCTGCGCGCCGATCGACCCGAGCGCGCGTCCGCGTTCCGGCGCATGTCGGAGCGACTCTTCGGTACGGCGTCGGCACGGCTCCTCCGCGCGATCAGCATGGGCGATGCGAAGGACGGCCTGCCGTTCCTCGTCACCGAGCTGCTCGTGGGGCGCGACCTCGAGAAGCTCGGGCGCGTGCGCTGGGAGGTCGCCTGCGAGGTCACGCGTCAGGCCGCGACCGCGATCGCGGAAATGCACGTCAACGGACTCCACCACGGCGCGCTACGCGCATCGACCTTCTTCGTCGCTGCGTCCAACGCGGGCGGGTCGCGCGTGAAGCTGCTCGACCTCGGCACCGGCGACCGCACGGCGACCGCCGCGAAGGACGTGCGCGCCATCGCCGCGATCGTGCACCGTCTGCTCACCGGCCGACCGCCGCTGCCCGCGAAGGCCCGGCCGGCGAGGATCCTCGCTCAGGTCGCGGGTGCGCCGCCCGCGCTCGACGAGGCGCTCGGCAGGTGGCTCGCGTCCGAAGGTGAGGGCGTCGCGGCGGCAGAGATCGCGAACGAGCTGAAGTCGATCATCGACGCCGCGAACAGCGAGTTCTGGTCCGGCGGCCCCTCGAGCTCCGGGGCCCATCCCTTGCCGAGCCCGTCGCGAATAAGCATCGTCGCCGACGAGGCCCCGACCGACGACGACGAGGACCCGTGACGCTCCGCGCGTGCGCGTATTCGCCCGTGCGCAGGTCGGTCGACGGCCCGCGCCCGCCGGTCGAAAACTTGGCCGCATCGAGGCTCCGCGAGCACCTTCGCTCCATGGGTATGGGGAACATCGATCGTAGGACCGCCGCCGAGAGAGCCTGCTGCGCCGTGTGCGGAGCGACGGATGCCCGCATGCTCTCGACGACGACGCTCGAGGACGGCGGTCGGGTCACGGTCTGCGGCTCCCACAAGGTCGCGCACCGACGCGCCGAGCGGATGGCCCGGTCGGTCGACGAGCTGCGCCTTCTGCTCTGCGATCGTCGCGTCGCGAACGGCTGAGCGCTCAGCGCGGGTACTGACCGCCTGGAGGCGGCTGACCGCCGTAGCCCTGTCCCGGCGCGGTCGCCGCTTGCGGTGCCATCATCTGGGGCGGCGTCCACGGGCGCGGCTGCTCGACCTGCCTGCCGAGCGCCCTCGAGACCTCCCCACGCAGTCGATGGAGGTCCTGGCGAAGCGGCAGGATCATGTCGGCGCTCACGGTGAGCTTGCGGCCCTGGGTGGCGCGGCCGGTGTGCCACTTGCTGAGCGCGAGTCGAGCGGACGCGTCGACGAACTTCCGTCCGGCGGCGCCGCCGTACGAGAACGTCGCCTTGATGCGCCCGACCGGCGAGGTGATGAGCTCGAGCTCCCACGGCGTGAGGTTGCCCATGAGCACCTCATCGCGCAGGTGGTCGCGGATGATCCTCCCTTTGCGCTTCACGAGCCAGACGACGAGGATGGTGAACGCGATCACGAAGAGGAACCACAGCGGCAGCATGACGAGCACGAGCGTGCCCGAGAGCGTTGCGGCTGTGTTCCATGTCGAGTGCAGGAACGCCGCGAACATGTAGCCGCCGAGCGGCGCGAGCCACTTGAGCCACGTCTTGTTCGTCTCGCGTGAGATGCCAAAGCCGAGGCCCGTCATCGACGTGTAGAGCGGGTGGCCCCACGGTCCGAGGATGCCGCGGACGAAGACGGTGCCGATCAGCACGTTGCCGCCTTCGCGTGCGGCGTTGCTGTAGTAGATGATGTTCTCCACGGCTGCGAAGCCGAGCGCCGCGAAGGTCGCATAGATGACGCCGTCGACGACGCCGTCGAACTCGCGACGGAGGAAGTAGAAGACGCCGAAGACGGCGATGCCCTTGAAGAACTCCTCGACGAGCGGCGCGCTCACGCAGGCGCCCAGCACCTCGCCGGCGCCCTTGCCGAGCGTCGCGTCACCAGCGATGTGGACGGTCGTGTTGATGAGCGCCGAGAATCCGCAGGCCGCGATGGCGCCCCACGAGAGCGCAAGGAGCAGGCACCACCAGGGCTCGGGATCGTATCGATCCACGATCCACGGGATCCACAGGTAGACGAACAGCGCGGGCAGCGCGAAGAGCGCACCCAGGAACATCGCGTTGAGCTCGGCGCCAGAGTTCTTCGAGAACAAGGCCGGGAGGATGAACACGAGGAGCAGCAGCAGCCCGCCGCCGAGCATGCCGAGGGCGTAGAGCACGGCTCCGACGATCTTCCGCGAGCCCTCGGGGTCGGGGCGCCGGGCGGGTACGGGAGGCTGTGGCCCGGCGGCGTGAGCGAACTGCATCGCCCTGGAGGTTACGTGAGATTCACGGTGGCGCGGTAGAGGGACGCGTTCGTCCCTGGTGGGTCGGCGGGGACGAGTGTGTACCGGCCGGTCGAGCCGGGCACGAAGGCGGCGCGCCCCTGGTCGAGGACCACCTCCGCCGAGCCGTCGCCGGGGGTGACGACGACGCTGCCCCTGGTGCAAAGGAGGATCTCGGGACCACGCGCGTCCCTGGTGACGGCGTCTCCGCGTGCGAGCTCGATCGCCGAGAGGCGGAATTCGCGCGCGGGCGTGTCCCAGACGCGCTCGTGGGCGTCGACCGCGCGAGCGCGCAAGGGGGCCACCGGGCCATCCGCGAAGTCGAGCACACGCATGAGCTCGGGCACGTCGACGTGCTTCTTGGTGAGGCCGCCGCGAAGGACGTTGTCGGAGCTCGCCATGATCTCGACGCCGACGCCCGATAGATATGCGTGTAGATTACCCGCACCCAGGTAGATCGCCTCGCCGGGGTCGAGGTGGATCAGGTTCAGGAGGAGCGCGCTGACCACTCCGACGTCGCCAGGGTAGAGAGCGTCGAGCCGCCGCGCCCATTCGTACTCCCGCGCGAACCCGCTCGAACCCACGCGGGCCGCGCATGCCGCCACCGTGGCGCGCACGAGCCGCGATCCCTCGGCCCCCGGCATCGTCATCAGCGAGCGGAAGAGGATCGCGATTCCGTCGCGGTCCGGCGACGCGCGCAGCGGCGCGAGCACCGGCTCGAGCTCCCTGCACGCGAGCTCGTCGAACAAGCGAAGGGTGTCGCAGGCGCGTCTGAAACCGCAGAGCGCGTCCACGGGAACGAGGGCGCAGAGCAGCTCGGGCTTGTGCGAGCTGTCCTTGTAGCTTCGCGTCGCCGCGTCACGCGGGATCCCGCGTCGGTCCTCGTCCTCGAAGCCGAGCTTGGCCTGCGCTTCGTTCGGGTGGGCCTGGAGCGAGAGGGGCTGCGCGGCCGCGAGCACCTTGAGGAGGAAGGGCAAGCGAGGACCGAACGACGCGCTCACCTCGGGACCGAGCTCCCGCGCCGGGCTCTCGGCAATCACGTCCGGCAGCGCACGCTGGGCACTACCCGAGCGGACGAGGCGCGACGGGGCCATCGGATGCGCGCCCATCCACAGCTCGGCCTCGGGACCGCTCGAGGGAGAGGCGTGCCCGGTGAGCTCGGCGATCGCGGTGTGAGAGCCCCATGCGTAGGGCATCACCGTGCAGTCCAGCAGGTCGACCATGGCGCGCCCCGCTCAGTCGCAGCTCACGCGCTCGCCTTGCGCTTCTTCGGCGCAGGTGCGACGGCTGCGTCGGGGACGGCCTTCACGAGACCCGGACGCTGGCTCTGGAGCATCACGTCGCCGGCCGCGAGAGCACCGGCGCCCTTGCATCGAGGGCAGACGTACGCGTCGTCGTCCCAGGCGCTACCGGCACGGCCGAAAGGTCCGCCGCCGGCTCCGCCGCAGGACGGGCAGGCCACGGTGTCGAATTCCTCGCCCTCGGCTTCCATCGCCTTCGAAGCCTAGCACGCAGGTCTCGCACCGGACCAAACCGGCGGCGCCGCCTCGTTCCGTCAGGCGTCTCAGTCCCCTCTACGGAGCGAGCGGATGAGCGCCATGTTGGCGGCATCCTTGAGCAACGCTTTCAAGGCTGCGTCGGGCGCGGCATCGGGTGCGACCTTCATGACCTCGGCGCCGACGGCCACGCAGCGGTCGGCCAGCATGTCCGACTCTTCCTGGCGGATGTTGGACGCCACGACCACGAGCTGGGGCATGATCACGGGGATGCGCTCGCACGCGGCTGCGACATGCCCGACGCGCAGGACCTTCAGCCCTCCGTCGGACAGCGCGTCCGTGCAGGTCTGGGCGAGCGGCTCTGGCACGCCCACGAGGAGCGCGGTCGGCGTCGCCACGCGCTGGATCGTCTCTCGTCTGACCACTGCCGTACATATAGATCACCCGTCCCGCGTTGGGGAGCCAACCCCTCCGGAAGATGTGTCGCAGTGATCTGGTCAACTCCTCCGCGTTCCGTGGTAGCCTGCCGACCTCGATGGCGAGTCCTCAACTGGTCTTGCCGGGCGTTCTTTTCGTCGGCGAAGACGACCGCGCTCGGATCGTCGCTCACACTGGCCCCGCCGCGGGCTGGCATGTGCCGCGTGGCATCCTCGGCTGGTCGACGGAAGTGTCGGTCGTCGGTCGCGAAGGCCTCACCGAAGAGATCCGCCGGGCTACGAAGATTGTCATGCCGGAGGAGCAGATCCCTCCGGCGAAGATGCCGCTCACGGCCCAGGCGGCGCTGAAGAGCCCCCTCGTCGCCGTCTCGAGCAAGGTCGTCCCGAAGCTCGTCGAGCTGGGGTTGCGTGTCCACACGATCGGCGTCGATCGCGTGACGAGCAGCTTCTATTACCTCGCCGAGGGTGGGGGCGAAGAGCAGATCCGGATCGAAGGCGACCTCGTCCAGTCCGTCGGCGCGATGCTCGGCGAGCGAGCCGACAACGCCGCCATCGAGCGCGTCCTCGACGGCCTTCCCGATCGGCTCCTCCGCGCCCTCTCCAAGGACCGCGTGAACGAGCTGACCGTCGAGCTCGCCGCGGAGCTGCCGCGCGCAGCGGCCGACGGCTCCGGGATGGGAGAGCTCGACCTCGAGGCCTTCGAGAAGGCTCTCTCTGCGCTCGTCGGAAACGGCGAGAAGCACACGAAGGTCGCCCAGGAGATCGCGAGCGCTCTCGCGGAGACCAACGATCGTCGCGTCGAGGTTCCCCTCTTCGGTGAGGCGCGCAAGGTCTCGCAGGGGCCGTTCGATCTGTCCGTCGGCGAACGCAAGGTCTCTCTCCCCACCTACGAGCGCTGGGTGATGAGCAACGCGGTCATCGACGCCGCAAAGGCGGGCACCGCGCCGGCATCGACCGGCACGCCAGCGGCGTCGGGCGGACCGAAGAAGCACGACTCGCAGGACTCGATGCTCGCCAACCTCGACTCCGGTGCGACGCGCGCGGACGCCGCTGTCGAGGAGAAGCGCAAGGCCGCCGAGGCTGCCGCGAGGGCCGCTGCGGAAGCGAAGGCCGCTGCGGAAGCGAAGGCCGCTGCGGCAAAGGCTGCTGCGGAAGCGAAGGCCGCTGCGGAAGCGAAGGCTGCTGCCGCGGCTGCAGTTGCAAAGGCCGCTGCCGAGGCGAAGGCCGCTGCCGAGGCGAAGGCTGCTGCGGAAGCGAAGGCCGCTGCCGAGGCGAAGGCTGCTGCGGAAGCGAAGGCCGCCGCGGAAGCGAAGGCCGCCGCGGAAGCGAAGGTTGCCGCGGAAGCGCAGGCAGCCGCGGAAGCGAGGGCCGCTGCCGAGGCGAAGGCCGCCGAAGACAAGCGCAAGGCCGAAGAGGCCGCCGCCGCCGCGAACAAGGCCGAGGCTGCGAAGCCCGCCGAGGCAGCCAAGGCCGACGCCAACAAGAACGGCAAGGGCGGCAAGATGAGCCGCGCGCAGAAGAAGGCCGAGGCGAAGAAAGCCGAGGCGAAGAAGCGGGGCGAGTCGAAGGCTCCCCCCGAGCCGCGGAAGGGCGAGTCGAAGGCTCCTGCCGCCGCGAAGGCCGACGAGAAGAAGCCCGTGGAGACGAAGCCCGCGGCCGCGAAGGTGGCTGTCGCGTCCGAGAAGGCCACCTCCGAGACCGTCAAGATCAAGCGCGCCGAGAAGAGCAACAGCGTCGTGATGCTCGGCGCGCTCGTCGCGCTCATCCTCGCCGCCGTCGCCGTCTGGCGCCTCTTCCTCCACCACTAACCCTTCTGGGCTAGGCAGAGCGACCTTGCTCCTGCCGTGTGTGAGTCACACGGCCAGCGAGCCCGCTCGAGCAGAACCACGCTTTGTCGAGGGGGCGGTCGCTGGGTGGTTCGCTGATCCGCGACGCGCTCTTCAGGTACCCGTCGCGGTCGACTTCGAGTCCGTGTCGCTCGACGACGAGATGAGTCGCTGCTGACTGGCGACGTCGTCGGCGAGCGGAGACACGCCGAGACCCGGCTCGGTGAGCATCGCCGGAGGTGGAACCGCGCCGTTCGGCGGCGGGAGCGTGCGGCCGCGCGGACGGTCGCCCACGACGCTGAAAACGCCGAGCGCCGGCGCCGCTTCGTCCTCGCCCATGCAACTCGTCCCGCGGAACACTCCGCCCGTGTGCATGCGGAAGCTCTGGACGGTGATGTCGCCGAGGACTCTTCCTGTCGGCCCGATCTCGAGATGACCCAGTGCGACCACGTTGCCCCGGACGCTGCCGAGTATCGTGACGTCGCGTCCGCGGATGTCACCGTCGACGGCGCCGCCTTCGCCGACGACGACCGGACCGTCGGCGGACAGCGCGCCCTCGATCGCACCGTCGATCCGGAAGCCGCCCGGGCCGCTCACGTCACCACGGACGCGGCTTCCGGCCGCGACCGTGTTCTCGACCGTGAACATGGGAATCGCATCCTTCGAATCGCGGAACGGCCACATGGGTAGAGAGGATACGGGAACGCCTTCCTCGCGCCCGCCGAGGAGATCACTTTGCGAGGGCGCTGTACGCGCGTCAGCCTCCTTTACGCATCCCGCCACCACCGCCACCACCACCGCCACCACCACCACCGCCACCACCACCACCACCACCACCACCACCACCACCACCACTGCGGCGCGCCTGCATTTCTAGAGACATTGCGGCGAGCGCGTCTGCGTCCAGCGCCGCCCGAGCGGCGGGAAAGAGTGTCCGCTCTTCGGCGTCGACGTGCGCGCGATACGCACTCACGAGCGCCTCGGCCACCTGCGCGAGCTCCGCGATCGCAGCCGCATTGTCGGGCGTGCGATCGAGAGTCGTGATGAGCGGCTCGAGGCGAGCGTGCAGGGTGAGGTGCGCACGGTGCTCTGCCGCGAGCTGCTCGAGAAGCGGCGCGAGCTCCGCGCTCTCGCGCAGGCGAGGAAAGAGCGAGCTCTCCTCGTCCTCTTCGTGGCGTCGAACGGCGCGCGTGAAGAATGCCGCCACGTCTCGGATCGCATCCACGTCCGCCGCTGCGCCTCTCGCCTCGCGAGCGATCCACGTGAGGTCCTCGAGGCGCTCCTCGAGGCGCCGGTGGGATCGCTCGAGCTGCTCGAACGGATCGCGCGCTTCTGTGCTCATGGCGCGCATGGAACGTCGGCGGTCTCCGTCCGTCAACTCTGGCGGGTCTTCAGAACACGGCGCCGTCGAATGCGTCGCCGAGGAGCGCCACCAGTCGGTCGCCCTCCGCGCTCGAAAACGCATCGAGGTGAGGGGAGTCGAGGTCGAGCACGGCGACCACCTCGCCGTCTCGCGCCCTTCGAACCGGCACCACGAGCTCGGAGCGCGTGCGGCCATCGCACGCGATGTGACCTGGGAAGAGGGAGACGTCGGAGACGAGCTGCACCTCTCCTGTGCGAGCGCACGCGCCGCACACGCCGCGCGCGAGATCGATGCTGAGGCAGCCCATCGTCCCCTGGTAGGGACCGACCTTGAGCGTTCGCGCGTCGATGCGACGGTAGAAGCCGCACCAGTTCGTCTGGACGAGCGTCTCCCAGAGCAGGCACGCGAGCGTCGCCTCGAGCGCGACCGCATCGCGCTCACCGTCCACGGCGGCGCGGATCTGCGGGAGCGCGGCGTCGAGCCGGGCGATTCGCTCGCCTTCACGGAGCAGCGTGCCGCGCGGGAGCGGAGGGAGAAGAATGCCTTCGGACACCGTGGTCGAGCCTAGCAGGGGAGGACGTTGGTGCCGTCGCACCTCCGACCGAGCGTCTGCCGAGCGCCATCCCGGAAGCGGCCGTCGGCCCGCGCCACGCGGACCTAGGGATACTTCGCCTTGATATCCTCGACGCACGCCTTGTCGAAGGGGACCGAGCAGGCCTTCCGGACGAGGCGAACCTCCTCGGGGCTGCCGTGTCCTCCGCGGACCTTGGCCTCGAGCAAGCGGCGAACGTCGGCTGAGCGACCTTCGCCGGCGGCCTCGGCGGCCTTCTCGAGGATGCTCTGCCCGCTGGGCGGCTTCACCGTTGCCGTCGTCGTTGGCGCTGTGGGCGTGGGGGGCGTTGCGGTCGTGGTCGCCGACGTGCCGGTCGGATGGGGCGGCGGGTTGCGGACCATGGCTGCGCTCGTGGTCGGCGGCGTCCCGGCGACGATCGGTGCGCTCGTGGTCGGCGCCGTCATCGCGGCGACAGGGAGCTGGCTCGGCGTGGCCGCCGGCTGATCGAGCTCGGCGAGCATGGTCGCGACCTTCGCGCGTCGCGCTTCGTCGAGCGTCGTGGCGGCGCCGACCTTCGTGAGCAGCGAACGCTTCAGCGTGACGTCGGTCGCCGCGACGGCTCGCTTGAACATCGAGTCGGCCCACGTGTTCTCGATCTCGCGGAAGTCCTTGTGGCCGCGCCACGGCGACTTCTCGGGCAGAGCGGAGATCGATTGGTAGGCGCTGTCGCAGTCGTCCGAGGTGCACGTGCGCTTTGCCTCGGCGACGATCGCCTGGTCGGTATCGGGGGGCGTCGTGATGCCGCCGCCCTGAGGCTGGTCGCCGCCCGCGCGCGCCTTGAGCAGGAAGACCACGCCGATGATGATGAGCGCACCGACGACACCCGCGCCGAGGATCGGTAGCGCGTATCCGCCCCAGCCCTTGCGGCGTGGATCGGCGAGCTCGGCTTCCCGATCGCTGATCGCGGTGAGCTGCTGGCTCTCGTTGGGACCCGGAACGAAGACCTGTCCGGCGCCGACGAACTTGAAGCGCACATCGCCGAGCTCGATGACGTCACCAGCCTCGATGATGCTGCGCTTCAACTCGACGGCATTCACGCGCACGCCGTTCGAGGAGCCCTTGTCGACGATCTCGTACCGACCGTCGCCGAGCGCGTGGACCTCGCAGTGGAGGCGCGACACGGAGTTGTGGTTGACCGAGATGCTCGCGTCCTCGGCGCGCCCGATCGTCATGCGCTCGCGCTCGAGCGGGTACTCGACGCCCGGCGTCGGTCCCACGAGCATGACGAATCGGCTCGGCCGGTCCGTGAGGTCCTGACCGCGGAACGCGGCGGCCATCGGGATCGTCGCCTTCGCGTCCTGTCCGGGTTCCGTCGTCGTGATCGGGATCGCGGCGGTCTCGACCGCAGCGGCCGCGTCATCCTGGAGGACGATGCGGTAGTCGCCGATCTGGATCAGGTCTCCGTGCTGGAGATCCTGCGTGTGCGCGACGCGCAGACCGTTGACGAAGAGGCCGTTGTAGCTCGAGCGATCCTCGAGGAAGAAGTTGTCCTTGCCGTGCCCGTTCGTCGCCGAGGGAGGCACGGGAGGTGCGCCATTACGCTTCCGTTTGATGCGGCCGTGCTCACGCGAGACGTTCCGCTCCGTCAAACGGATGGTGTTCCCCTCCTGTCGCCCGATGGTGTAATCATCGCGCGTAAGAGGGACGACCGTGCGTTTCCCTTCGTCGTCCTCGATGACCAGCTTCCACATGGTCGGCGCGTGCTCAGCTGCCGGTGGCCACACGCGCAGGCGAGGGCGAGACCGAGAGCGACTGAAGGATATCGAACCGATTCCCACGAATGCAACGACGACGGGGGCCGCGCTGTCCGGTCTTTTCGATTTGAGCGATTTGAGAGAGGGACTCGTGCACGGGCTCGACCGCCGGGATGTCCGCAGGTGCGGCGCTGGAAAATTTCAGCATGCGTGGAACGCGCTTCTCGCGCCTCGGTGGCGCAGGAGGCTGGTCGTATCACTGTTGGGCGTTTTGCTGTTCGCCTTCGTCATCGCAGCATGCGCGTCGGGGGCTCCAGGGACGATCGGGGCATTGCTCGGTCAGCGTAGCGATGGCCGGCTGTTCGTGCGCGGGGTTCCGCCTGGACAGGGCGCAGACCTTGCGGGTCTGGAGGTCGAAGACGAGATCGTGGCGATCGATGGGCGCCCGGTCAAGGAGATGACCCAAGAGGAGGTCCGCCGCGCTGTACGTGGTGACGTTGGCTCCAAGCTCACCCTCACCGTCGAGCGCGCGGGGCAGCGACGTGACGTGAAGGTCGAGCGCAGTCCGATCCTCGCAGACAAGGCCGAGCGCGGCGCGGCACCTCGGCCGTGAGCGGCCCGATCTGGCTCTACTTGCATGGTTTTGCGTCGAGCCCTGCCTCGAGAAAAGCGCAGGCGTTCGTGGCGTGGGGGGCGGCAAGAGGGCTCCGGATCGACGCGCTCGATCTTCGTGTGCCCTCCTTCGAACACCTGCGGTTTTCCGCGATCAAAGCAAAGGTCCGGGCTGCGATCGACGCTGCGGGAGGTCCCGGTCAGGAGGAGCTGGCGCGCGCCGTCTTGATCGGTTCGAGCCTCGGCGGCCTGACGGCGTGTCGGGTCGCCCAGGAGGATCCGCGCGTCTGCGCGGTGCTCGCCATGGCTCCGGCGTTCCAGCTCGTGCCGCGCTGGCGTGCTCGACTCGGCGAACGCGCATGGGAGGCCTGGCGCGAGACGGGCTCACTCGAGGTCGACGATCACGCAACGAACGCCAAGGCCCAGGTCGATTTCGGGTTCGTCGCGGAGCTGGCGGAGCTCGACCTCGGGCTGCCCGACGTCCGGGTTCCGACGCTCGTGGTCCACGGGACGAACGATGACGTCGTCGACATTGCGGGCTCGCGGGACTTCGCCGGCGACGCCCCCCACATTCGCCTTGCGGAGGTCGACGACGGGCACGAGCTCACTGCGTCAATCGACCAGATCCTCTCGGAAGCAGACATATTTTTCGCGTCGTTCGGTCTTGCGAGAAGGATTTGACGCATCAACCTTGACGCGAAGCGTTGGAATCCTCATGGTGTAACGCGACGCGTTATCAAGCGTCGGAGGAACCCATGAGCAAGGAAACAGATTCGATCATCGATGCGGTCTTCGATTCGGCCACCGCCTGGGCCATCTACGGCCTCGGCGCTTCGAAGCGTGGGCTGGAGGCGACCGCCCACTGGCTGGAGGCTCGAGCAAAGGTCATCGGAGAGCTCGCGACCAAGCTCTCGTCGCCAGCCGAGGCCGCCTCGACGGACGAGGCGCCCGGGACCCAGAACGCCTGATCACTCCGTTCGTTGCGGCTCGCCCTCGGGCAGGAGCGCGACGAAGGCGTCGCGCGCCTCGTCGACGCGCGCGGGGTCGCGGCCGTCGAACGTGAGCTTCGTGCGGTACGTCGGGTCCTGCCACTTGGGGTACGACCCGACGCCGACATCCGGAAATCGCGCGACGATCGCATCGAGGAGCGGCTTCAGGTCGCCCTCATCCATCTTCGTGAACACCGCGCGCGAAACGTAGCTCGTGCCGGAACCGATGCGCCCGACGACGACCGGGAGCTTCATCCGGAAGATCTCGGGTACGCCAGGCATCAGCCACACGTTCTCGAACCGGATCGTCGGCCAGCGAATCTCGTCGCTCGACTCGAGGGTCGCGCCCTCGGGTACGAGCGCCATGCGCAGGTGCCCCTCCGTGCAACGCTCCTTGTAGTGATCGCGCAGCATCTTCGCGAGCCGCGGCTCCTCGACCGCCGCCACCCCGAAGGCCTTGGCGACGCCCATGACCGTGACGTCGTCGTGCGTCGGGCCGACGCCCCCCGACGTGAACACCCAGTCGTGCGACTTCGAGAGCGCCGCGACCTCGCGCGCGATCTCATCCACGTCGTCCAGGATGATGACGACGCGACGGAGCTCGACACCGAGCCCGCGCAAGGTTCGTGCGAGCACGTGGACGTTGGCCTCCTCGACCTTGCCAGAGAGCAGCTCGTTCCCGATGACGAGCGCAGCCGCAGTCGAGGGAGGTGCGAGCGCCGCCACGCCCGCGAGCCTAGCCGACCTTCGGGAGGCTGTATCGTGTGCGATGTACGGCCAAATCTAACGGCCGTTCGCGTGGGGCATGCTGTTAGATTGAAGGCGTGCGACGGATCCTCGTGGTGGAAGACTCCGCGTCGACGCGCTCCTTCGTGCGCGCGATCCTCGAGGACCCGGCCTCGGCTGCTGTGATGGGGTCGCTCGAGGTGACCGAGGCGCAGAGCGGCTTCGACGCGATGCGTCTTCTGCCGCGCGCGCGGTACGACCTCATCATCACGGACATCAACATGCCGGACGTGAACGGGCTCGAGCTCATCCACTTCATCCGGAAGTCGGAGCACTACCGCACCACGCCGCTCGTCATCATCTCCACGCAGGCGACACCGCGCGACGTGGAGCGTGGCAAGCAGCTCGGTGCCGACGCCTACGTGTCCAAGCCGTTCTCGCCGGAGGCGATGCGCGAGACGTGTGCGCGCCTCCTCGGGAGCGCGAGCCCGCGTGACGGCGATGGCTGAGAACCAGGGCGGCGGCGGACGCGGAGAGAGCGCGGGCGACAAGGCTCGCGAGGAGTTCTTCTCCGAGGCGCAAGAGATCGTCGACGGCCTGAGCCGCGATCTCCTCGCGCTCGACGACGTGTGTCGCCGTGGCGGCAGCGATGCGGAGCTCGTCAACGACGTCTTCCGCGCCGTGCATACGCTGAAGGGCCTCTCCGGCCTCTTCGGCGCCGCGATGATGAGCGGGCTCTCGCACGAGCTCGAGAACCTGCTCGACGACCTCCGCCTCGGGCGCATCGAGCTCACGGCGCAGGTCCTCGATCTGCTCTTCCAGTCCGTCGAGCTCTACGGGCGCATCCTCGCGGCCGCGAAGGGCGACGCCCCCGAGCCGGCGCCCGAGGTGAAGGCGCTTCTCGCGGCGCTCGGTCAGGTCGCGCAGCAGAAGGGCGGAGGCGGCGGCAGCGTCGTCGCGCAGTACGAGCTCGACCCCGGCCTCCTCGGCGTCCTCACCGAATACGAAGAGCACCGCCTGCGCACCAACCTCCAGGCCGGGCTCTCGCTCTACCGGATGCGGGTGCAGTTCCAGCTCGCGACGATCGACTCCGCGCTCGACGACCTCAAATCGAAGACACGCCCGCACGGCGAGATCATCACGTTCTTGCCGACGGGCGAGGGGGGAGACTCCGAGAGCGTCGAACTCGAGATCCTCGTCGCCAGCCGCGAGAACGTCGGCATCCTCCGCGGAGCGGTCGCGGGCCCGAACATCAGCGTCGAGGAGGTTCGCCGCCGCGACGGTGCGCCCAATCCAGCGGCGAGCATCCCGCCTCCCCCGCCCGACGAGGCCATGAATCGCGAGCTTGCCGAGGCCTATGCCGCCGCCGGCCTGTCGCTCAGTCCGCCGACCACGTCCGGTGGAGATGCGCTCCTCGACCAGATCAACGCCGCGAGCGGCAGCGTCACCCGCACATCGGCGCCTCCGCCCGCGCCGTCGTTTCCGCCGGCCGTCGGGGCCACGCAGCCGGGAACGTTTCCACCCATGGGCATCCCCGGGATGCCGCACCCCGGAACGGGGGGTGGTGGACCGAACGCGAACGCGAACGCGAACGCGAACGCGAACGCGAACGCGAACCAGCCGAACCAGCGAGAGCTCACGCTCCGAAGCGTCACCCAGACCGTCCGCGTCGACATCCGCAAGCTCGACCACCTCATGAACATCGTCGGCGAGCTCGCGATCGTGCGCGGCGTCGTGGCGCGGCTGTCGGAGCGCGTCCGGCTCGACCCGGACCTGAAGGAGATCGCCCCCGATCTCCACCGGCTTCATCGCTCGTTCGACCGCCACCTCGCGCAGATGCAGAACGGCATCCTCGAGGTGCGGATGGTCCCGCTCGGGCATTCCATCTGCTGCTTGAGCTGCTCGAGTTCTTCCTTGATGTGCTGGCTGCCGGCGACCTGCGCCTTCTCCGCCTTCCAGACTTCCTCGAGG
>JANXVA010000678.1 GCA_025351875.1 Myxococcales bacterium | reverse complement strand
CCAGGACGGGTCGAGCTGCGAGCCGTTACTTGCGGCGCGCGGTCTTCTTCGCAGCCGGCCTCGGCGCCGAGGCCGGGGCCTTCGCTGCCACGGCCTTCGCTGCCGGAGCCTTCGCTGCCACGGCCTTCGCTGCCGGAGCCTTCGCTGCCGGAGCAACCTTTGCTGCCGGAGCCTTCGCTGCCGGAGCCTTCGCTGCCGGAGCCTTCGCTGCCGGAGCCTTCGCTGCCGGAGCCTTCGCTGCCGGAGCAGCCTTCGCTGCCGGAGCAGCCTTCGCTGCCGGGGCCTTCGCTGCAGGGGCGTTGCGCGCCGCACGCTCGATCACATCGAGGAACGTGAGGACGCCGTGACCGGTTCCGCCCTTCGGATCCCAGCCACGGACGCGATCGCCCATCGCCGGGCCTGCGATATCGCAGTGGACCCAGTTCTGGACGGTACCGATGAACTCACGGAGGAACAGCGCCGCCGTGATGGACCCACCGTACTTGTGGCCCGTGTTCTTCAGATCCGCAGAGTCGCTCTTCATGAACTCGCGGAGCTCCTCGACGAGGGGCATCCGCCACATGAGCTCGCCGCTGCCCTTGACCGAAGCCTGGAAGAGGTCGGCGGTCGCGTCGTTCGACGCGTACCAACCCGAGCAAGCGCTGCCGAGGCCGTACATGCACGCGCCCGTGAGGGTCGCGTTGTCGATGAGGAGCGTCGGCTCGAGCGTGCGCGCGTACGCGAGCGCGTCCGCGAGGATGAGCCGGCCCTCCGCGTCGGTGTTGTCCACCTCGACGGACTTGCCGTCGAGCGAGCTCCACACGTCGCCGGGACGGTAGGCGTTCCCGCTCGGCATGTTCTCCGCCGCGGCGAAGATGCCGTGCACCTCGACGTTCGGCTTCAGGCGCGCGACGATCTGCATGAGGCCGACGACGTTCGCCGCTCCGCTCATGTCGTGCTTCATGTCGCCCATCCCGGCCGACGGCTTGATGGAGATACCACCCGAGTCGAACGTGATGCCCTTGCCCACGATCACGATGCGCTCTAGGCCGGCGCCGCCGGAGCCCGCGGGGACGTGAGAGAAGTGCACCATGCACGGTTTGCGGTCGCTGCCCTGGCCGACGGCCGCGAGCAGGTGCATTCCGCGCTTCTGGACCTCCTTGAAGTCGAAGACCTGGACCTTGAGGTTGGTCTCCTTCGCCATCGCCGTCGCGGCAGCAGCCAACGTCTCGGGGTAGATGACGTTCGCCGGCTCGTTCGACAGATCGCGTGCGAGGTTCACGCCCGAAGCAACGACCTGTCCGTGGTCGACCTGCTCCTTCGCGTCCTTGGGGAGATCGGAGGCGAGGCAGATCGTGACCTGCGCGAGCTCCGCCTTCGGCTTGCGGTCGCCCGTCATGTACTTGGTGAAGCGGTAGGCGCCCATCTCGAGACCTTCGACGACCTCGCGGAGGCGGGTCTCCAGTCCGGCGGGGAGACCAAGAACGAGCTTCTTCGCCTTGTCGGCGTTGGCAGCGCGCGCAGCCTTCGCAGCGAACGTGCGGATGTCACCCGCGCCGAGCTTCGCGACGTCGCCGAGCCCGATCACGACGAGACGGTTGGCCTTCACGCGGCCGAGCGTCGACATCGAGACCTGCTGGTCCTTCTTGCCTTTGAACTCTTCCTTCTTGAGCTGTCGACCGAGCGCTCCCCCGAGGGCGCGATCGAAGCCGTCGAGCGGCGTGCGTGCGTTCTTCTTCTTCGGCGCACCGCCCTGGGCGGAAACACCGACGACCATCAGGTCGCCAACCTCGCGCGCTGACTGGACCGAGCGAACAGTAATTTTCAGGGGCATCGAGCCGTGGCCTCCCATACCCAAAACTTGGGGGAGTGCGGTTATACGGCACCGATCCACGTGTGGGATACAGCAATCCGCTCGGCCCGCTCCGGCCGGCCCGTCAGCCGATCATGCGCGCATGCTTTCCGAGCGCGAGAGGCATCGACATTCGCGGCTCTGGAATGCCCGCAAACACGGCTCGCGTAGGGATCCCATCGACGACGAGCGCGATGATCGTCGGCGCTGCGCGATAGACCCAGAGCACCTTGCATGGGAGGGCATACTCGACGCCCGTGATCGCATCCGCAGTGCGAAGGATGAGTTGCGCTCCGACAGGAACGATCGACGCGCAGCTCACGACGACGGCCGCAGCCGTGACGTTCCGGATCTCGACGGGCAGGATCGTTCCGTCGCCGATCATCTGCGCGGGGAGCGCGCCCTTCGGACGTTCGACACGGCCGGCGGCCGGTGCATCGAGGTCGCCTGCGACCAGCTGCATCAGCGAGAGGAGCTCGATCTGCTCACGCGATTGGAGCGGCTCGCCCAGCGAGGCGTTGCGCGCCTTGAGCTCCCAGAAGCGAACGAGGAAATCGAGTTTTTCAATCAAGGCGCACCTTCTACTGCGAGGTGTAACGGCATCGCCTAGTGCGAACGTTCCGTCGTGGTGTTGCTTGGGACGAGCTGCGAAGCATGTGCCACGAGCATCGGCCACGTTGGTTGGACGAGCCGGGCCGCCGAAAGTTTCCCGAACGCCGACGCGCACACCGCGGCCGGGCGATCTGGCTCTGCCGCTGGAAGCGAATCCACCACGTTCAACGGCACGTGGTGAGGGCGCCAACGGCGTTGCGCACGTTGCAGACAATTGCGTCCGCGCGGGTCGACCCGCGCGCCACATCGAGGGCGCCATGCAGAAGCCGACGGGGGTCTGACTGCGCCGCCATGCCCCGCCCGTTACGCGGCGCCGTAGGCGATTCGTGACGCACCCACGAACATCCATGGAAGGCTTCTTGCCGGCAGCGACCCGCTTGGGCAGAGTGGAGGCGATGAGTCGGACATGGACACGGTTGCTGCTCGTCCCCGCCATCGGGGCGGCGATCGGGCTCTGCGTCGCCGGCGCGAGCGGATGCGCCGACCCCAAGGTCTCGATGGCGACGGGTCCGCGCGAGTACACGGACAGCGACTACCCGCAGGTCCTCGAGCGATGGACGCGGACGAAGAGCCTCGTCACGCTGAGCGAGCTCGACACGCTTCTCACGGTGACGGCGACGTTCGAGTCGTGGGACTTCCGATGGGCGTACGTCGTGAAGTACGCGAACGACTACCGACTCACCGTCGAGCAACGTCGCACGCTGCTCGAGCACACGCTCTCCGAGACGCAGGACAGCCATCGCTTCTACGTCGCGCTCTATGGTTCGAACGCCCGCTGGGCCGACCTGACGCGCGCGAACAGCTCCTGGATCGTCCGGCTCATCGACGACGAGGGAAACGAGACGGCACCGCTCTCGATCGAGCTCATCGCTCGCCCCGGTCCACTCGAGCGCCGCTACTTTCCGTACTCGACGGTGTGGCGCAACGTCTTCCGCATCAAGTTCCCGACGACGACGCCGGGCGGACAATCGACGATCGCGCCCGACTCGCGCTGGTTCGGTCTGCGCTTCGCCGGAGCCGAAGGCAACGAGGAGCTGCGCTGGGAGCTCGGTGCCACCGAGCCGACGAAGCGCACCGCGGCCTTCGGACCACCTCCCGCGATCCCGTGAACGCGCCGGCGGGCTCGAGGCTGACGCTCACATCCCGGCGAAGACTTCGAGCAGCGGCGGGCACGTCACGAGGAGCTCCTGCGCGATGTGACGATCGCCGTACAGGATGAGCGCACCGCCCGCCCCCGCACGCGCGGTGCGCGGCACGTCACCACCACCGAGAACCTCCGTTGCGAAGAGGAACTCGCCCGAACCGACCACGCCGGCGACCTTGTCACCGTCCATGAGCTCGAGCTCGCCCACTCCGATCAGGATCAGGCCGACCATGGGCTCGCCCTGAGTCACGACGACGTCACCGGCGATGAGCGTCTTCATGGTGAGCTTGCCGATGATCTCCTCGCGAATCGAGGCGTCGAGGCGCTCGCCGAGCGGACCGATCGTGACGCCGACGAGCGTCTGCATGCGGTCGGCGGCGGTGCGGAGGTCCTCCTCGACCCAGGGGCAGGTGCGGAAGGCGTCCTCGACCTCGGCGTCGGTCCACGTGGCGACGATCCCGCTCTGCACGCCGATGAGGCGCATCGGGACGCCCTCGTCGGTCGAACCGCGCGAGCGAAGAACTGCACCGGCGCCTAGGCGTGCCGCAGGCGCATCGACCATCGTCGCCGCGACGTCGACCGTACCCTCGAGGATGAAAGCGAGCGCGAAGCCACTGACCTCTTCGCCTTCGCCCAGCGCGCTCACCTTGGCAGCCGCGGCGAACGCGGTCCGTGCGTCGTCGGGCAGGTCGGCGAACGCCTCGACGGCGTCGAGGTCGAGCCGCTTCGCGGCGGCGGGCGCAGGCGGTGCCGGCGTGGGCGCAGGCGGAGAGGCCGCTTCGATCTCCGCCGGGCGATCCGAGGGCGCGCTCGGAAGCTCGGGCTCGGAGGCCTCGGCGGCGATCGGCCTGGGCTCTGTTTCCGGCGAGATGATGACGGGCACCGATGCGAAGTCATCCGGGACGGGGGCTTCGGCCTCGACGCGAGGAGGTGCCTCGACCTCCCGTCGCGGGGCTGGCTGCGCCATGACCTGCGTGGGGCTCGGAGGCGCGGGCGTGACGGGAGCCGGACGCGGCGGCGCCGCCGGGAGCTTGCGCGAGGACGGCGGCGCCCCAACGGCGGGCCGCGGAGCCATCGGAGCCATCGGAGCCATCGGAGCCCGGGGCGCCATGGGCGCGGCAGGAACGCTCGGAGCACCCGGCGCCGTCGATGCGCCGGGAACGAGAGGCTTGCGCGCGCGCGCCGGCAACGGCGGAGGACGACCGGGCGCGGGCTTGACCGTCGCGGGCCCCTGCGGCGGCGCATCCGACGACGGTGCGAGCGGCTGCGAGACGAGCCCCGACGCCGAGAGCCCTTCCGTGCGCTCCTCGGCGAGCTGGTGCGAACGGAGGCTCGTGATCACCTCGTCTTCGTCGGGCGCAAACGCTGCCGCAACGGGCTCCGCCGGCGCGGCAGGCGCGGGGAGCGCACCGTCCTCCCAGGGGTTGAACATGCCCGCGTGCACGTGCTCCGCCGGAGGGACCGACGGGTTCGCGCTCCGCTCCAGGTTTTCGGGCACCTCGGGCGGAGGAAAGAACGGCTCCGCGACCTGCATCGTCGGAGACGAGGGCGGGCGACTCTGTGGCGGCGACGGTCGATACGTCGGCGCCGTCGGATGGCGCGAAGCCGCCTCTTGCATCGCGTCGTCGCCGAAAGGAACGAACGTGGCCGCGTTGTGTGGATCGTAGGGGCGCTGGGACGTCGGTGCCGCGACGGCGGGCGGCGCATCCGAGACGGGCGGTGGCGGCGCGGAAGGCGTGGCCGCATCCATCGCAGGCGGCGGTTCCGTTCCCGGCGCTGGCTCCGTCGCCATCCAATCGCTCAGCTCGGCGGCCGCTCGAGCAAGCTCGAGGGCGCGATCGTCGTCGGCCGCATCACCTGCCGCTTGCGCTGCGCGCCTCAGCCAGACGATGGCGTCGATGCGTTCGCCGCGCTTCCACAAAGCCTCGGCGGTCTGGAGGCCCCAGACGACGTCCTCGGGGTCGGTGTCCTTGGTGTTGGGGATCGCAACCATCGCGCGGGCGCCGAGGATACCCGTCCCACGTCGCTCACGGCAAAAGCATCGTGATCGTCCCGTCTTCCGACGCGACCACCAGGCTCCCGTCGGAGAGCATCGTCAGGGGCGCATCGACGTCCGCCCCGGTCGCGAAGCGCCACCTTAGGCCGCCTTCTGCGTCGATCGCGTATGCGGCGTCATCCTGAGCGCCGAAGTAGAGGGTCCCGTCGGCGTCCTCCAGGGGGCCGCCGTGAATTCCGAATTCCTTCGCCCCGGTGCCCTTGATCGCGAAGGCGCCGTGGATGATCCCTTCGGGCGTGAGCCGGACGAGGTGCGGAACGGGGCCATAGGTCCCCGCCAGGATGTCGCCGTTCCGCGCGAGCGACAGGACGCCCCGGACGTAGCCGCCGACCGGCGTGCGCCAGGCGACCTTTCCGCCCGCGTCGAGCCGGACGATCTCGCCCTTGTCCGTGCCTACGTAGATGCCTCCGTCGTCGCCGATGACGGCTGCCCCGTCGACGTCGGCGCCGAGGTTGGTCGACCAGACCGCAGCCCCGGTCGCGTCGATCGCGTAGACGCGGTCGTCCTGGGAGCCGACGACGACGAGGCCGGCATCCGTCACGGCCGGCGCCGTGAAGACCTTGCCCTTCGCCGTGAAGCGCCAGGCGACGTCACCGCCTCGGCGCACCGAGAGGACGGACGCGCCCGCCGCGAAGACGATCGTTCCGTCCTTCCCGAAGACGGCGCCCGTGTCGGCTTCGCCTTCGACCTCGAGGCGCCAGAGCACGGCGCCCTCGGGCGAGATTGCGACGAGCTTCTTCGCATCGCTCCCGACGTAAAGGGTGCCGTCGTCGTGGACCAAAGGTGCACTATACACGCGTTCGCCGAGGGTCGCCGTCCAGCGCGGTCTGCCGTCCTCCCGCGCGAGCGCGAACACGTTGCCGTCGAGGGTCGAGACGTAGAGCGTTCGCTCGTCCGGCGAGGTCGTCACTTGCGCGGCGACCGGGCCGCTGACCGTCGCGCGCCAGCCCACCTTGACCGCCCGTGGCCCGTGCGCGAAGGAGCGATGCAGGTGTCGCGGACCGCCATGCACGGCGCGCGGACCGCCGGCGTCCGCGCCTGTATCTACCGCGAGGGGGTGGGGTCCACGCAGCGGTGCGCCGAGACCCGATGCAGGCGCAGCGGGTGAGGGCAGCGACGACGAGACCGACGCCGTCGGTGAACCAGGCTGCGATCGTCCACCCACGCGCACGAGGACGGCGGTGCCGACGACCGCTACCAGGATGGCGAGAGGAAGCCCGGCACACCCACGAAGATGCCGCTCCCTCACGGCGCCCTCACGTCTCGACGTTCAGCGAGTCTTGCGCTGGGCGGCGCGAAGCCGCCGCTCCGACTGACGGGCCTCGGACACGCCGATCGCGTGCGCGGCCTCGCCGGGCATGCGGCGCGCGAGCCAACCGATGAGCGTGAGGCCTGCGCAGCGCGTCGTCTCCGGCATGTGCGGCTCGCGAATCAAACGAGTGATGTCGCTGATCATTCGGGCGCGTTCGCCCTCATCGGGGACCTCGTCGTGATCGGGGCGCGGCCGGGCCGCACATCCGCTCCGGACGCTCGTGGCGCTCGCGTCGGTCCCGAGGCGGGCGACGTACAAGGCTTCGATCGTAAGCTCCGACCCTTTACGCGAAGAAGACACGAGTTGCCGTGAGTCTACCGCTTTCGCAGAAGTCGTCGAGTTTGCGGTCGGCCTCAATGCGTCGTCCTCCTTCATCAGCAGCAGTCGCCTTCCCGAGCCCACGCGGTCACTTGACACTTGATCAGCAGGCCGGCTTTCCCCTCGAGACCGGCCCCTCGTGAAATCACGCGGAAGGAGCGACATAGCGCATGGGGACCCCTGCGCAAGGGACGATCGAGCGCCGCGGCCGAACTCTTTTTCGTGCCTGGTCCCGCCCACGCCGAGGGCCCTGGATTCGCCTGATGGTCCGATTCCTGCTTAAAAGTGCGCGGAAACGCCGACAGCGCCTCCGCCGGAGGTCGGCGACGCGTAGGGCGCAGGTCGGAAGCGAGCCGCGGCGCTCGCGGTTGCCGTCGCCTCCCCCGGGGGCCGCGTGAGAAACAGGTATACGGCGGCGGCGCCGGCCATCACCCCTGCCCCGAGCGCGACGTCGGCGAACGTGAAGCTCGACGACATGGCGTCGACGTCGGACGACGAGCATCGAGGCTTGCACATGTCGAGGTCGCTCTTCTTTCCGAGCCCGTCGACGGCGAAGACGGCGGAGGTTGCGAGCGCGACCACCGCGGCACCGCCGAAGATCCACACGCCGAGTGGGATGGGCCGAGCTCCGCCGCTCGCGTCGGCTGCGGGCGCCATGGTGACGGTAATCCTCTTGTTCTTCTCACCGTCGCGAAGGAGGAGCGTGCGCTCGATGGGTGCCGCGCCCTCGGCCTCGAAGACGAAGCTGTGCGAGCCCGGCTCGAGAGGCATCGGCTTCAGGTCGAGCTTCTCCGAGAGCATCACGCCGTCGACCTTCACGCGGACGTCGGTGCGAAGACCGCCTGCGGGCGTGCGCGGATCGAGCACGACCGTCGGGATGACGGCCTCGAGCTCGCTCAGCCACTTCGTACAGTCCTTGGTGAGCAGTGCGGGACATGCCTCGCGCGCGCACGCCGCCGCCTGCGCCTTCGCGGCGAGCGGTTTGCCGTCCTTGCGGAGCGTCTGCGCCTGTTCGTACGCGCTGATGCACGTGGCGTCGGCGTGAGCTGCCCCGGAGGCGAGGACGACCGCGACCGAGACCGCGATCGGGGACAAGACCTTCACGACGTCGACTCTCGTTCGGGTCTGCATGCGCGTCAGTAAGCGAGCGCCGCGAAGCCCGAGCGCGGCGAGGGCAGCTTTGCGTTCGACCCGTCCCACGCGCCGAGCGTTCCGTCGGCCTTGATGCTCGCGGAGTAGACGTCGTCGCTGTGCGTCGTCGCGCCGAACCCGCCCGCGACGTAGAGCTTGCCCTTGAAGCCGATGAAGGCGAAGTCCCGGAGGGGCTTGGGGAGGTTCGTCACGTTGTGCCACGCGTCGAGTGTGCCGTCGGCCTTGATCTTCGCCGAGAGGACGACGTCCGTCGCCACACCGGCGAAGTTGGTGCGGCCGCCCGCGAGGAAGAGATAGCCCTCGGCCGCGACCAGGCTCGGCTGGGTGATCTTGAAATCAGCCCCTCCGTTGACGAGCGCAGGCTGACTCGCGAAGTCTTGCAGCGTGCCGGCGGCGACGTCGAGCTTCGCCGTCTCCACGGAGTTGGTGAACCCCGCGGCACCGCGGCCGCCGGCGACGTAGAGGTTCGTGCTCGTCGCGAGCACACCGCAACGCGCGCGCGCGTCGACGAGCTGCTTGCCGCTGTCGGCGGACGAGCCGAGCTCGTTCTTCGCCGCGTCGACGTTGGAGACGTGGACCTCCTGCGTGAAGAACGTGGTGGGCGGCCCGCCGTCGACGCCGGGGTTCGTTCGCGTTCCGCCGACGTAGAGGAGATGGCTGCCCGCGAAGACGCGCGCGCTCTCGCCGAGGCCGCCGGGGGCGCCGTTCGCTCGGTTCGCGCGCCAGTCGCCGACGATGCCCGGCGCCCAGCTCGTCGACTGGACCGCGGTGCCGTTCCCGCCGTTGAGGCCGAAGCCGACGTTGATCATCATCCACTTGCCGCCAACGAGGCCCGAGGCGTCGAACGAGCCGACGATGGGCGCGCTCTTCTCGATACGCCACGTCGCGACGCGGCCGTCGGCGGCGAGCACGCCGGACCAGGCATCGGCGGACCACGCCGGATCGTCCTCGGGCGACGTCGGCTGACGTTCACCCGCCATCAACGCGAGCGTCCCGATCGACGAAGGCACCGTGTTGCCGTCCGGAAGCACGATGGTGCCATCGGTCGACGACGGTGCGTCGGTCGTGGCGCCGCCTTCGGTGCCGACGACCGCCTCGCTGGGGCCTCCGGCGGTGTAGTCGCCAGGCGGCCCGAGCAGGCCGCACTGCACGGACGAAAACGCGAGCAGCGCGGCGGAGGCCGGCACCACGATTCGCGCGAGCGTGCGGCGAGAGCTCCTCACGCGCTCATGGTACTCCGGGGCCGCGCTCAATGCGCGTCGTACGTCGTGCAGCTCCGACCGATGTCGAGCTGCTTCATGCCGCGCGTGATCTGGGCCGGCTTCATGGGGAGCGGCTCTCCCTTCTCATCGAGGATCCAGACCGTCGCCTTGCCGTCGGCGTTGCGGGGCCCGTCGATGGTGGAGTCGGGCGCGATCGTCCGGCGGCCGGCGTTCGGCGCCTTCGGGTCGTCGCCGAAGATCACCGTCACGACGCGCGCACAGGCGCTGTGGATCGGGAACGGCTTCTGCTGGCGATGATGGCTCTCCGCGCCCGCTCCACCCGCGCCCTGCGGGTCGGCGGAGGAGGCAGGGAGCGCAGAGGACGCGCCGGGGTTGGTCGGGTCGACGCCAGCGTGCGCAGGATCCGAGAGCGACGGCGTCGCAGGCTCGGACTTGTTCCCGCATGCGCCGACGGCAGCGAGCGAGAGGATGAAGGCGCTGGTCAGGAAAGGTCGAGCCATCCGCGAAGAGTACACGAGGGCTACTTCGTGACGAAAATGCGGGTCTGGCGGGCGGGGATCGTCACGTTGGGGCCGCTCGCTGCAGCGCCGGTGACGAGCTCGGTGAGCGCCCCCGAAGGCATCGACGTGACGGGCTTGTCGCTGTCGCTGCGGTTGACCGCGACGTAGACCGTGTCGCCGTTGGTGATGCGGCTGTACGCCCAGACGTCGGCGTTCGCCTCGAGGGTCGTGCGCGTTCCGCGACGGAGCGCCGGGTGCTTGTTGCGGATGTCGCCGAGCTTCGCGATGCGGTCCTTCAGGAACGTCTGGTTCGCGCTGAGGCCCGACCACTGCATCGGGCGGCGGTTGTCGGGATCGCCTGCGCCGGGGAGGCCAATCTCGTCGCCGTAGTAGACGAGGGGCGCGCCGCGATTTGTGTAGAGTACACCGAACGCGTTCGCGACGCGCTCGTACGCCTCGATCTCGGCGACGGCGCCGGGCTGGCCGCCCCACGCGAGGTTCTTGCCGTCCGACGCCTGGTTGTCGCCCCAGAGCCGGTTGTTCGCGGCGAGATGAATGATGCGCGGCAGGTCGTGGTTGCCGATGAACGTGCTCATGACGGCGCTCGCGCCGTAATAGTAGTCGTTCGAGCTCATGAACGACGCGAGGTCGCTCATGTTCTCCGTGCGCATGATGACCGACTGAACGAGGTTCGCGCGCAGCGGGAAATCGAACTGACCGTCGAGCTTCGTCGACGGGTCGACGTACTGCTTGAGCAGATCGCGGTTCCCGAAGTCGTAGGTCTCGCCGACCATGTAGAAGCGCTGCGCGGGCGTCTGGGTCGCCGTCACGTCGGTCTTGATCTTCGCGCGGAGGGACGTGAGCCACGAGATGTCCACGTGCTTGATCGCATCGGCGCGGAAGCCGTCGACGCCGAAGCCCGACGCGTCCTTGGTCTGCTTGATCCACTCGACGGCCTGCGAGACCGAGTAGTCGCGCGCGGCCTGGTTCGTGTAGTTCCAGTGAGGGAGGTAGTCCGTGAACCAGCAGCGCTCCGGATCCGTCTCCCACTTGCAGTAGGCGCCGCCGCATATGCAGTCCGGCGAGCCGTTCTTGCTGTTCGGCCAGAACCAGTCGCTGTGCGCCGCGAAGACGCCCGACGAGTTGTGCACGTGCACCATCGCGTAGTCGAAGAGGACCTTGAGGCCCTTCGCGTGCGCGGTGGAGACGAGCGTCTTCAGATCGGTGAACGACCCGAAGCACGACTCCGACTGGAGGACCGAGGGATCGCTGTTGTCGAGCTTCGGCCAGTAGCCGTGGTAGCCGGAGTAGGTGTGGTTGTCGCCGCCGACGCCCAGGCCCGCGACCTGCGGGTTGTCGAACGGCACCGTTATCCACAGCGTGTTGACGCCGAGGTCTGTGAAGTAATTCGCGTTGATCTTCGCAGTGACGCCCGCCCAGTCGCCGCCCTTGTAGTTGGCGATGCCGCTGTTCTCGGTAGAGACGCCGGGGATCGTGCAGTTGTTCGCCGGGTTGCCGTCGAAGAAGCGATCGACGAAGACGAAGTAGATCACCGAGTCGCGCCAGTCGAAGACGCCGGGCGGGAGCGCGCCCTCTTCCTCGCAGATGGCCGGTTCGCACGTCTTGCCGACGAACGTGTTGTTCGTGTTCGAGTTGGCGTCGGTCTCCGTCGGCTGCGTCATGTCGATCGTCCACGTCGTGCCGTTGACGAAGAACTTGAACATGACGGCTTTGCCGTACGGGACCGTGAGCTCGACCGTCCAGACGTTGCCTTTCTTCGTCATCGGCTTGCCGGTGACCCACGTGTCGGGGCCGCCGAAGTCGCCGCGGAGCTCGACCGACGTCTCGCCGCTGAACGGATACGTGATCGTGTGGCTGCACCGCTTGAGCGGGTCGGGGCACACGAAGGGCTTCACGGGCATGCTGCCGTAGCCGTAGCCGTCACCGCCACCGAGGCCGGGGTTGAACGTCTGCGCGTCGGGCGGCTTGCCGAAGTCCCGGTTGTTGACCTCATCACTGCCGCAGGCAGAAAGGGTCGAGGCGAGGAGGCACCCCGCACCGAGCGCGAGCGCTCCGGCGAACGAACGAGGGGAGAACAACGAGATCATGCAGCTCCAGAGACGCGGTCGGCAGGGGAAGTCGCGGGCTTAGAGTGGCGCAGATTGGCTGAGCCGCCAGGTTTGTCAACTCATGCCTGAGTCACGAGCTCGTCTCGGAGCGCTGGGCGCAGCGCCGCCGGGGGGTTCTCGTCGCATTGACCGGATGGCGTACCCTCCGCCAGGCTCGAATGGTGGAGGACGCACCCAAGGCCGCTTCCGGAGGGCGCCTCGTCCCCGTCCTCCGCTGGGCCGCGTTCGGCGCGTGTGTCCTCCTCTTCGGCAGCGCCCTCGCCCGGACGGACCTCGCGGGCGCGTGGCATCGGATCAAGGACATCGGGCTCCTCTCCTTCCTGGTCGTGGTGCCCTTCCCGTTCGCGATGGCGATGGATGCTTGGGCGTGGCGCGGGCTCCTCCAGGCGCTCGACCGCAAGGCGCCCTGGTCGGCTCTCTTCGCGCTGCGCATCGGGACAGAGGCCGTCACGAACAGCGCGCCAGGCGGGGCGCTCTGGGCCGACGCCATCTCTCCCCTGCTCGTCTCGCAGCGCACCGGTATCCCGGCGGTCGACGTCTTCGCGGCCTCTACGGCGAAGCGATGGACGGTGGTGCGGATGCACGCGGCCTATGTCGCGCTGTCGACCGCGTTCGGCGCGACGGCGCTCTTGCACGCCTCGCACGCCCTGTTCAAGAGCGACATCCTCCTGGTCGCGACGCTCGGCGCAGCGCTGCTGCTGCTGTTGCTCTCGATCGGCATCGAGTCGCTCGCCGCCTATGGCAGGGTCGCAGGCCGGATCTCCGGGACGCTCGGCAACGCGCGCTTCGTGCGCCTCCGGACCTGGGTCGAGGAGCGACGACACCACTTCGCGCGCGCCGACGTCCAGCTCGCGCGTCTCTCCAAGAACAAGCGCGCCGGCGCGGCCGCCGCCTGGCGGATGCTCGGCCTTTGGCTCTTCGAGGGACTCGAGAGCGTGCTGATCCTACGGCTGCTCGGCGCCCCGCTGGGAGTCATCGAGATCCTCTCCATCGATGCGGCCCTCTCGGTGGTGCGCTCTTCGGCGATGTTCACGCCTGCTGGCATCGGCGTGCAGGACGTCGGCTATCTCGCGATGCTCCAGGCCTACGGAGTTCCCGATGCAGCCTCGCTCGGGCCCGCGTTCATCGTGCTCAAGCGCGTGAAGGAGGCGTTCTGGATCGCGATTGGGTTCGCGATCCTGGCGCGGCCGGGTCCGCGCGCGCCGTCGCTGAATCCTTCCCCCGTCGAGGCCGAGATTCAGTTGCCGCCGCAGGAACCGCCAGCGGCCACGTAGACGTGAACGCCAAAAGCGTCCGCGGGCAGCGGCAGGACGCCGCTCGACACATCGACCTTCGCGCCGGTGACGACGTCCACGAGCTCGCTCGGCGCACCGGCCGCGAGCTTCACCTCGGAAGCTGCGGTCGGTCTGCGCGAGAGGACGACGATCGCCGCTCCCGGCACGTCGCCCTCGGTCTCTCGGGCGAAGACGAAGCGCTCTGCATCGGCCACGAGCGTGCGCAGCACGCCGCGACGGAGGGCGGTGGAGCATGCGCGCGCGCGACCGACCTTCCGCACGAAGGAGCGGGTCTCGCGCTGCGAGTCGAGCAGCGCAGAGTCGGCCGGCATCACGCGCCGCGAGTCGGGATCGTTCTTGCCCGCGAGGCCGACCTCGTCGCCGTAGTAGACGACCGGCGCACCCGGCAACGTGAGAATGGTTGCGAGCGCGACGCGCTGCTTCGCGTAGACGACGGGATCGAGCGGTTGCGGCGCCGGTGACCACGCGTCGCCCACGGCATTGCCCGCGCTCACCGACGCGAAGCGAGAGACGTCGTGGTTGTCGATCATCATCCCCATCACGGCGCCCGCGCCGTCCCAGGCCTGCTCGCCCGCACGGAAGCTCGTGTCGATGTCGCCCATCGGCGCCGTCTCGGTCGCGAGCGTCTCGCGGAGCGTCCACATCAGCGGGAAGTGGAAGCTCCCGTCGAGACCGAACGGCCCGAGGTCGTAGCGGAGGTTCTGGTAGCCGCCGGGGCCGGTGAAGTTCTCGCCGAGGATGTAAGGGACGTTCCCCTTGTGCTCGTAGCGCGTGCGAACGGCGTGCGCGATCCGGCGCGTCGCAGCGCGCGGCATCATCGGAACGGCGTCGATGCGGAGACCGTCGGCGCCCCAGCGATCGAACCACCACATCACGTCGGCGGTGGCGGCGCGCGCAGCGTCGATGTTGGTCCAGTCGAGGTCGGGCAGGTACGGAGCGAACCTGCACGTCTTGATGTGCGTGGCCCAATCGCAGCTTCCCTGACCGCAGATGCACGTCTTGTCCTGGTTGAACCAGTCGGGGTGCTCCTTCACCCACGCGTGCTGCTCGTGCACGTGGTTCGGCACCACGTCGAAGAGCACGCGGATGCCGCGGTCGTGGGCGACCTGCATGAAGCGATCGAGCTCGGCCTCGCTCGCCACGCGCGCGTCGAGCTCGCGCGACGCCGTCGGCCAGTAGCCGTGATAGCTCGTGTACGAGTGGCCATCGGTGCCGCCGAACTCACCTTCGGGGTTCTTGTAGAGCGGCGAGAGCCAGAGCGTATTGACGCCGAGCGCCTCGATGTCACCGGCCTCGATCGCCTGACGGAGGCCAGCGAGGGTGCCGCCCGCGCGATCGGAGGGTTTCGCGGGTGTCGCGAGCGAGCCGGCGTCACCCCGGAAGCGATCGAGCACGACCTGGTACACGATAGCGTCCCGGGGGTCCCACGCCTGCGCCTCGACCCAGACCGTGGCGATCGTCTCCTCCGACTCGGCGCCGTGCGTGTCGCGGGCGTGGATCGAAAACGTGTACTTTCCACGTTTCAAGCCGGAGATCTCGAGGCGAAAGGCGCCCGTCGGCGGGTCGGCGGAGGCGACCGGGAGCGCGACGCCTTCGCGCGACGTGACCGCGACCGCAGCCGGGTCGAGCAGAGCGCCGCTCCGGGCCGCGAGAAACGAGGCACGAACGGCGACGTGACCGTCCGCCGTTGCCTCCACTCCGTCGACGCGCACGACAGGTCGCTCGCAATCGGCGACGACGCCGAGCGCGACCTCCTTGCCGTCGTGGAAGGCGGTCATGGGCACCTGCTTGTCGGTGAGCCAGACGCCGTCTTCCACGATCGCGTACGCGTGCTCGCCGACGGGAGCGTCGATCATCGCCGCGACCCAGCCGTCGTCGCGGACCTCGGGGACGGTGCCGGGGCGCTTCCAGTCGTTCCAATCGCCGACGATCTCGACGTGCGCATCGCGGCTCGCGGGCTTGTGCCAGACCTGCAGCCCACACGCTTGCGCGGCGGTGGAAGACGGAGAGCTCGACGAGCAGCCGGCGGCCAGCGCAGGAACAATGACGGCGCCGCTGGCGAGCGCGAGCAAGAGCGCCCCGCGACGGTTTCTGCCTCGGTGCGTCGGTCCCGCCACGCACGAGGTCTAGCCCCGGCCCACCATCCCCGCAAACCGGATCACATCGGCGGTTCGGTCGGATCCTGCGGAACGGGCGCCGGATCGTGGGGAACGGGGCTGTGGGGAGGCGCCGGATCGGGAGAGGGCTCGCCGGGCACCGGACCGGGAAACGAAGGCTGGGTCGAGGGATTCGCGCTCATGAGGCGCGTTGGAGCATGGCCCGTGCCAGGCTCTTCACTTCGCCTTCCACGTCGCCAGGCGAAGCGCGCGCGGGAGCGTGCGATCGGGCCCGATCCCCTTGTCGTCCGTCGTCCAGAGCCTGAGTCGCGCGCCGAGTAGACCTGCCTGGACGATCGCGCGGCGCTGCGTGATGGCCTTCGGATCGCTCGTGGTATCCGCGGGCAGCGGGGCGAGCGCGGTGGCGGCGAGCGCGCCGGCGTCGCGACCGAGCGCCGTCCAGTAACTCGGGCGCACGCCGAAGCGGTCGATGAAGGTTCGGACGTCCTCGTCGTGGGCCTCCTCGGGCCTCGTGGCGAGGATCGGAACGAGCCCGGCCGACGCGCTGAGCACGACGATGCCGCGCGGGACCTCCGCCGGTGTCACGCCGGCCTCGAGCGTCACCGCGATCACACGATCGTTCGGCGAGCGCCTCGACTCGAGGAGTCGCTTCACGTCGCGGAGCACGTCGCGCGCGCACTGCGTCGGCCCCGACACCAGCCAGCCCTGTGCGCCCGAGGCCATCCACGCGTCGACGGGGAAGCGCGGTTTTCCGGCCTCGGAGAGCGGGACGTCACAGCGCGTCGGCGGGAGAAGCACCAGGCCGCCTGCCTCTGCGGCGCGACCGGCGGCCTCGTCCTCGGTGGTGTCGACCACGAACGCGGCTGTTTTCACGGCACGGCGTACGAGGGCCTCACCAAGCATCGCGAGCTCACGCTCGGTGCGCTCGCCGAGGACGAAGGCCGAGGTCTTCGGCATGCGCGCGGCGCTCGGGGCCGCGAGCAGCAGAACGGGGACGCCGCTCTGCTCGCTCCACAGGCTCGCGCGGTCCGCGCTCGCGCGGTCGAAGCCCGCGACGATCACCGACGCCCCCTCCCCCGCGAGCTCCTCCATCGCCGCGCGCGTGCCCGCGTCGTCGATGCCGTCGTCGCGCGTGACGAGACGGACCCCGTCCGCGGCGCCCGCCCGACGCGGCAGATCGAGCGCCAACGACACGCCGCGCACGACGTCCGCCGCCTCGTCGCGGAGCTCGCGCGTGCGCGTCGGCAGCAAGAGGCCGACCGTCTTGCCGGAGACCGAGATTCCGCGACGGCTCGAGGCGAGCTCCCCGAGGTCGAGGCCCGCGTCACCGCCGGTCTGCGTCGCGCTCGCGCCGCTCACGTCGAGCAGCCACCGCGCGAGCGCGGCGTCGTTCGAGTCCACGGCGATGCGCGCGAGGCGCGCGGCGACGAGCTTCTGGGTGTCGATGGTGTAGCCCGAGGCGACGCCGCGCGAGCGCATCGTACGGTAGGTCTGCTCCAGGACGCTCCGCGGGAGCGTCTCCAGGATCTGCGTGATCTTCATGCGGACGCGATCGCGATCGTCCTCGCCGACGCCGCGGAGCCACGCGTCGAGATAGGCGAGCGCCTCGTAGTCGTCGTGCGCCGCGATGGCCGTGAGCGCGAGCTCCTCGAGGAAGATCTCGCGGTCGACGTCGTCGATGACCTTGCCGACGAGCGGACGGAGGACGTCGAGCGCCGATTGCGGAGCGCCGTGCAGGCGAAGGCTCCGGGCGCGCGCCACGTTCGCGAGGTCGAGCGTCGCGCCGGGCTTCAGATCGGCGAGCGACGTCAGCGTGCCGTCCGCTTTGATGAGGTTGCCCTCCTGGAGGAACGCAAACGAGAGGTAGACCTTCGCGAGCGGAACGGCGCCGTCGTTCGGGAAACGGCGGAGGAAGTCCGACGCGGACGCCGGATCCAGCTTCCGGAGCTCCCACTTCGCACGGAGCGCCGCGAAGGCCTCGGCTCCCGCGGGCGACGTCGACAGCGTGGCGACGGGCTTCGGCTGGCGGGCCGCGCGCGAGCACGCGACCAGACTGGCGATCGAGACGAGGACGGCGAGGGCGAGGCGGCGCAGCACGGAAGCGAACGCAGGCTAGGTCGGAAGGAGGCAGCAGGCGACAGGGAAGACGGTATGCTGGGTCCCGTGTCGCGGATGACTTTGGGGGTCGTGGGGGCGATAGCGATCATGGTCGGGGCGCTCGCCGCCTGCCAGCGCAGCGATCCGCCGCCCGGAACACCCGCGCAGTCGGCGCCCTGCCCGGATGACGCGGGGACCGAACTGCCGCGCGAGCTCGCGTGCTGTCTCATCCAGGCGCGCACCTCCGAAGAGGCGCAAATCTGCCTTTCGAAGGCCGACGGCGGGCACTGAAGAGCGTGGTAGGTTGGCCACGATCCGATGGCCCCTGGCACCACGAACGCAGAGCCGCAGGGTCCCGAAGGCCGTGACCGGCCGGGGAGCCTGGCGAAGAAGCTCCACTCGCTGAGCGGCGTCGTTCCGCTCGGCGCGTACCTCGTCCTTCACCTCTGGGTGACCGCCTCGGTCGTCGGCTCCCGGGCCGTCTACGATCGCCAGATCGGCTTTCTCCACAGTGGGCTCCTCGGCATCCTCGAGCCGCTCGTCATCCTGCCGCTCTTCTTCCACGCCATCTACGGGATCGTCCGGGTCCTCGGGCCTCGCGATCCCGACCACGCGTACGGCACCGATCGGATGGCCACGCTCCAGCGCGCCTCCGGCATCGTCGTCCTCGCCTTCGTCAGCCTCCACCTCTGGGAGTTCCGCGCGCAGACGTGGATGCGCGGACTCGGCGAGAGCGCATACTCCACCAAGCTCGTCGAGGATCTCTCCTCCACGCAGTACAGCGTTCCCTGGATCGCACTCGGCTACATCCTCGGCATGGCGGGCTCCGTGTTCCACCTCGCTAACGGGATGACCAGCTTCTGTACGACGTGGGGCTTCACGCGAACCGCCGAAGCAAGGCGGCGCGCGCGTGGCGTGTTTCTCGTCGCGGGCTTTCTGCTCTTCGCGCTCTCGTCCGCGATGGTGGTGCAGCTCGCGACCGGGTCGCGCTTGTTCCCCGCGAGCGAGCCGACGGCAGTCGGCTTCGAGTGTGGCTCCGCGGCAACGCCTCCTGGCCCGCCCTCCCACGCGATACCGCAGGCGACCGTCCCTCGCCAGGCGCCCACGACCTCCGCTACCGCGACCAACGCACAGCCCGCCACGCCCCTTCCCAGCGGCGGTCACTGACCCCACCTACAGAGTCCATGGCAAAGCCGACGAGTATCGTGACCGATTCGGGCAAGGTCAGGCGCGTCGTCGTCGTCGGCGGCGGCCTCGCAGGCCTCACGACCGTCATCAAGCTCTGCGAGGCGGGCATTCCGGTCGACCTCTTCTCGCTCGTCCCGGTCAAGCGCTCGCACTCGGTCTGCGCGCAAGGCGGCATCAACGCGAGCGTGAACACGAAGGGCGAAGGTGACTCTCCCGAGGTTCACCTCGAGGAGACCGTCTACGGCGGAGACTTCCTCGCGAATCAGCCCCCGGTGAAGGGCATGACCTACGCGGCGCCCGGCATCGTCTACATGCTCGACCGCATGGGCGTGCCGTTCAACCGCACGTCCGAGGGTCTGCTCGACTTCCGTCGCTTCGGCGGCACGCTGTTCCATCGCACGGCGTTCGCGGGCGCAACGACGGGACAGCAGCTCCTCTACGCGCTCGACGAGCAGGTGCGCCGCTACGAGACGGTCGAGGTCGAGAACGAGAAGGGCATCGCCGTCAAAGGCGAGCGGATGGTCCGCAAGTGGGAGCTCTGGGATTTTCTCGGTCTCGTGCTCGACGAGGGCCACATCGCGCGCGGCATCGTCGCGCAGGATCTGAAGTCGATGGAGATCAAGTCGTTCCCCGGCGAGGCCGTATGCCTCGCGACGGGCGGCTCCGGCATCATCTTCGGGAAGTCGACCAACAGCGTCATCAACACCGGCACCGCGGCGAGCGCCGTCTACCAGCAGGGCGCGTGCTACGCGAACGGCGAGTTCATCCAGGTCCACCCGACCGCGATCCCCGGCGCCGACAAGCTCCGCCTCATCTCGGAGAGCGTTCGCGGCGAAGGCGGTCGCATCTGGGTCCCGAAGGACGCGAAGGAGAAGCGGCGCGGCAAGGACGTGCCCGAGAGCCAGCGCGACTACTTCCTCGAGAACAAGTACCCGGGTTACGGCAACCTCGTCCCGCGTGACATCGCGGCGCGCGAGCTCTTCCTCAAGTGCTTTCACGAGGGGCGCGGCGTCTTCAACAACAAGAGCGGCCAGAACGAGCTCGAGGTCTACCTCGACGTCACGCACCTCCCGAAGGACGTCCTCCACAAGAAGCTCTCGGGCGTCCTCGAGATCTACGAGAAGTTCGCCGGCGAGGATCCGTACACGAACCCGATGCGGATCTTCCCCGCCGTCCACTACTCGATGGGCGGCCTCTGGGTCGACTTCGAGAAGTCGACGGACGGTCGGCTCGTCGTCGGCTCGCCGCGCAATCAGGCGACGAACATCGGTGGCCTCTACGCGGCCGGCGAGGTCGACTACGCGTACCATGGCGCGAATCGCCTCGGCGCCAACTCGCTCCTCTCCTGCATCTACGGCGGCATGGTCGCGGGTCCGGCCATCGCGACGTACGTGAAGAACCTCGACAAGAGCGCCTTCGACGTGAAGAGCTCCGTCTTCGAGAAGGCCACCACGCGCGAGCGCGAGCGCTACTCGGGCATCCTCGCGATGAACGGGACCGAGAACCCGTACAAGCTCCACGAGGAGCTGGCGCAGGTGATGCTGCGCGACTGCACCATCGAGCGGCACAACGAAACGCTCGACAAGGTCATCGCGAAGATCGACGAGCTCGAGGAGCGATCGCTCCAGATCGGCGTGACCGACACGTCGGAGCGCGCGAACCAGGGCGCACAGTTCGTGCGTCACCTGAAGAACATGCTGGTGCTCGCGCGCGTGATCGCGCAGGGCGCGCGCAACCGTGACGAGTCGCGTGGCGCCCACTTCAAGCCTGAATTCAAGGCTCGCGACGACCAGAGCTTCCTCCGCACCACGATGGCGCTCCACGAGGAGGGCGCGGGCGGCAAGAGCGTCGTCAACTACGTGCGCGGACTCGACTACCCGCTGCTCGGCAAGAGCGTGCGCGTCAGCGACGAGGTCGACATCAGCCTCGTGAAGCCACGGGCACGCAAGTACGAGACAGCCGGTGCCGCGAGCCACGCCGACCCGCCCAAGGAATCGACGAAGATGAGCGCGCGACCCCAGGCTCAGGGCTGACCGATGGCAGACAACAAGAAGATCCGGCTGAAGGTCCTCCGCCAGGACGGTCCCGCGAAGAGCGACTCGAAGCGCTGGGAGGAGTTCGAGATCCCCTGGCACCCGCAGATGAACGTCATCAGCGCGCTCATGGAGATCCGGAAGAACCCGCACAAGGCCGACGGCGCCAGGACCTCTCCCGTCGCCTGGGACGCGTCCTGCCTCGAGGAGGTCTGCGGGTCGTGCACGATGCTGGTCAACGGCAAGGTTCGCCAGGCGTGCTCGGCGCTCATCGACAAGATCGCGCCCGCGGGCGAGACGATCACGCTCGCCCCGATGACGAAGTTCCCGCTCGTGCGCGATCTCATCGTCGATCGCTCGCGCATGTTCGAGGACCTGAAGAAGGTCAAAGCGTGGATCGACCTCGACGGCTCTCACGAGCTCGGGCCGGGGCCGCGCCAGTCTCAGGAGAACCAGGAGACCGCCTACCCGCTCTCACGGTGCATGACGTGCGGCTGTTGCCTCGAGGCGTGCCCTCAGGTGAACGACCACTCGAGCTTCGTCGGCCCCGCGGCGCTGAACCAGGTGCGCCTCTTCAACCTGCATCCGAGCGGAAAGATGCACGCCGCCGAGCGTCTCGAGGCGGTGATGGGTGAGAGCGGCGTCCAGGGCTGCGGCAAAGCGCAAAACTGCGTGGTGGCCTGTCCGAAGGAGATCCCGCTCGTCGACTCGATCGCGGACGTCTCCCGACAGACGACGAAGCACATGCTCTTCGGCTGGCTCCTCAAGTAGCGGGCAGTTACGCTTCGGGAATGTGGAGAGTCGTAGCGTCTGTCATCGCGCTCGCTGCCGCCGCGTGCAGCGACGACGCGAGCACGCTGGGCAACGGCAAAGGCACGTCGTCGGGCGCGGCATCGACCAGCGGCGGGACCAGCGGCGGCACGAGCAGCTCGAGCGGGGCCAGCGGAACAGCTGGCGGGTCGCCCGCCGAGGTCTGCGTTGCGACGATCAACGAGTACCGAGCCACGAAGGGCCTCCCACCCTACACACGCTGGACGGACGCAGAGACGTGCACCGACGGCGAATCGCAGAGCGACGCGACGACGCTCAGAGCCCACGGTGCCTTCGGCAAATGCGGGGAATTCGCACAAAACGAGTGCCCGGGCTGGCCGGGTCCGGCGGGGACGACGATCCCGAAGTGCCTCGCGTCGATGTGGGCCGAGGGTCCCGGCGGCGGCCACTACGAGGCGATGTCGAGCACCAAGTACACGATGGTCGCGTGCGGGTTCGGCACGGCGAGCGACGGAAGCATCTGGGCGGCGCAGAACTTCCACTGAGACGGCCACGCGCGGACGGCGAGTGGTGTTAGCCTGACGCTCCGATGCGCCGCCCTCGGCTCATGTGCGCGCTGGTGCTCGCCGCGATGACGACGGCGTCGCGCGCGCGCGCCGACGATCCCTCGCCCACCGCGCAGCCCGCGGCACCCGTCGCAGCCGGGCAGATCGATCTCGACAAGGACATCCAGAGCAGCGCGTTGGCCGATACGCCGGCGCCGCCGCCGGAGGCGCCGCCGGAGGCGCCGTACAAGAAGTCCGTCGTCGTCGACGCCTCGCTCGGCGCGCTCGTCTTCCTCGGCAAGTTCGGCAAGACCGCACCGCCGGCGCCGCTGCTCCGCGTGCAGGCCGGCTACGAGCTGTTCAAGTGGCTCATGGTCTTCGGCGGAGGCGAGCTCGCCTTCACCGACACGTCGCGCTCCCAGGATCCCCCGAAGACTCGCGCGTTTCCGATCTTCGGCTTCGGCGGCGGCGCGCGCGTCACCGCGCGCGTCACCGATCGGTTCGGCGTGTACGTGCAGGGAGAGCTCGGGGCGATGAAGGCGGACATCCGCCGCCGCGCCCTCGAGATCATCGGCTTCAAGGATGCCGAGGCTCTCAACCTCTATCTCGGCGGCCGCCTCGGACTCGAGTGGTACCAGCTCGACCGCCACTTCGGGCTCGGCCTCACCGGAGGACTGCGCGACGCCACGGGCTTCAAGCGCACGATCGGCACCGACACACCGCTCGCGTTCGATGCTGGCGTAGCGATACGTTACGCGTTCTGAGCGACGGGCGGGCGACCGACCCCTGCACTCTGCAACGTGTTTGGTTGCGTCGCGGGCCAGCAGAGGCAAGAATCGAGGGAGCGGGAGGTGACGCGATGAAGCGACTGGCTTGGTTCTCGATCTCTGGAGTCCTGGTTGCGTCTGGCGTCGCTGGAGCGCTCGGCGGGTGCGGCTCGGACGCTGCGACTGTCGGCGACAACGGCGTCGAGGCAGGTGCCGAGGGCAGTAGCGGAACCAGCGGAACCAGCGGGACCAGCGGGACCAGCGGGACCAGCGGCGGTACCGAGGGCGGTACCGAGGGCGGGGCCGACGGAGGCAAAGACGGCTCGAGCGGCGGAGTCGAAGGCGGCGCGGCCTCCAACCCGAACATGATCAGCTGCGGAGCCGCGGCGTGCGCCTCACCCGCACAGGTCTGTTGCACGAGCTTCAACGGAGACGCGGGCTGCATCGCCGCCAACGCGAACTGCCAGGGCGCGTCCATCGGGTGCGACGAGAAGGCGGACTGCACCGGCACGCAGGTCTGCTGTACGAAGGGCTTCACCGGCACCGAGTGCAAGGACAGCTGCGGCGCCCAGAGCATCCAGCTGTGCAAGACGAACGCGGAGTGCGCCGACGGCACCTGCTACGTCAACACGTGCCAGGGTGGACGCGTCGTCCAGGCGTGCTCGAAGGTCCCGACCTGCACGCAGTAGGCGCGCGTCAGATCTCGACGGAGAACATGCGCACCGTGCGGGCCGGCACTTCGACGACGAAGGCGCCGGTGCCGGTGTGCGGCTCGATGCGGTTCGTCGCGCGCGAGCGCGGCAGCAAATCGACGAGCGCCCGCGTGCGACCGAGACCGACAGTCGCGATGACGGTCTTGTCAGTCGGGTTCATCACGAACGCGACGACGGGCACGCCGTTCTGGTCCTCGTGGAGCGCGACGTGGACGTCCGGGACGTCCACCGGGTACGCAGGGAGCGAGAGCTCGTCGATGCGACGCGCCACGAGCACGTCGGCCTGCGAGGGGTCGGCGAGCGCCTCGACCTCGAGCCCGCGAACGTCGTGGGGCTTGGCGAGCGCGCGCATCGAGCCGTCGCGCTCGGGGACGCGCGGACCGATCGTTACGGCGATCCCGCGCTCCTTCGCGGCCCGCAGCGAGGTGAGCACGTCGGCCTTCAGGCCGCCCGCGGTCGTGCACACGATCCACGAGGCGCCCACCATGCTCATCTCGAGGCTCTCGCCGCCGGCATAGGAGAACGGGACGCCACGCGCGAGCAGCGCACGTTCGAACGCGCGCACGAACGACTCGCCGACGATCGGCGCCAGCTCACCGAGGCCGAAGTCATCCTCGAGGCAGCTCTCGAGCGGGCCCGCGCCCGCGATGTGGAACGCGGCAGGCGTGACGGGACCGAACGCATGGGTCGCGCGAGAGAGACGCCGGAGCGCGCGCGGAACGACGAGCTTCACGGGCGTCGCACGATGCAGCGTGTTGAAGCGCACCTTGTCGAGGACGTCGATGAGCGCGTGGTACTCGTCGGCGAGACGACGGGGCATCCCGTGCACGTCGATCGGCGCGCCGACCCAGCGATCGCGGTCGACGGCCATGTAGAGGTTGAAGCCGCGGAGGCCGTAGGCCATCGCCGCAATCAACGTGTAGAGCGAGTCCTTGTCGTCGAGCGGCGGGAAGAAGGGCGGGAAGCCTGCGCCGACCTCGGCCCCGAACGGCGGCACCTGACGGCCCTCGCAGCGCGTGGCGAGCTCGCCCGTGCGCCTGAGGATCGTCATGTGATGCTGCGGATTGGCAGGGTGGTAGTAGTCGAGGCCGATGAGGTCGACGACCTCGGCCATGCGACTCGCGTTCAGCGGCGTCGCGGCCTCGCCGAGCGGAAAATTGTGGAGCGTGGGGACCGTGGTGAGCCCGGCGTTCTCGAGCGACTGGTTGAAGCGCCCCATCGCCTCGGCGAGCAAGTGCTCGTGGAACTCCATCCAGTCGAGGTGACGGGCGAGCTCGTTCGCCTCCTTCGCGTCGAAGCGCACCGGCGGCGCGACGTTCGCGAACGTGATCGCCGTGTCGTTCCACGTGTCGCGCAGAGAGGTGACGCTCGAGTACTTCTCGCGCAGGAAGGTGCGAAACAGGCGGATCGCGTCGGGGTGGTAGTCTTGGTCGTAGGGGCCGTCGCGGAAGTAGAGAGCGCCCTCGTTGTCGACCTGGAGCATGACGATCGGCCCGTGCGGGTAGAGCAGCGGGGCGAGGACCTTGCCGCAGGCCTCGAACCAGAGCGCGGTCTCGTCGTGGAACGCGTCGCTCGCGTAGCTCGGCACGGGAAAGGCGACCGGCACGAGCGGGAGGATCACCGGGTTGTCGCGCGGCGTGCGCGCCTGGCACTCGCGATCCCACACCACGCGCTCGGGAAGACCAAAGTACGTGAGCTCCGCGTTGATGTGCGGACCCGGGCGGGCGATGACGTGCATGCCCTTCTCCGCGGCGAGCCGGATGAAGCGCGCGACGTCGAGACGCGCGTAGCGCTCGCCGAAGTCGAACGTGCCCTGCGCCGTCTCGTGGACGCCCCACGGGACGTAGGTGTCGACGAGGCGGAGGCCCATCGCCTTCATCGCGTCGAGGCAGGGGCCCCAGTCCTCGGGGGCGTGACGCCAGTAGTGCATGGCGCCTGCCCAGAGCGGGATGATCTCGCCCTTGTCGCGCAGGTAGAGCCCCTCGGGGCGGACCTCGACGACCTTTTTCGGCGGAGGTTCGGATCGGCTGCGCGGGCGCTTCATGGGAGAGCGCAGGGGCTCAGCTGGAGGCGAGCTCGTCGCCGAGCGTGCGCTGGAGGATCGCGCGGAGCTCGGCCATGTCCTTGTCCTTGGGCGCCAGACGAGCGAGCGCGGCGTCGACCTTCTTGATGGTCGGCGTCACGAAACGGAGGAACGACGTGTTCTTCTTCGTTCGGTCGATGAAGACGAAGCGCCCGGCGTCCTTCAGCTTGCGCTGGACAGTGACGAGATCGAACTCGCCCTGGAGCTTCGCCTTCTCCTTCGCGGGGAGGCCGGCGGCCTCGGCGTACTC
>JANXVA010000674.1 GCA_025351875.1 Myxococcales bacterium | reverse complement strand
GCCGGCGACACGGCGCTCGGGGGGGATGACATCGATCGATTGCTCGCCGACGCCATGGCGATCGAGATCCTCAAGAGGTTCAGGTACGACCCGCGCTCGAGCCCCGTCGCCTTCGCGCGCCTGCGCTTCATGGCCGAGGACGTGAAGAAGCGCCTATCTACGGAGCTGGCCGTCCAACAGGACATGAGCGGGATCGGCTACACCGAGGAAGGCGTTGCCCTCACGATGATGGTGACCATCACCCGTGAGGACCTCGACCGCATCGCGCTGCCGCTCATCGAGCGCACCGTGGCGGTGGCGAAGCAGTCGATCGAGATCGTCGGGATGACTCCGAAGGACTTCGACCGCGTTATCCTCGTCGGCGGATCCACGCGCATGCCGCTCGCGGCGCGCCTCGTCGAGCAGCTCTTCGGACAACCGCCGCACCTCAAGGTGAATCCCGACGAGGTCGTGGCGCTGGGCGCAGCCATCCAGGCGCATGCGCTCAACCGCTCCAAGTCCGGCGCGAAGAAGCGAGGCGAAGACAAGCTCGCGACCGTCAAGGCAGCGGTCGCGCCGGCCACGCCCGCGGACGTCCCGCGCGCTCCGCGCGTCCCGGCGGACATCAGCGCCCAGGCTGCGCAGGCCGCCGCGACGCCTGCGTACATCGAGTTCTCGAAGCAGGCGGCGGTCATCACCTTCTCGCCGCCGCCGCCGCCGATGTCGCCCAACGACGTCCCCGTGTTCAACGCGCCCGCCAAGGCGCCGCCGCTCAAGAAGCCGCCGGTTCCGCAGAAGCCGCCGCCGCCGCCGGGTCGCGGCGGGGCGCGGCCGATCGAGGGCACGCCGCTGCGCGCCGAGCTCAGCGATCCGCCGCCGGGTCCGATGCCCGCGCGGCGCTCGAACGCGCCCTCCCAGCCCGTCGTGCCCGCCGCCCCCGAGATCTCGTTCGGTACCGGCGGGAGGATCCCGCGCGTCGACGAGGACCCGCCGGCGCCCGAGGCCGGGGCCATCGTTCCCGGGAACGATTCCTTCGCGCCGTTCGCGAGCTCGCTGTTCGACGGCGCAGATGCTGCGGCGCCTGTCTCGCAGGCAGCGTTTGACCGTGGCAGCGCCATCGAGACGTCCGACAACGCGCCGCTCCTCATCGACGTCACTCCGATGAGCCTTCGAATCGAGACTGTCGGCGGGTACTCGGACGTGCTCATCGCCTCGAACTCACCGGTTCCGTGCGAGAAGGCACGCACGTTCCTCACCGCGTCCGACGGCCAGACGGTCGTGTTCATTCGCGTCGCGCAGGGCGAGAACGTGAAGTTCGCCGACAACACGCGACTCGGGGAGCTCGAGCTCTCGGGCCTCAAGTCGGCACAGCGCGGCGGCGTGAAGATCCTGGTGACCTTCGAGCTCGACGCCGACGGCATCCTGAACGTCCGTGCGAAGGACAAGGAAACCGACCGCGAGACGAAGGCGACGATGCGCCTGATGGGCGCGGATACGGACGCCGCGGAAATGGATGCGATGCAGGCTCGTCAGAATCGTCACGTCGTCGGCTGACGGCGCTATCCTCGAGTCGTCATGGCTGCGCCGTCTACGTTCATCGTCTGGGCCGAGTCCCTCGAGACGATGAATTTCTACGACATCCTCCGGGTGCCGTACGACGCGTCGACCGAGGACATCCAGAAGGCGTTCCATCATCTCTCGCTCCGCTGTCACCCCGATCGCTTCATCGACGAGCCCGTCGAGGTCGGTGAGGCGGCGACGGGGGTCTTCAAGCGACTCGTCGAGGCGTACAACGTCCTGCGACGCCCGCAGATGCGCGCCCGCTACGACGTCGAGCTACGCAAGGCGATGGGCGGAGACGGCGGTCCAAGCGTCGACGGCGCAGGTGCCACGTTCGACGAGCATGCGGTCGCGAAGAAGCAGACCTTCGAGCAGCGCACGCTCTACATGATCGCGCGCGATCCGAAGGCGAAGCAGTTCGCGGCCAAGGCCGATCGGTTCCTCTCGAACGGCCAGCTCGAAGAGGCGCGCATCCAGCTCATCACCGCGGCGCAGCACGACCCCGGTAACCAGGAGCTCAAAGAACGCCTCGCCATCCTCTACGAAGCCCTCGCCCTCGAGCCCCCGTAGAGACTGTCGCGCCCCATCTTCCACACGGAATCGGAAACGCGGAATTTTGTGGCTGCCGATCGCGTCCGTCGGCTACGCGACACGTGTGAGGTCGCGAAGCGGTAGCCCTCTCCGAGCTCCCGAGCTCCCGTGTAAAAATGGGACGCGCGATCCCGGCATCGGTCAGCGCGGCTTGGCGTTCGCGATCGGGGCGGTGGCGGCGTTCGTGAGCGTGGCGTTTGCGGCGAGGGTGTTCTTGCCGCCCGTGTACGACTTGTCGATCGACGTTGCGCCGTTGGTCCCCGAGAAATCGAGGTCCTTGTCGGTGCTGCGGACGTTCGAGGAGAGGATCTGGTTCGGGCCGGCGCCGGAGCCGTAGAGCATCGCGCCGTAGGAGTTCTGGTCGTCCGAGACGTGGTCGATGATGAACTTGTCGACGGCGTTGAAGTGGAGGCCGCAATGAGAGCCGGTGATGGTCGTGTACTCGACCTTCACGAGCTTGCCGGCGCGCGACACGACGTAGTCACCGCCGCCCACGCCCGTGAGCGTCGAGTCCGAGATGGTCATCGTTCCAAGCGGGTCGTTGAGCTCGAGGCCCTCGGAGGACCCCTTGTCGTAGGCGAGATACGACGCGGTGAAGGTGCCCGCGATGTTGCTCTGGCCTGTCGACTTGGCGACCGTCGACCTGGTCACGCTGAGCTTGCTTCCGGGCTCCATCTTGAACGGCGTCGCGGCGTTCGTGATCGATGAGTTGACCATCACCGCATCGAGGTTGCCGGTCTGCGTCCACATACCGATCTCGGCGTTGGTGATGTCGAGGCCGTCGACATTCAGGGTGCCGCCGCTCGCGACGACGATGCCCTTCCAGTTTGCGCCGCCGAGCTTTGCATGGCTCGCGCTCGCCTTGACGCTCAACGTTCCCTTCACGGTGATCGATACGCCCACGCCTGCGACGACGGCGGCGCCGGGCGTGATGTCGACAGTGGCGCCTGCCTTGATCGTCACGCTTGCCGAGATCTGCTTGCCGTCGGCCCAGGTCTCGGTGCCGATATCGGCGCCGGGGGTAGGCGCGGGGACGGCGGGGGCAGGGGCGGGGAGATCGTCGACGCCGGTGGACGAAGGCGCAGGCGTGGGCGTGGGCGTTCCCGTCGTCTTGTGATTGCTCAGCGGCGTCGGGTCAGGAGAGGAGCAGCCGACAGCGGCGACAGCGATGACGAGAGCCGCGAGCGAGGCGAGGGAAGAATGGCGCATGCCCTCCCTCGTGCAGTCCCCGTGCCTCCCTGGATCGTCCTGATCTCCCGTCGATCCAGGCGTCGCTTAGCCAGTTAGCCCTCAGACTGGTGAGCCCCGTATCCATCGAGGCTCATCTCCTACACCGCGCACCAAGTGCCGCAAATTCAGGCCTCGGACTGGAGAACGTGCAGGAGCGTCTTCGCGCTCTCGAGGGTCGGGTCGTCGTCGATGGCGCGCTTCACGAGCATCATGGCCCGCTTCACGTCGCCCTGCTGCCGCGCGATCTCGCCGAGGTGTTGATACGCGAGCGCCTTCGGAAGCGGCGCCGGCACCTTCAGCATCGTGATGGCGCGCAGTGCTCGCTGCGCGACCTCGTAGCTCTGGAGCTCCATCGCGAGATACGCGAGCTCGGACGCGACGACGCCGTTCTGCGCATCCATGTCGAGCGCCGTCGTCAGGTGCTGCAGCTCGGTCGGTTTGTCGCCGAGCATCTCGGCGACACGGGCGAGCCGGTGGTAGAGCGCAGAGAGCTCACGTGCGCGCCGTCCCTTGAACGTGGCGATCGTGCGCAGCAGCAGGTCCTGCGCCTCGTCGAAGCGACCGCCGCCGACGTACGCATCGGAGAGCAGCGCGGCGCAGTCGAGATCGGTCGGTCGGAGCGCGTGGGCCTCCTCGAGCGGAGCGATTGCCGCCGCGACGCCGACCTCCTGGGTCTGCGCCGGATCCTGCGCGTGCTCGAGGAAGAGCTGACCCGCGCGCATGAGACCCTCGAAGCGCGGCGCCACGTCTCCTGCGGCGTGCGCCTCTTCGAGAACGAGCGTCGCGAGCTCCTTGATGGCGCCGAGTTGCTCGTAGAGCCACGCAAGCCGCTGCCGCAGGGCGGCGTCGTCGGGTGCGGCCATGCGCGCGCGCTCGAGCCCGCCGCGCGCATCCGCGAGGCGACCGGCCTTCTCGCACGTCTCCGCGAGCTTCAGCGCGGCCGATACGATGCCGTGCTCGTCCTCGAGCCCGACGAGGCGGCGGTACGTGGCACTCGCCGCGTCCCATCGCTCCTCCAGCTCGTCGACGTGCGCGATGGCGCGGAGCGTTGCCTTGTCCTTGCTGTCGGTCTTGAGGAGCTCGGTGAGGACGTTGCGCGCGTCCTCGACGTCGCCCATCTCCAGGCGCATCTGGGCGATGCGCAGGCGGTACTGACGCCATAGATTGGAGTCGCCACGACCTGCGGCCTGCATCGCGAGCTTGCCGAGGTGCTCGGCGAGCGGTCCGCGGAGATCGGTGAGGCCCATCGCGACGGCCTCCTCGAAGTCCGCATGCGCCGCCTCGCCCTCGCCGAGTCGCGCGCGGAGTACGGCGCGACGCCCGATGAGATTGGTTCGCGCCGGACCCTCGACGAGCGGTCTGATGGCCTCGCTCAGCTCCTCGGCGGCCTGCTTCAGCTCGCCGGCCGCCGTGAGCATCTCGACCAGCTCGATGAGGAGCTCGGGATCGCTGGGGTCGGCCTCGCGAGCCTCGCGAAGGACCTTCGCGCCCTGCTCGGGATCGGAGAGCTCCTCCTTGAACAGCTTCGCGGCCTCGCGGAGGCGCGTCGCCTTCGAGTGCGCGTCCTGGCGACCTCGTGCGTCGGTGACGTAGAGCTCCGCGAGCTTGTCGTATTCGAGCTGCTCGCGATAGACGGTCTCGAGGCGCTCGCGGAGGTCACGGCTCTGCGGCGCCGCCTTGAAGCCGATCTCCAGCGTGCGAAGTGCGGCCTCGGCATCGCCGGCGGCGCGACGGAGCCCGGAGAGAACGAGCGCGAGCTTCTCGGCGGCCTCGCCTTGTTCCATGGCGAGGCGACGTTCCATCACGTCCGCCTTCTGATCGGCCTCGCCGTCCTGATCGTGCAAGGACTCGAGCGCGAGGAGGATCTCCTTGGCGCGCGGATCCCAGTCGAGCGCGGCGTAGTAGACGTCGCGCGCCTGAACGCGGTCGCGGCCCTCGAGGAGCTGACCGAGCCTCCGGGACAGCGATCCGACGGCGTCCGCGTCCTGGCGATCCTTCGCGGCGTCGAGCTGCTTGCCGAGGAGCTCGACGAGGTCCTCCTCACGGCCGCTCCGTTCGAGGATGCTGCCGAGGAGAATGGCGCCGTCCACCTGGGCGGGGTCCTCGTCGACGATCTCCCGCAGCTCGGTCGCGGCGTCCTCGTCCGAGAGGCGCAGCTTCTCCATGCTGACCTTCACGCGTTCGAGGCGCAGCTTGGAGCGCTCGGCGGCGTCATCGACGTATCCGACGATCTCCTGGATGAGCGCGACGAGCTTGTCGAAGTCGCTCGTCCGTCGGTAGACGTCGAGGAGGAGCTCCCACGCGTCGCGGTCTACCGCGTCACGCTCGTGGAGCTCCTCGTAGATGGTAGCGGCGAGCCGCAGATCGCCGAGCGGGCCCGAGGCGAGCCCGGCCACTTCGTAGAGAAAGCGACGCGCATCATCGGGCTCGGCCAGCTCTGCGGCCTCGCGCTTGAGGAGCACGGCCTCGCGGATGTTGCCGGCCTCTTCGCTGATCCATGCGAGCTTCGCGAGCGCCCAGACACGCCCCTCCTTGTCCTCCTGCGCGCCCTCGAGATAGCGGCGGAGCAGAGACTCGGAGAGCGCCCGATCCTCGAGCGCGTCGGCGAGCTCGACGGCCTCACGCATCGGCTGGGTCGCCTGAGCCGGCTCCCGCGGGCTCGCCGTATGCGGGGTTGCCGTATGCGGGGTTGCCGTATGCGGGGTTGCCGTATCACTGAGGAGCGTCCAGCGCTTCACGAGCGCGTCGACGAGAGTGCGCTCGCGACCCGGCGAGCGGGCAAGCCGCTCGTAGAGGTCGATGACGCGAACGCTGGTGGGATGCGCCTCGGCGGCGCCGTGCAGGAGGGCCTCACCGCGATCGGCGTCGGGATCGCTCTCGAAGGCCTGCTCGAAGGCATCGCATGCGGCGTCGACGTCGTTCGACTTGAAGCGCAGCTGCGCGAGGCGGTAGAGCGCATCGCTCGAGGCTCCACCCTCGTCGGTGTCGAGCGCAACGCGCATCCCGAGGACGCGGGCCTGCCCGGCGTCGTCCCCGAGCCGTTCGTAGACACGATCGAGCGCGGCGAGGAGATCGCGATCGCGATCGCGGACCTCGACGGCCTGCTCGTAGAACGCGGCCGCCTCGCGGTCGTCGCTGCGCTCGGTCTCGGCGATTTTCGCGAGGCGCACGAACAGCGACGCGGCCAGAGCGGGATCGGGGGCATGTCCGGGGCTGCGCCCGCCGCCCGCGCTTCCTTCCTTCGCCCTCTTGGCGAGCTTCTTGACGTGGGACTCGTACGTCGCGAGCTTGCCGAGCTTCGCGGCGAGCCGCGCGGCGGCCTCGTGCGTCGCGTCCGCGGCCGGATCGATGTCGAGGGCGCGCTGGCGCATCTCGAAGGCGTCCTCGGCGCGACCGAGGTGGTCCTCGTAGAGCCTGCCGAGCTCACCGTAGATGGTCGCAGCGTCCGCGGGCTCGCCGCTGCCGCTCCGATTGATCCGTGCCTCGAGCGCGCGGACGAGGTTGCCGTGATCGTCGGCGGCGCGCAGCGCAGCCTCCAGGCGACGGGCCTCGACGACGCTCTCGGTCGACAGCTCGAACGCCGACTCGAGGATCTCCTTGGCGCGATCGGGCTCGCCCTGCCGGGTCGCGATCTTGCTCAGCTCGAACATCACCTCGGCGCGCGAGATGGGAGCGTCGGCGGTGATCTCGTCCTGACGGCGGAGCACGGTGAGCAGGGCCCGGTAGGACCGCTCTGCGCGATCGAGCTGACCGTCGTCGCGCGCGAGCTCCGCGAGCGTGCGGAGGATCTCCGGATTCGCCGGATCGATGCGCGTCGCAGCGTCGAGCTCCACGAGGGCGCGCGCACGGTCACCGACCGCGAGATCGAGGCGAGCGAGGTGATAATGGACGGGAGCGCGCTCCTTCGGGCGCCGTCCGCCAAAGGCGTCGACGAGCGTCCGCAGGTTGGTGCGCGCCTCCTCGAACCGACCGGCGGCGCCGAGCGCGTCCGCGAGCGCGAGCTTCACGGCGTTGTCGTCGGGGGAGAGATCGGAGGCCTGCTCGAGGAGCGGGATCGCGCGTTCGGGCTCGCCGGTCTTGCCGCGGTGCAGCTCGGCTGCCTCGCGGAGACGCGAGAGGCGTGTCGCCTTGTCGGGCGCGTGCGTCGCGCCGTCGGTGAGGAGCTCGGCGAGCGAGCGCCACGACTGGGCGGCGCGATACATCTCGGAGAGACGCATGCGGACGTGGTCCGACTCGGGGTCGAGACCGACCTCGTGCTCGAGACGTTGCTGCGCATCGGGCGTCTTGCCCGCGGCGACGAGGGCGTCGGCGAGGCGGAGCGTGATCGCCGAGCGCGCCGGGCCCTCGGCCATGTCGCGCAGGCGATCGAGGTAGCCCGCGGCGCCTTCGTGATCGCGAGCCGTCGTCGAGAGGCGCGCGAGTGCGTCGAGCGCGGTAGCCCGCGGCTCCAGCTCGACCAGGCGACGAAAGTGCTTGATCGCAGCCGGAACGTCGCCGAGCTTGGTCTCGGCGACCTCGGCGGCGCGGCCGTGGAGGTCGGCGGCGACCTTGTTCTCTCCAGCCTGCTCCGCGAGATCCGCCTGCTTCGCGAAGAGCGCCTCGAGCTCGAGGTGCTTGCCGTCGCGCGCGAGGAGCCCCGCGAGCTGCTTCACGGTCGGGTCGTGCCTTGCGGACTCCGCGAGGTTCTCCTCGAGCGCTACGACGGCCTTCGTGACCTCGCCGAGCTCGTCCTCGAGAAGCGAGACCTCGAGACGGAGTCCGAGCCGAGCCTCCTCGGTGAGCGCCGTCCCGACGAGCCGACGCTTCAGCTCGAGCAGCTCCGTCTTGCGTCCGCCCGACTCGTAGAGCCGGAAGAGGCGCGTCACCGCGTCCTCGTCGTGCGGATCCTCCTCGATGAGCTGGAGGTAGATCGCGGTCGCGCGATCGGAGGGCGCGTCCGAGTGGAGCTTCTCGACGGCGATGCGCGCTGCCTCGTGGCGGAGCGCGCGGGATTTGTCGCGCGGCCACGGCAGCGCGGCGGTCTCGACGAGCAGCGCGACGACCTTGTCGTGGTCACCGTCGCCCTCGTAGATCTTCACGAGCTCCGTGGTCGCACGGTCGACGTACGTGTGCGGAGCGGCGGGCGTCCCTGCGGTGACGCCGTCCGTGACCTCGGCCGCGTCCGGATCGTCGCTGAGCCACCGCTCGATCGCGAGGCGGAGCAGGCGGTCGAGGATCGACTTCGAGAGCGCGCGGTCTCCGACGCTCGAGAGCGCCGCTTCGGAGGCCTCGGTGAGGAGGTCGAGATCGCCGCCGGTCGCCTGCGAGAGACGGAGCAGGCTGTCGACCAGGGGCCGGCCCTTCGCACGGCGCTGCAGCTTGGTGAGCTCGGCGAGCATGCCGGCATTCGCCGTGTCGTGGGCGAGAGCGCGCGCGTACGCGGCCTCGGACGCATCCGGATCCCCGCGGCGATCGCGATGCCAGACGGCGATCGCGGCTTCGATGTCGCGCGCGAGGTTCGGGGGGAGGCCACCTCCGTCGTGAACGAGAGCGGCGAGCGCGAACGTGACGGCGTCCCAGCCGCTCGAGGCGCCGGCCGATTCCTCCACCGCCTGGAGCAGAACGGGCTCGAGGACGTCGCGGGCGCGCGTCGTCTCCACGATCACGCGAGCGGCTGCGTCCCAGCGCATCGTGCGGCCTGCAACGCGGATCACCGCACGCGCGGCGTCGAGGTTGCTCGGGTCGTCGTGTGCAACCTGCACGTAGGCGTCGAGCGCGGCGCGGAGCTCGTCGAGACGTGTCTCGAGGACCTCGCCCATGCGGTAGCGAAGGACAGGGGGCCATGCCGCGCCCGCGGCGTCCGGCGACTCGATGGCCTCGCGCAGCGCTTCGGCGAGCGAACGGTAGTTGCGGGTCAGGTCAGCGAGGCTGAAGAGCTCGCCGAGCGTCGAGTCGGTCGGGTCACTCGCGTCGAGGAGGAGCGCGCGGCGCACGAGCGCGAACGCCGCGTCGGGATCGAGCGCGCGTGTCTTCGAGAGCGTCGCCGCCTCCATCAGGATCACGATCTGCGCGGGCGTGTCCTTCGCGGTGTTGAGCCGGTGCTCCGTCAGGTCGAGCACGAGGCGCCAGTCGTCGGCCGCGTAGTAGGCGATGAGGAGCACGCGGACGACGTCGGCGCGGTGCTCTGCGCGCTTGAGCAGGGCGCGCAGGCCGACGCGCGAGCCTTCGCTGCGCGGCTCGTGACCGAGCGCGGCCTCGTAGCTCGCGATCGCCTCGGGAATCGCGTCGAGCTGCTCGCGTTGCACGTCGCCGAGCTCACGGAGGATCTCGGCCCTCTCTCCGATGCTCTCCGTTCGCTTCGCCGCACCGGCGAGGAGATCGGCGAGCTCCTGCCACTTCTTCGTGCTCCGGTAGAGCGCGGAGAGCGCGCGTGTTCCCTCGTCGGAATCGCCGAACGTGGCCTCGACGTCGCACCAGGTCGCGATGGCCTCTTCGGTGGAGTCGAGCTTCTCGCTCTGGATCGTCGCTACGCGCACGCGGTCGGCGCGCTGGTCGGACTCGGGCCGATCGAGCTTGCCCCGCTTCGCCAGCACGTCGATGAGCGGACGCCAGCGCTCCGCCTTGTCGAAGAGCAGGACGAGGCCGTCGAGCGCCTCCGGGTCGTTCGGTGCCGTCTCGAGGCGGCCCTCCCACGCCCAGATGGCGCGGTCGTCCTCCTGGAGGTCGGTCGCGAGGCGCGCGGCCTCGCCAAGCACGCGCCAGCGCACCTCGGACTCGCTCTCGAGGATCGCGAGGCGTTCGAGGACGTCGAGGCGGTCGGCCTTGCGGCCGGACTGATCGAGCAGCGGCTCGACGTGACGGCACGCGATGAGCAGGGCCTCGTCGGCGATCGGATTGATCGCGAGGACCCGGAAAAATAGCTCGATCGCGCGTGCGATGTCGCCAATCTTCTCGGCCGTGACGACGCCGGCGTGCATGAGGAGCTCGACCTTGAGCGCGTCGTCGTTGCAATCGTCCGCCGCGGAGACGAAGACGTCCGCGAGGCGCTCGAACCGACCGACACGCGCCGCGAGCTGCGCGAGCTCGGTGCGGTGCGCGGAGATCTCCGGCTCGAGGAGGACGAGCTGGACGAAGTGATCCATCGCATGCTCGTCGTCGCCGAGCTGGCCGTAGATCGTCGCGATCTGGTGGTGGCGGCGGATGCGCTCCTTGACGCTCTTGACCACCTCGAGCTCGACCTCGAGGGCGCGCGCGAGATCAGCCTCGCGACCCGGAGCGGAGTAGCGCTCCCGGAGGAGCGCGGCGGCCCGCTGACGGACGAGACCGCGCTTCGGCGCGACGGGCAGGTACGAGTCGCGACGTCCTTCCGGCGGCGGCGGGAGCGACTCGCGAATGTCGGCAGACCGCGGCGCGACGGCGAGGACGCGCTCGAGCAGCGCTGTGACGTCGACCTCCGCGAGCGGGGGCGGTGGGATGGAACCGGGCATCCCGCGCGTCGGGAGCGGCGGGGGCGGAGCCTCGCCCTCCGCAAGCGTGTTCGCGATGATGTCCTCGATGACGATGAGCGCGCTCGAGGCGTCTCCCAGCTCATCGAGCCAGAGACCCGCGATGCGTGCGCGCTCGCGCTGCGCGTCGTCGGGCGTGAGCTGCGGAAGCCGGTTTCCGAGGAGCCCGATGAGCTCGCGGTGGCAGCCGTGGCGCTCGTAGAGGCGCTCGAGCGCAGCGGAGAGGCGCACGTTTCCCGGCTTGAGCTCGAGCAGCTGCTCGAGGTACCCGATCGCGCGCTTCGAGTGATTGGCGAAGTCCTTCGCGATCTGCGCGGCCTCTTCGAGGAGCTCGAGGCAACGCTCCTTGTCGGCGCTCGCGGCGGCGCGATCGTAGAGAGCGAAGAGGTCGTCCCAGCGCTCCTGCGCGTCGAAGATCAGCTTCAGGCGATCGAACGCCCACGTGTCGTCGGGCTCGATCTCGAGGAGCCGCTCGAGGATGCCGACGACGCGTCCGCCGTCCTCGAACCACTCTTCGTAGAACGCCACTGCGCGCTGCCCGAGCTCGATGGCATCTTCCTTCAGCAGGTCGGGCCGGCGCAGCACCTCTTCGTAGAGTGCGGCGACCGGATCCGGCTGCGAGAGCTGACGCGCGATGCTCTCCGCGCGATCCCAGAGCGAGGCCTCGCGGGGGAGCTCCTTCGCGGCGCGCACGACCCCGGCGAACGCCTCGGCGTGCTTCTCGAGCTCGGCGAGGATGTCGAGGAGGCGCTCGTACTGTCCGAGGCGATGCTCGGTGCCGGGCTCACCCGCGCCGAGGAGGCGCTCGAGGATCTCGACGCGCATCGCGGGGTCCTCGACGGCGTCGAGACACTTCTCGAGCACCTCGGCCGCGCGTGCGGTGACCTCGGGGTCGCGGAGCAGCTTGGCGGCGAGCTCGAGGGCCTGCGGGTCGTGCGGCGATGCTTCGAGGACGCTCGCGACGCGCTCCAGGGCCTCCTTGCCGCGCCCGGGGCGACCGGCGAGAATGGTCGCAAGCTGCACGTCGAGCACGTTGCGGGCCTCGCCCTCGGACGCTCCGCGGCGCGCGATGAGCGCCGCGAGCGCGCCTTCTACGTCGCCGAGGGCGAGTGAGAGACGCGACACGGCAGCGAGCGCCTCGAGGTCGTCGGAGTCCTGCTCGACGACGCGACGATGGAGCGCGAGCGCGCGTGCGGGGTCGTCGAGCTCGGTCTCCTCCACCACGGCCCACGCTGACAAGATGCGCGCGCGATCTTCGGGGGCCGCGCCGCCGGCGCGCCACTCGTGGAGCCAGCGCACGTCGGCCGTGCGCTCTTCGCCCGGCGGCATCGTCTTCAAGAGAGCCTCGAGGCCCTCAGCAGCCGTGGCTCGATGAGCGTCGTCTGCGGCCTTCTCGAGGACCATCCGATAGGCGGTGGCGGCGTCGCGGACGGTGTCGGGCTTCGTCGAGAGCACGCGCGCCTTCGCGAGCGTGAGGTCGGTCGGGTTGCCGCGCACGTCTCCCGCGGCGCTTGCCTCCGTGAGGCTGACCATCGCTTCGCCGATCGCGTCCGCGAACTCGTCGACCGAGCCGCTGCGGATCGCGAGCGCCTCGAGCTCCGCGAGCACCTCGCGATCGAACGGCGCGATCGCGAAGGCACCTCGCGACGCCGTGAACGCCCCGGGCAGGTCGCCGATGCGGTCCGCGAGCGTACGCGCGAGGTTTCGCAGGAGCGTGACGCGTGCGGTGTCCTCGGTCGTGAGGTCGAGGAGCGTCGCCGTGAGCGCAGGGACGCGCACGTAATCGCCGCTTTGCTGGTAGAGCTCGAGGAGCAAGGCGGTGGCATGTGCGTCGCGCGGATCGATCTCGCGCAGCGCGACGAGGAGCGAGATCGCGGCCGCGTCGTCGCCCATGCCCTGCGCGACGTCAGCGGCCTGCCCGAGGCGCTCCGCCGCCTGCTTCGTGTCGCCGGCGTCGCGATCGAGCTTCGCCAGGCGCTCGAGACACTGCACGGTCTGGCGCGGGTCGGCGGCGTCCTCCACGCGGCGTTCGAGCACCCCGCGGACGAGGCCGGTGTCGGAGATGGCGATCGCGACGCGCTCGACGAGATCGAGATCGGCCGCCGCGAGGTCGGCCTCGCCGAGGAGCGCCTTCGCGTGGAGGGCGGCGCGCTCGGGCTGGCCATGCGCGGCCGCGACCTCTGCGAGCTGCGAGCGTGCGCGACGAGCCTGCTCCGACCCCGATGCGTTCGGGAGATGAGCCTCGAGGACGTCGCAGAGATCCTCCCACGCCTCGGTCTCGGCGTAGAGCTCGACGAGGGCCGCATGAGCGGCCTGATCGGAGGGGTCGTCCTTGATGGCGCGCTTGTACGCACCGATGGCGGCGTCCGGGTTCATGAGCTCGTAGCGCTCGATCGAACCGATGCTGTGGAGCAGCTCCTTGCGGCGCGCGGCCTCGGGACCACGCTCGAGCGCGGCGCGATAGAGCGCGACGCGCTCCTCCGGATTACCGGACTCGCGCAGGAGCTCGTCGACGCGCGCGAGGAGCTCGGTCGAGGTGGGATCGTAGGCGAGCGCCTTGCGGAGCGCGGTGAGCGCCGCTCCGACGTCGCCAGAGGCCGCGTGCTCCTCGCCGACTCGCTTCGCGAGGACGAGCAGTTCGTTCGACGTGATCGCGTGCTCGCCGAGGCCCTTGCCGAGGATCGCCGCGCGCTTCTTGCGGTCCGTGTCTCCGGCGAAGAGGTCGAAGCGGCCGAGCCACGGCCCGATCGATTCGTTGCTCTCGACGGCCTCCGCGAGGCCTCGCCCGACCACGTCGAGGGCCTTCTCGCGCGACACGGAGATGGCCACGTCCGCGGCCTCCTCGAGCGCCGCCAGGCGATCGCTCACGATGGGAGAGAGCTGCGCCTTGATGTCGAGGACGCGCAGGAGGCCGTTCACCTCGTCCTCGCGGCGGTAGATCGGCTCGAGCACCGAGGCGGCGGCAAGGCGATGCTCGCCGGCGGCGAGGAGCTTCTCGAGCGTCGCGCGGCTCGTCTTGTCCTGCGGGTCGTTGGTGAGCGCGCTCTTGAACGCCTCGATGGCCGCGTCCTGATCACGGGTGCGTGTAAGATACACGGTTCCGAGGCGAGCGAGGATCGCGGCACGCTCCTCGACGGGCGCGAGCTGCGCGTCGTGCACGAGGGTGTTGGCGAGCTCGGGCCACTGACGTTGCGCCTCCAGAAGAGGGGCGTACTGCGCGTAGACGTCGCGGGCGGGGCCGTACGTCTCGATCATCTGCCGCCAGGCCTCGGATGCGCTCGTCGCGTCCTTTGCCTTCTGCGTGAGCACCTCCGCCGCGCGGAACGACAGCTCGCGCGCCTGGCCGCGATCTCCGCCGCTGGTGACCATGTCCTTCGCGCGCTGCTCGAGCACGAAGGAGAGGTCCATCCAGTCGCCGCGCTGCTCGTAGAGGGGCTCCAGCGCCGCGAGGGCGCGGTCGCGGGCAGGGGAGTCGACGAGGCGGCGCCAGGCGGCGACGGCTCGTTCGACGTCGTGGAGGTCGTCGCTGCAGATCTGCGCGACGCGCTCGTTGGCGCGCTGCTTCTCGGCGGGGTCGGCGCTCATCTCGCCGATGCGTGCGAGCACCTCGACGAGGTTCTTCGAGTCGTGCTCGGCCTCGTAGACGCCGGCCAGCGCGCGAGCCGCCGTGAGCACCGCGGCAGGGTCGGCGGCCGCCGCGGAGATCACGCCTGCGAGCGTGGTGCGTGCGCGCTTCGCGTCGCCACCGCGGAGGAGTAACTCGCCCATCTCCGCGGTGATGCGCGAGCGGACCGCCGCGTCCTTCGCGACGGTCGAGACGCGCGCGAACGTCCGCGCGACCTCGAGCGGACCCTTCAGCGCCGTGCCGAGCTCGACGTAGCGCCGGCGGAGATCGTCGTCCGCCGGGTCGATGCTGAGCGCCTGCTCGAACGCCTCGAAGGCCCCCTGCTGGTCGCCGAGCTCGTCCTGCTTGAGGATGCCGATGCGCCGGAGGACGTCGCGGCGGCGCGGACCGCGCGTGTTTTCCAGCTCGATCGAGAGAAAACGAGCGCTCTCCTCCGTCGTCGCGGCGCCTTCCGCGAGCGCGGCAGCCGCCCGCGCGGCGAGGCCCTTGCTCTCGAGGAGGCGCGTCGCGATCCGCCGGGCATCAGGGTGCGTCGGGTCCACCTGGAGGAGCGCCTCGACGTGAGGCATGGCTCGCTCCGGCTCCTTGAGCTGGTTGGCGAACACGTCGACCAGCTTCGCGCGGATCCGCCCGGCGCTGTCCGGATCCGGCGCCGGGTCGGCCGCGAGCGCCTGCTCGAGCATGCGCGCGACGTCGCGATAGCGATTGGCCTTCACGTAGCGCGCTTCGAGCGCGTTCCTGAGGCTCTCGTCGCCCGGCTCGAGCTTGACGAGGTTCTGGTACGTCTCGATCGCCTTGTCCTCGAGGTTCGCGCGCTCGTAGAGGACGGCGGCGCGGCGGAGGAGCATTCCCTGATCGGCCTTCGACCGATGGGTCGCCGTGTGGATGCAGAGATCGGCGAGCTTCTTGTTGTCGTCGACGCGCGTGAGCTGGGCGTCGATCCGCTCGAACGCTCCCACGTGCGCGGGCCACGCCGTCAGCGCCTTCTCGAGGTACGTCGTCGCGCCGAACTCGTCACCTAGGACCTCGCCGAAGAACGCGGCGGCACGGTAATAGAGCTCTGCCTGCACGTTCGGAAGCAGGGTCTTGAGCTTTCGCCCCTGCGAGACCGACTCGTACGCGAACGCGAGCTCCGACACGCGGTCGTGCCGGACGGCGGCGTCGTGGAGCTCCTGCCAGATCGCTTCGTCGAGCTGGTTCTTGGACAGATTGAGGAGCAGGGCGTCGAGGATCTCCTCTTCGTTCTCGAGCTTCGAGTCGAACGAGGGGATCCCAGCGCGTGACTGGCGGGGAGGCGGCGACGATTGCATGGGGGCGACCAGCTCGATTTCGACGCGGTCGGGGATCGCCGGGCGAGGGCTGCGTTACGCGCAGAGGCGCCCGGGCGGGCCGAAACGGTGTCCCAGCGTATCGGAAATTCAAAACGCCAATGGCGTGAAATCCCGATGGGAAATACTGCTCACTTGGCAAGTCCTTGGGAGGCCTTCATGGTCCTTGACGGAGGCCGGTCACCTCCCTAAAACGCGCCCACTCCATGCAGGATCCCGTCGACATGGCCGCCGTTGCAGAGAGTGGTCGGCCGGCGAGCCAGCTGGCCCCGCGTGATCTCGTCACGCTCGCCAAGCCGCGGATCACGTTCATGGTCCTGATCACGGCTGCGGGCGGGCTGTTCCTCTCGCGCCGCATGCCCGGAGTCGAGATGCTCTCGGCGGCGACGATCGTCTCGACGCTGCTCGGGACCTCGCTCATCGTCGCGGGCGCGAATGCGCTCAACATGTACATCGAGCGGGACTCCGACCGCCTGATGCCCCGCACGAAGAACCGCCCGCTCCCGGCCGGCCGCATGAGCCCGCGCGTCGCGCTGTGGTTTGGCGTTGCAACGTCTGCCGTGGCGGTCCCGATCCTCGCGATCGGCGCGAACCCGCTCACCGCGCTGCTCGCCGTCCTGGCGAACCTCCTCTACGTGCTCGCGTACACGCCGCTCAAGCAGGTCTCGCCGTACGCGCTCCACGTCGGCGCGATCCCGGGCGCGATCCCGCCCCTCCTCGGCTGGACGGCCGGCACGGGGCGCATCGACGCGGCCGGCGCGGTGCTCTTCGGAGTGCTGTTTTTGTGGCAGATCCCGCATTTTTGCGCCATCGCCACCTTCCGCAAGGCGGACTACGCACGCGCCGGCATCAAGGTTCTGCCGAACGTCACCGGCGAGCTCGCGACGCGCCACACCATCGTGCGCTGGACGTTCGCGCTCGTCGCGACGAGCCTCCTCGTCGTTCCGCTGGGCGTCGCCCATCACGGCTACCTGATCGCGGCCACGCTCCTCGGCGGCGTCTTCTTCACGTGGGGCTGCTTCGGCCTGCGCCAGGGCAGCGGCGCGAAGTGGGCGAGGTCCCTCTTCGGGATCTCGATCCTCTATCTCGTGCTTCTCTTCGCGGTCCTCGCGATCGATCCCTGAGACTCGCCTCGTCGCCGGATCACGGCGCGCACTTGCCGCCGGTGTCGACGTGTCCCGTGCAACACGTGGACGAGATCGGGGTGTTGCCGAGGGGCGTCCTCTCGGCATCGGCGCCGTTCGGTCGGCACGCCTGGCAGCTGAAGAAGCTGTCGATCGAGCAGTAGAAACCCAAGCAGCAGTCGCTGCTCGTCACCGAGCAACCACCGCTGTTCTTGCACGAGCTCTGGCACCTGCGGTTACTCGCGCAGGCATTGCTGCAACAATCGACGGCGGTGGCGCACGCCGAGTCGTTCGGTTTCCTCGGGGAGACGCACGTCGGCGTGGCGTCGACGCCCGTATCGACCGCCGCGTCGGTGCCACTCGTGCCGGAGGTTCCGCTGGTTCCCGAGGTCCCGCTGCTCCCGCCCTCGGGGTTCTCCTCGATGGGATTCGAGTCACCGATGCCCGCGAGCGCGGCGCAACCGCCGAGCAACGTGGCGCTCGTGACGATGACGCGTGCGAGCCAGCCCATTCTCGGAACGATAGCTCGAACCCCTCGTGCGTCGCGCGCTCCGTGCGCGCCTACGTCGTCCCACACGACGAAATCGCCATCGAAGCCCTCCTGCACAGCCTCCCGAAGGTCGGCTAGGGTCTGCCGCATGATCCGGCCTGCCACCGTGCTCGCTCTCCTCCTCTCCCTGCTCGGCTGCGCGCGATCGAAATCGGAGCCTGTCCCCGCGCCTTCCGAGTCGACCTCGACGACTCCGGCCTCGGTCCGCGTCTCGCCCGAAGGCGGCGGCGCGCGCACCAAGCTCTGCTCGGACGGGCTTCACAGGCCGGGCGATCACTGGAAGGAAGCGTGCAACCCGTGCCGGTGCGCCGCCGACGGTGACATCACGTGCGCGCACTTTCCCTGCGGCGCCGCAGGCGCCGTCAACGCCGACGGGGGCACGAAGGCCGACGCCGCACCTTGACCCTTCGGCCGTCGGGGCCTACCCGAAGAGGGGCGATGCGGCTGCTCCTCCTGCTGCTGATCGCCCTGGCCGCGGCGTGCAGCCGAGACGCGCCGAACGAGGTCGTACCGGGCGTTCGCCTGGGCATGGCGCCGCGCGACGTCCGCGATCGCTTCGACGGCGGCGGCGAGGGCGTCTGGCAGACCAAGGTCGGCGGCGGCGCCGGCGCGAGCGACGACACCGTCCTCGAGTGGAACGCCAGCGGCGAAAAGACCCGCGCGACGCACGCCCGGTTCGAGTTCCACCTCGGCATGCTGGTCGCGGTCCGGGCCCATCTCCGGGAGCCGATCGGGGCCTGGCGCGTCGATCTGACCCCGAAGACCGTCACCGTCCGCGCGCCCGAGGCCGGAGGAACCGAGGTGACTATTTTGGCCCGCGACTGCCCCACCCACCACGACGAAGCCGAGGGCCTTGCCGCCAAAGCAAGGATCGGCCGCTGATCGCGGGGACCGCGCAAAACTTTCGCAGTGTTCACGTGAAACCGGGACTTGTACCTGCGGAGGGCCCTCCTCTATAAGAGCCGCGCCCCCGTCCCTTTTTGCGGGGGTTTGAGCGCGGACGCACTTGGCAAATCGCCGCGCCCTCGCGTTCGTGGAGCGCCTCGTTGAACCGAGGCCCCGAGACCCAACCCGAGTCCGCCCGCGCATGCAGATCTTTCCCCGGTCGCTCAACAAGCTCCCGCTGATTCTCGGAGGCGCAGGCGCAATCCTGCCGGCTCTGCTCGTCGGCGTGATTTGGTACTACCTCACGCCGAAGAATTTCCAGGTCGGCTATGCCCCCACGCAGCCGGTGCCTTATTCGCACCGTCTCCACGCCGGGCAGATGGGGATGGACTGCCGCTACTGCCACGCCAACGTGGAGGTCAGCGCCAAGGCCATGATCCCGCCGACACAGGTCTGCATGGGCTGCCACGCCATGGTGAAGACCGACAGCGCGCGCCTCGCGCCAGTCCGCGCCAGCTGGGAGAGCGGCAAGCCCGTCGAGTGGGTGCACATCAACAAGCTCCCGGACCACGCGTACTTCAACCACAGCGCTCACCTCGCGGCCGGCGTCGGCTGCGTCACGTGCCACGGGCGCATCGACCAGATGGAAGTCGTGCGCGCCGATAACCAGATCGGCATGGGCTGGTGCCTCGACTGTCACCGCGACCCGAAGCCGAACCTTCGGCCCAAGGATCAGATCACGAACATGGAGTGGAAGCCGGAGATGGCCGCAGGTTGGACCGCCCCCGACGTCAATCCGCCCAAGCATTGCTCAGGGTGTCACCGATGAGCCGCCGCGAACCGCACGTATTTCCGCCCGCTCAGGACGGAGCAAAGCTCTTCTGGAAGAGCCTCGAGGACAAGGAGCGCCCGGAGCTCGCGCAGAAGCGCGCGCTCACCGAGGTCGCCGCTTCCGCTGCCGCTGCTGACGCGACACTGGTGAAGCTTCGCCGCGGCAAGAGCGGTGCAGCCCCCGCCGTAGGCGAGGCCTCCGTCGGCCGTCGCGGCTTCATGTTCTTCGCCGGCGCGACCGCCGCGCTCGCCGCCGAGGGCTGCGCCCGCCGCCCCGTCGAGAAGATCATGCCGTACTCGAAGGCGCCGGAGCACGTGCTCCCCGGCGTCGCGAACCACTACGCGTCGGTTCGCCAGTACCGGAGCGATGCCATCGGCATCGTCGTCGAGAGCCACGAAGGCCGCCCGACCAAGATCGAAGGCAACACCAAGCACCCGTCGAGCCTCGGCGCGACGGATCTCTGGACGCAAGCCGCGATCTTCGAGCTCTACGATCCGGATCGCTCGGTCACGCCGATGCGCGGCGGCCGTGCGCCGATCACCGCAGGCGCGTCCTCGCACCAGCCGGCCACGTGGGCCGAGCTCGACGCCGTCCTCAGCGATCTCGCGCGGACCTCGCAGGCCGACGGCGGCGCGAAGCTCCGCATCCTCGTCGAGCCGACGAACTCACCGACGTTCATGCGCCTCCGTGACGCGCTCACCGCGAAGCTCCCGCAGGCGAAGGTCCACACCTGGGCGTCGGTGAACGACGCGAACGCCCGCGAAGGCGCGAAGATCGCGTTCGGCCAGGTCGTCAACGTCGTGGCCGACTACTCGAAGGCCTCGGTCATCCTCTCGCTCGACAGCGATTTTCTCGGCACCGAGGCGGGCAACGTCCGCGCGGCACGCGAGTTCGCCGCCGGTCGCAAGCTCGAGAACGGCGCGAGCGATTCGATGAGTCGCCTCTACGTCGTCGAGCCGACGTTCACCATCACGGGCATGAACGCCGACCACCGCCTTCGCCTCGCGGCGCAGGACGTCGAGCGTTACCTCCTCGCCCTCGCCGCGGAGCTCTCGTCGAAGCACGCGATCGACGTCGGCGGGCTCGGCAAGGTCGACGCCGCGATCGCAGGCGTCACCCCCAAGTGGCTCCAGGTCGTCGCGAAGGAGCTCGCGGGCGCTCGCGCCAAGAGCGTCCTCGTCGCGGGCACGCGTCAGCCGGCGCGGGTCCACGCGCTCGTGCACGCGCTCAACGCCGCGCTCGGCAACGCAGGGCACACGGTCAGCTACTACCCGCCCGCGGATCGGCTCGAGGCGGATCCGGCGGCGAGCCTCAAGGCGCTCGTCGACGACATGGCCGCGAGCAAGGTCGGCACGCTCGTCATCCTCGGCGGCAACCCTGCGTACGACGCGCCCGCGGATCTGAAGTTCGCCGAGCGCCTCAAGGCACTCGGCTCGACGATCCACGTCGCCTCCCACTTCAACGAGACGGGCGAGAGCTGCGTGTGGCACGCGCCGCGCGCGCACGAGCTCGAGGCCTGGGGCGATCAGACCGCAGTCGACGGCACCGTCGCCATCCAGCAGCCGCTCATCGCGCCGCTCTTCGGCGGGCGAAGCGACATCGAGATCCTCGCGAAGATCGCGGGCGACATCTCGCCGAAGGGCTACGACCTCGTCCAGCAGACGGTCCGCGGGTCGCTCTCGAGCACCGGCCAGATGACCCGCGTGTGGAACGAGGCGCTCAAGACGGGCGTGCTCGGTCCGAGCGCGAAGGCCTACGGTGCGATGGACGCTCGCAAGACCGAGCTGGCTGCGGCGTTCTCGACAGCGAAGGCTGGCGCGGCGATCGGCCCCGACAACCTCGAGCTCAACTTCGCCCCGTGCCCGAAGCTCTTCGACGGCCGCTACGCGAACAACCCGCTCCTCCTCGAGCTCCCGGATCCGGTCAACAAGATCACCTGGGACAACGTCGCGCACATCTCGAAGGCGACGGCTCAGGCGCTCGGCGTCGAGAGCGGCACGCTCGTTCGCCTGACGCGCGCCGGCGCGCCCGGGCCGATCGACGTCGCGATGTGGATCACGCCGGGCCAGGCCGACAACTCGATCTCCGTCGTCCTCGGCTGGGGTCGGCAGAAGGCCGGCCGCTACGGCAACAAGCACGGCTTCGACGTGACGGGCCTCCGCACGACGGACGCCATGTGGATCGCCTCGGGCCTGAAGGTCGCGAAGCTCGGCGCCGGTGAGATCGACGCCATCAAGGACCGCATGCGCAAGGTCGGCATGGCGGCGGGCGAGAGCCCGATCGCAGGCCGCATCCGCCCCGATGACCCGATGGACGTCGAGACCGGCCTCTACAAGATCTCGCAGACGCAGGAGCACGACGCGATGGAAGGCCGCCCGGTCGCCATCGACGCCACGCTCGACGAGTACAAGAAGCAGGCCTTCTTCCCGATGTTCCCGAACGACGCCCGCAAGGACCTCGATCAGCACGGCAAGGCGATCGCGGTTCGCGAGAACGGCTCGCCCGACCCGAACGTCGACCCGCTCTGGAACCGCGTCGACTACTCGAAGGGCCACAAGTGGGGCATGGGCATCGACCTCACGTCGTGCACGGGCTGCAACGCCTGCGTCATCGCGTGTCAGATCGAGAACAACGTCCCCGCCGTCGGCAAGGAGCAGATCTGGCGCGGTCGCGAGATGTACTGGCTGCGCGTCGATCGCTACTTCGTCGGTCTCGACACCAACGATCCGCAGATCGCCTTCCAGCCCGTCGCGTGCGTGCAGTGCGAAGAGGCACCCTGCGAGAACGTCTGCCCGGTCAACGCGACCGAGCACTCGCCCGAAGGCCTCAACGACATGGCCTACAACCGCTGCATCGGCACGCGGTACTGCGCGAACAACTGCCCGTACAAGGTCCGCCGCTTCAACTTCCTCAACTACCACACGTCCGGCGGCTCCTACGACGACGTGCCCGAGACGGAGAAGATGCACTACAACCCCGACGTCACCGTGCGCATGCGCGGCGTCATGGAGAAGTGCAACTACTGCGTCCAGCGTATCCAGGAAGGCAAGATCAAGAGCAAGCGGACCGGCGAGCCCATCAGAGACGGCTCGATCAAGTCGGCCTGCCAGCAGGCCTGTCCCGCCGGCGCCATCGTCTTCGGTGACCTCAACGATCCGACCAGCGCCGTCTCGAAGTGGCGCGCGAAGGATCGCTCGTACCGCCTCCTGGCCGAGCTCGGGACGCACCCGCGTACGAGCTACCTGGGCAAGATCCGCAACCTGAACCCCGAGATGGGAGCGTAGCCATGGGCTCCTGGAACCTGCCGATCACCGAGATCGGAGAGTCACCGCTCGTCGCCGACGGCACGACCTTCCGCTCGATCACCGAGACCGTCTGTCGCGTCACCGAGAACAAGGCCCCGCGCGGCTGGTGGATCGCGTTCGGCATCGCCTCGTCCTTCCTGGGCGTGATGACAATGGCCATCGGCTACCTCTTCTGGACCGGCGTAGGCGTCTGGGGAA
>JANXVA010000666.1 GCA_025351875.1 Myxococcales bacterium | reverse complement strand
TCCTCGTCGCTGAGGCCCGACCGCTGGGGCGCGACCGTCGGCGTGGACGTGCGCGGCCATCGCGGCGTGCACGGACACCGCTCCTGCTGGAGCCGCGCGACGCGGGGCCTCACGCGGGTCGTGGCGAAACTCGCGGCTCCCAACCCGCGATTGACGCCGTAGCAACGAGCGGCTCGCCCGCGTGCTCGTCGCGCTCGAGGCCGAGCTCAGTCAGCCGGTGGCACGCCTCGAACGAGGCGGCGTCATCCGCACGGCCGATCTCTTCGCGATCGAGGCGGCGTCGAGCGGCGGCGTACTCCTCGTCGACGCGTGTCGCAGGGTCGTCTTCGCGGGTCGCGTATCGGTTCCACTCTCGAAACGGCCGGTCGTCTTCGCCCTGCTCCTCGTCCTCGCGCGGGCCTGGCCGGGCGCTGTCCCCCGGGACGTGCTGGCGGCGCGCGCGTTCGATACGCGGAGGGTAAACGCGGCGCATCGCTCGCGCCTCCGCGTCGAGGTCGGCCGGCTGAGAGAGGTGCTCGCGGGGCTGGCCGAACCCGTCTCGACCGACGAGGGCTACGAGCTGGCGTCGCCGCGCGAGGTCATGACGCTCCTGCCGCCGTCGGACGACGACGACGCGAGAGTCGCCATCCTGCTCGCAGACGGCGCGTCGTGGTCGGCGCGAGGGCTGGCCGAGCACGCCGGCGTGTCGAAACGGACTGCGCAACGCGCGCTCGCGACGCTCGTGAAGGCCGGCGGTGCGACGCGGTCGGGGAAGGGCAAGGACGTGCGTTACACGCGTCCTGCGCCTCGCATTGCCTCGCGGATGCTGCTGCTCGGCCTCGTTCCCGCGCCGTGAGGCACAGAGAGCGGGCGGCGGCGCTACCGCGGGGAGATCGCGTCGGCGCCGAGGCCGGGCGTCTGCCCGACGATCGCCCGGAGCTCACCGACGGGTATCGGGTTGAGCGCGAGGGTGATGAGCGCGAGCTCGGCCTCGGGTCGACCGAGGACGCGCGAGGAGAAGACGACGCCGTGCACGTCGCGGACGACGACCTCCTCGGCGACTCCCAGTGGGAGGAGGCGCGTCGAGCGAGAGGCGGCGTCGCGGATGTAGTTTCCGAACGCCGCGAGCGCCTCGGCACGCTCGCCGAAGCTCGCGAGGACCAGCCCGTTGTTCTCCACGACGGCGGCAGCGCGCACGTTGTCGATCCGTGCGATGCGCTCGACCATTCGCTTGAGCACGTCGGGTACGATGAGGTCCGACCGCGGGCCGCTCGCGCGCGGGGCAGGGGGCGGGGCGCCGAGCGCGGCCGCGCGAAGCGCCTCGTTCTCGCTGGTGAGTCGTGCGATGTCCGCCTTGAGATCGTCGATCTCCGCGAAGAGCCCGGGCGCGCGAGTCGTGAGCCGCGCACGCTGGTCGACGTTCGCGCCCGGAATGAGAGAGGCGCGCGTCGCGGAGTCTCGTCGGACGGCGCTCGCGTCCGCAGCTCCGCGCGCACGGAGCGCCGCGATCTGCTGGGACATCGATGACAGGCGCGCCTCGAGCTCCTTCGCGCGGGCTTCGACCGTGTGCCGGGCGACGACCTCCGAGCGAAGCTCGACTCGTACCGCATCGAGTTGGCGCTCGAGCTCGAGGCTATCCGCCGAGCTCGGACCTGCCGCGGGAGGCGGCATCGCGTCGGTGGTCTTCGTCTTCTCGAGGTGCGGTTCGAGGACGTCGACCGGGCTCGCGTCGCCTGCGTCGTCGTCCTCGCGGCGCGGATCGCGCGGGCGATCGGAGAGCGCGGCGGGGGGCTTCGCGGTGACCTTCGCCTCGTCGGCCGCGGGCTCAGGACGGACGCTCTCGCTCCTCGGTGGCTTCACGGGCTTCGCGGTGGGCCTGGTGCTCGCACGGGAGGCGGCCTCGGTCGCGGGCGTCGGCACGGCGTCCTCGCGCGGCAGCGGCATCCGGCTGCGCGCGAGGAAGAAGCCCGTCGCGGTGAATCCCGCTGCGCCGATGATCGACGTGAACCAGAGTGCGGCAAGCGCGTCCATTGTTACCTGTCCCCGTCTTCGGCAGGGGGTGTCCCCGTGATCCAGCGAACCTCGACACGGCGGTTGCTCGCGACGGCCGCGTCGTCCTCGCCGGTCTCGCGCGGCCGTTCGGCTCCCACGCCGACGACGGCGATCCGTGAGGCGCTCACTCCGAGCTCGACGAGGCGGGTCTGAGCCCACTTCGCGCGCTCGAGACTGAGCATTCGGTTGCGCTCGGGATCACCGCGCTGATCCGCGTGTCCCTCGAGCACGATCTCCGCGGTCGGATCCGCGAGCATCGAGGCGGCGAGCGCGCGAAGCTCCGTATCGTCGGCGATGGGCGACTCGGAATCGAAGCGCGCGACGACACGGCGACCCCCGGCGGGCGTACGCGTGCGCGCCGGGACGCTGCCGTCCGTCTCGGAGCCCGCGGTCGGCGCGGGGAGGGTCGAGGTGGGGACCGCGGCGGCTCCGCTCTCCGGAGCCGCGAGCGCCGGGCTCTGCGTAGCAACGGCTGTGGTGTCATCGCGTAACGCGTCCGGCCCCACGACGAAGTCGAGCACGACGAGGTCCACGAGACTGCATCCCAGGCATGCAGCGAAGAGCTTGGCGGCGACGCCAGATCGCATTTCCCTCTCGCCATCGTGCGCCCGATCGAGCCTCCGGTGAAGCCTGTTTCGTGCGGGTGTGGTGCTTCGCGTGAGTGATCTCACTCGCGCGTCGAGCTCCGGCGGCTCGACGGGAGAGGACGACGACGACACCCGGCGGTAGGGTGAGGCGCAGATCCTCCGCGAATACAGGCCCGCGACGCTCGAACGTCGCGTCTCGTCCACCAAAGCCGCGGAAGGCAGGCCATCCCTGGTTACCCTTGCCGGCGCACGGGCCTCGGCCTAAGAGTCGGCACCATGCGCACCGAGTGGGTTTCGAAGCGAAGCGGGCCGGTCGTCACGCAAATGCACTACGCCCGCAAGGGCATGATCACCGAGGAGATGGCCTACGTCGCCACGCGCGAGAAGGTCGAGCCCGAGCTGGTCCGCAGCGAGATCGCGCGCGGCCGCCTCATCATCCCCGCGAACATCAAGCACACGAACCTCGAGCCGATGGGCATCGGGATCGCGCTCTCGTGCAAGGTGAACGCGAACATCGGCTCGAGCGCGGTCACCAGCGAGGTCGAGACGGAGAAGCGCAAGCTCGCCGTCTCCCTCAAGTACGGCGCCGACACCGTGATGGATCTCTCCACCGGGGGCGACATCGACGGCATCCGGCGCGAGCTGATCAAGGCGTCGCCCGTTCCGATCGGCACCGTCCCGATCTACCAGGCGCTGACGCAGGTGAAGAGCGTCAGCAAGCTCACCGCCGCCGACATGATCGACATGCTCGAGCACCAGGCTCAGCAGGGCGTCGACTACTTCACGATCCACTGCGGCGTGCTCGTGGAGTACCTGCCGCTCGTGAAGGACCGAATCACGGGCATCGTCTCGCGCGGCGGCTCGATCATGGCCCAATGGATGATCGAGAATCACAAGCAGAACCCGTTTTACACCCACTTCGACAAGGTCCTCGAGATCTGCGCGAAGTACGACGTGACGATC
>JANXVA010000659.1 GCA_025351875.1 Myxococcales bacterium | reverse complement strand
CGGTGCCGACTCTGCAGCCGTCCGCTCCGAAGCCACGGGCTTGTCCGGGAGCGCGCCCACCCTGATCGACGTTGCGAGCGCGCCGCATCCCCGACGCCGGGGTTGTGGTAAGCTCGCGACGCCAATTGATGATTCGCGAGGAAGATCGAACAGATGAGCAAATGTTCGGTCTGCTACCTCCCTCGGAATAGTGATCATCGTCACACTGGCGTCCACCCAATCGACGCGGCGTAGACTGGTCTGTCCGCGCCCCCTCCGAACGTGACGTGGACGAGCCCCTCGGGGTCGACGAGTCCGACGCGTACGAGCGCCTCCTCGGGCGCCACGACAACCTCTGGCTCGACACGACGATGGTCGTCGCCGACTGCCTGCCGTTCCGGAGCCCGATCCGGATGCTGGAGGTCCGACGGAGCGGATCATGTCCGGGACCGACTTTCTCAACCTGCCGTATGCCTGGGACCGCGAGGTGAAGAAGATCGCCGCGCACGGGCTCGAGGAAGAGGCTCTGGCGGCCGTGCTGGGTGGGATCGCAAGGCCCTGTTCGGGCTTCGCTGATCCCACCGCGAGCGAACCCATCAGAACTTCGCGCCGAGCGAGAAACGGTGGGTCACGTAGTTGCTCCCGCCGAATCCGAGCGGCTCGTCGATGGGCACGAGCAGGCCGTAGCGAGCGTAGAGTCCCACGCGCTCCGGCGTCGCGTAGCCGAGGAACGGCTCGAGCGCCGTCTGTGCGTGATCGTCGGTCTCCGAGATGATGAACGTGGTCTGTGCGCGCAAACCACCCTCCAGGCCGAAGCGCGCACGGATCGCGGCGGAAGCGGAGGTGTCGACGTACCCGGCGCGGAGCCCTCCAGGCTCACCGAGGATGATGCCAGGCGAGACTTCCATCTGGAAGATCACCGGGGCGAGATCGAGCTCCAGGCCGCCGCGAACGGCCACAGGGAGGACGAATGGGATGAAGTGGCCGGGATCGTGATACGCGCGCGTCACGGTGGCTTCCGCGCCGAGCTGATCGGTGTCGCCTGACTTCGACGCGCGGGCGAGAGGGAGGCCGAAGCTCGCGCCGACGTACCCGCTCGTGCGGCGATCGAAGCGACCGGCGTAGTGCGCCCCGAGGAAGGGATTGCCGAACATGCTCTCGGTGCTATCGGTCGTCGCGAGCACGGCCGTCGGGATGTCGGCGTCGATGAAGACGTGCTTCGTCACGCCGATCTGCGCCGTCAGATCGGCGGTCACGAGGTTGACCGACAGGTCGTGAGCGCCGCCATGGATGGTGTCATGGAGAAAGTCGACCTCGACGCCGGCGCGGCTCTGCTCCGCCTCCGGTATCCATGCGCGACGCGCGCCGGGTGGCTCCTGCGCGAAGGCGCTCTCGAGCGGGACGAGGATCGACGCAGCGGCGATAGCCGCCATCCAGGGGAGTTTCATTCGCACCTCTCTGAAGGGGGTCAACAGGCGGTTCGCGTCGGGTCTAGCGAGCATCGTGCCGTGCTCGCGTCTCGCGAAGATCCGCGCTTTCGGCGCAGGTTCACGCGCGCCGACGATCGCGCAATTGGCAGACCGGCACGCGCGGCGCACCTGAAGCGCCAACATGACAATTCGCGCGCACACGGCGCCGAGAAGCGGCTCCGGCGGGGCTCTCGCCGACCTGGAGGCCGCGCGATCACTTCGCGACAGGCTGCCGGAGCTCGTGGACGATCACGTCACGGCCGCGATCGACGGCGCCGACGAGGCCGGGCCACGATAGGTCTCGGCGCGGGGGCGATGCCCCTCACTCACCCTGGTAGCGGCTTGCGACCGTGGGGACGAGCAGCCGGAGCGCGATTCGGCTCCCCGAAACCGATCGTGCTTTGGTCCAGACGATCGTGGTCGCACCGAGCCGCCGCGCCAGGGCGAGCGCGCCCTGCCCCAGGGGCCGGGGGTCGTTCGCGTGGTGTGCGGCGACGAGATCCGGTGGGTCGGGCGCGTGCGGGCCGGCGACGATTTCGTGCTCCACGGCTCGCGCCTACCGCGTCTGATCGAGGTCCCCACGACCTGGGCCACGAATGCGCTCGAGTCCTTGCT
>JANXVA010000620.1 GCA_025351875.1 Myxococcales bacterium | reverse complement strand
CTCGAACTTCTCCTCGCTCTCGTCCTCGTCGAGGCGCTGGGAAGGACCGCGGAACGGATGCGCGTCTCCTGCGCTCATCGCAGCGAGCGCCTCGCGCGCCTTCTCGAGATCGGCCGGCGCGACGACGATGCGAAGGTTGTCCGTGGTCTGCGACCACGTCATGCGCGTCGCTTGTGGGTTGCCGCGGATCGCGGCGCGCACGTCGTGGTCGAGAAGAAAGTCCCTGATCATCGTGACGCCGATCGCGTCGTCGAAACGGCGGACCTCGACCCAGTCCTCCGACTCCTCGTCCCAGGGCTCGACCTCCCCTTCCGCTTCGTGCTCAGGTTCGACCATCACCGAGAAGTGTAGCCTTCCCTTGGCCCACGTATACTCGCGACTATGACGTGCGAGAGGCGGAGCCTGGGGCAGCTGACGACCGTCACCTTCATCTTGCTCGCGATGCTCGTGACCACCCGAGCGACGACCGCGTGCTCCAAGAACGAGGAGATCGTCTGCGGGACGACCACCGAGAACACCGGCCCGACGTGTGCCGCGGAGTACACCCTGTGCGCGGGCGGTACGGACCGCATCGACTGCAAATCGGTGACCGGCGGCGTCACGTGCGCGTGCGTCGAGAACGGCACCACGAAGCGGAGCTTCCCGAGCAATGACGCCTGCAACGTCACCCCGGAGACGCTGAAGAAGCGCGCCGCAGTGGGATGCGGCTGGACGCTCGAATAGAGATCGCCCCGCCCTTCGCTCCGGCAACGTCCGCCGGCAGAGGTAGCCGCCTCAGCCGCGCGCGGAGCGGCTCACTTCACGATGACTTCGCGACCGCACGCGAAGTCGAGGACGCGCGGCTTGCGGGCCGAGCCGATCTTCACCATGTGCCGACCGCATTTCACCTTCGTGGGCGAGCCGTCGGAGACGGCAACGATGCGACCGTCGATGAACACGCGGTGACCCTGCGCGTAGGCGGGGAAGGTGACGAGCGAGGAGTCGGCGGGGACCGGCGTGAGCGCCTCCACCGGGGTGCTCGGGACCGCCGGAGCCGCCGGAGGCGGGGCAGGCAGCGGGGCGACGACCGGCGTGGCCGGAAGAATGGGCGCGGGCACGGAGGCTGCGGTCGCCGCGGCGGACGCAGGGGCGGACTTCGACGGCGCGTGGAGGGACGCGGACTTCGCGCTGTCGCGAAGGCGCGCAAACGTGCCGTGCTTCATGCCGACCACGACCGCTGCGCCGAGCGCAACACTGAGCACCACCAGGACCGACGACCAGATCGCCACGACGGCCCCGCGACTGACACGACTGGCGCGTGCGTTCGCGAAGACCGGACGCGCCGGCGGTGGCGCGGTCGACGCCATCATCACCGGCGCGACGCTCTGCGACTCGAAGTCTGCGCCGGACGGGCGGTAGCCGTAGCCGTAGCCGTGAGGGTTCACGAACCCCTGACCCTGAAGCGGCGCGTACGGAGCGAACGCGGGATCGGAGGCGCGAAGGAGCGCGTCGACCGCGGCGCTCTGCGAGGGCGGCGGGACGGCCGATGCGATCGCCATCGCGATCGACTCGCGCGCGGACTCGCTCGGGGCGCTCTCTCTCTTGGCGATCTCGCTATGGAAACGCGGAGCTCCCGGCGCGCGGCGAAGCGGAGGAGGCGGCTCCTCGGCATACGCCTCGAGCAGAATGTCCTCGACCTGGACCTCCTCCGTCGAGTCGGCGGAAATCTTCCGACGCACCACTCGGCGAGAGCGCGGCCCGACGGTCGCGGTCATCGCGGGTCGTTGCTGCGTCGCCGCAGCGTCGTCGACGCTCACGTCGCTGCCCCCATTGGCCTCGCTGGCCTCGTGGGGCAGAGCGAACCTCGGCAGCGCCGGAGGGAGCGGGATATAGGGCTTGCGGTGGGTGTAGTTCAATGTAAGCCCATCGACGTAGCGAGTGCAGTCTGCCTCATACCTGAACAGATGCAAGGACGGAGAGGCTCATGGCTCAAAGTCCCGGGAAATCCGAGTACAGTGCCGCCCAATGGCACGCACGCGCACGCGCACGACGCACCCGCGGGGGACCCTCCTCCTCTTGTTGTCGCTCTCCTCTTGTCTTGGCCTCGGGCTCTTCGGAGCCGGCCCGGCGCGAGGCGACACCAAGACGACAGCCAGCAGCGCCGATGCACCGGGTCGCTTCACCGCAGAGACCCCCGACGCGCTCGTCGAGACGCAGAAACGGCGCGCCCTCTCCACCAAGGCCACCGAGGCGGACGTCGTCGCCTCCCTCGCGCTCCTCGCCACAGTCTCGGACCGCGCGGCGAACGGCGCCGCTGAGCACGCGCTCGCGGACCTCGCCGCAGCGCAGTCCGTGAGCGCCGAGGTCCGTGGCGAGGCCGCGGCTCTCGCCCGCACCCTCGCCTCGGACGAAGGCACCGCCGCGGGCGTCGACAAGGCACGCAGCGTCGGGATCGTGACCGAGGTCTCCGTGCTCGGTCCCTTCCGTGACACGGGCGGCGGCCTCGACGCGCACGACGGGCCCGAGCAGTCGAAGGGTGCCGCCGCGTTCGGCGACCCGAAGACCTTCTACTCGTGGGGAACGGTCGAGGTCGCGTGGCGTGCGGTGCCGCCGACGTTTGCGCAAGCGCGCGGCGTCCCGCTCGACATGTTCGTGCACCCTCGCAAGGAGAGCTGCTCGTTCGTCGCCTCGAAGGTGAAGCTCGCAACCGCCGCACCGATCATCGTTCGCGTCGCGGCCGCCGGCCAGGTGCGCCTCGTGTTCGACGGCGTCGACATCGGCAAGAGCGACGACGTCCACGGCAGCGCGCGCCTCGACCGCATTGCCGCCAAGGTCCTTGCCACCGCGGGCTCACACATCATCGCCGCGAAGGTCTGCTCCGGCGCCCTCGAAGACACCGGCCGCGTTCGTCTCCGCCTGACCGACGAAACGCACGCGCCGCTGCGGGTCGAGCAGAGCTCCGATCTCGAGATGAAGCCCGGCGAGACGGTTTCGTGGGGTACCGCGAGGACCTCGAAGCTCACCACTCCGCTGCTGCGCGCCGCCGCCGGCAAGGGCTCGCCCGACGCCGTCCTCACGGCGGCGATCACGCGGATCCTCGCGGGCGCGGACGACCTGAAGAGCCCGCGCGCGCCTGGCCTGCTCGATTCCCTTCTCCAGTCGAAGGAGCTCGACGCCGATCACGTCGCGATGGCGGCGTGGATCAGCACCGGTGCGAACAAGAGCGGGCGCCTCTATCGCGCGCGACAGCTCGCGCAGAAGGCGAACGACACTGCGACACAGGGCTTCGTCGACCGGCGCCTCATCGAGCAGCACCTCGATACGGAGATGCCCGACTGGGCGATCGCCTCGCTGCGCGGAACGAAGCTCGACGCGAAGAAGGATGACGACGCGCTGCTCCTCTCCGCGCGGACCATGCGCGCGCTCCGTGTCGACACGCTGACCATCCAGTCGATGCGAGACCTCAGAGCCGCGTTCAAGGCTGGCGCGCAGCGCATGCCGAACGCGCTCGTCGTCGATCTGTCGGGCCTCGCGCGGACGCATGATCCCCAGCTGTGGATGGCCGTCACCGAGGAGCTCGCACGACGCGGGATCCGCGGCGAGGTGCTCGTCGACGCGATGGGCTCACGCGGCAAGGACGAGGTGGTGAAGGCCGCGCAGGACGCGTTCGCCGGCGGCATGGACGACGCGGACGAAGCGCTCTCGGTCGCCAAGCACGTGACCGACGCCGGCGCGCACGACGTGGCGGCGCTGCTCTACCGAGCGACGGCCCGCTGGGCGCCCAATCGCCCGGAGTCGTGGGCCGGGCTCGCGCGCGAGCTCGCCGCGGCCTCGAGCGAGCCGAAGGATCAGCAGCTCGTCCTCGTCGCGCTTCGTCGCGCTCGCGAGCTCGCGCCGGGCGACGCGAAGTACCGCGCCGAGCTCGCGCTCCGCATGAACGCCGGCGCGGGCAAGCCTGGTGCACCGCCGCGTCCCGCGCCGGAGGCCGGTGACGACGAGCGCTGGCTAACCCCCATCGCGACGATCCTCGCGCGCCGCAAGGGCGTCCCGGACAAGGGCGCGCCCGACGTCGCCGATCGCGAGCTCCACTGGCTCCGCGCCGTCCGCATGCACGCCGACAACCGCGTCTCGCAGCTGATCCAGTACGCGCGCGAGATCGTGATCCCCCCGCGCACGCAGCAAGAGCTGTTCGAGCCCATCCCGCCCGAGGGCGACCTCACCGAGATCCTCCGCGCGCGCGTCCACCGCAAGGCGGGCGGCGTCGCGTTCCCCGTCGAAGAGCACAACGACGGCGCGCGTCCGCGCATCCGCTGGCCCGAGCTCGAGGCCGGCGACACCGTCGAGGTCGTCATCCGCCAGTGGACGAGCACCGCCGTCGGCGGCCGCGGCGACGCGCCCTTCTACTTCATGGACTACGCCGGCGCGCCGGCGAGCCATCCCCTTCTCTACAACGAGGTGGTCGTCGAGACGCTGCCGGGGCACCCCCTCTACGTCGATGTCCTCCACGACAAGCTCGCGCCCTTCAAGAAGATCGAGAAGGACGAGCGCGGGATGCACGTCGTCCAGCTGATCTGGGACAAGCCGGCAAGCATCCCCGAGGAGCCGCTCAGCCCGCAGCTCACCGAGATCTCACCCGTGATCGTCGGCTCCACGTTCAAGACCTGGGATGCGTTCCGCAAGTGGTACGCGGAGGCCGTGCGCGGCTTCACCGAGCCAGACGAGGAGGTCCGTCGCATCGCCGCCGAGCTCACCAAGGGCAAGACGACCCGCGAGCAGAAGCTCCGCGCGCTCTTCGAGTTCGTCGCCGACGACATCCGCTACGTCAACTACGTGAGCGGCGAGTGGTGGCTTCCGAACCGCCCCCAGCAGCTCCTCGCGCGTCGCGAGGGTGACTGCGACGACAAGGCGATCCTCCTCATCACGCTCCTCCGCGCGGTCGGGATCGAGGCGCAGGAGGTCATGGTGCAGACGCGCATGACCGGTCAGCCCTCCGTGATGCTCTCGAAGAACGTCGCCGTGCCGATGTTCGACCACGGCATCGCATTCCTCCCCGGCCCCGGCGGCGGACAGTACCTCGACGCGACGAGCCCGCAGTCGCGCCTCGGTCCGATCCCCTCGATGGACGCGCGCGCCGTCGCGCTTCGCATGGACACCGGGCCCGCCGAGATCGTGCAGCTCCCCGCGAGCTCGCCCGACGATCACGGCGCCGACGTCAACTGGACCGTCACGCTCGGCGCCGACGGCTCCGGCGACGTGAGCGGCGAAGAGCGCCACACCGGAGACGCGGCCTTCTGGCTGCGCTCGAACCTGTCGCAGGCCGAAGCGCGCGCGCAGTACGTCGAGGACGCGCTCGTCGGTCCCTGGTTCCCCACCGTCGAGGTCGAGAAGAACATCGATTTCAAGGGCGACCTCGCGGGCGGTCAGTCACTCGTGAAGTACAAGGCGAAATCGCGCGGCCTCGCGCGCCACGAGGGCAAGGACCTCGTGCTCTCCCTCTCCCCGAGCAACACCTACGGTTCGACCCTCGCGCCGCTCGTCGAGCGGACGCTGCCCGTGCAGCTCCCGCCGCATCTCGCGCCGAGCCATCAGAACCGAACCACACGCATCGTCGCACCGGCGGGCTTCGGGTGGGGTCCGCTCCCTCCGGGCGGCGACGCGAACGGCGGCCCGTTCGGACGGGCGCACATCGAGATCACGAAGGATCCGAAGGACGCGCGCGTGCTGCTCATCAAGCGGAGCGTCGTCTTCGACATGCACCTCATCCCGGTCGACAGGTACGCGGCTTGGCGCGCGTTCATCACGCAGGTCGATGCGCTCATGCACAAGGAAGTCCGCCTCGTCCCCTCCGCTGCAGGTGAGAAATGAAGACGTCTACGAGGGGTATCTTCGCGGCGATCGCACTGACGATCGGCGCATGTGGCGGCGGGAACAACAACGTCAAGCACCCGGGCGCCATGGGGCGCCTCGCGGGCCCGCTGGCCGCAGCGTTCCGCGAGGACGCCACCGGCGACGGCGTGAAGGCCGTCGACCTCTACCTGCGTGCGCTCGACAACGCCGTCACCTCACCGAACGACCCGTCGCACGTCGCGGTCGCGATGGCCGCCCTCGACGCGCTCGTGCACCGCAGCATGACGGCCTTCGCCGACGTCGCCTCCACCAGCGCGCTTTCGGACCGCGTCGACCCGGCGGCCCTTGCGAAGAACGGCGGCACGATCGACGAGCGGCTCGCGAAGATCGAGGGCCGCGCCGAGGGTCCGTTCGCGGCCCCTCTCGTCGCGGTCGCGCGGCTGGCGCTGGCGGAGCGCCGCGGTGACGCCAAGGCCGCCGAGACCATGCGCGCGCACACGGGCTGCATTCGCGAAGCGAGCATGGTGGGCCCCGTCTCGTGGACACCTGTCAGCAATGTCGCTGCGGAGACCGGCCTGGACGTCGCGGGCGTCGCGCTTCCGTCCGAGCTCCCCGGCCCGGGCCCGTTCCTCCCCAAGGCGCGCGTCGCCGCGGTGCGCGCGCTCGGCTGCCACATCCCGCTCTACGCCGAGTCGAACATCCAGGGCGTCCGCAACGTCATCGTCGACGTCGACGTCCCGCGCGCGGGGGTCATCGGCCTCGGCCTTCGTGCAGGCACCGTTGCTGTCGTGCGCGCCGGCGGTCAGCTCGTCATCGATCGTCCCTACGAGCTCGGCTCCGGTCAGGTGGCACGGTTCGCGCGCCTCGAGGCCGAATGGACCGTGACCCGC
>JANXVA010000605.1 GCA_025351875.1 Myxococcales bacterium | reverse complement strand
TCTCGAGGCGCTCGGCGATCTGCCGTGCCTGCTCGGCGAAGGCGTCCAGCCGCTTCTGCGTCGGCTCGAGAAGGGCGGGATCGAGGTGAAGGTCGAGTCCAACGGACTACGCGTCGACGCCACGCACTGGGCGCCCTTCTGGAGCGCGCTCGCCCACGCGATACGCAACGCGGTCGACCATGGCCTCGAGCGATCCGACGAACGCATCGAGGGCGGCAAGTCGCCCGCTGGGACGCTCGCCCTTCGTACCTATTGCGAGAAGGACTCCTTCGTGATCGAGGTCCGCGATGACGGGCGCGGGATCGACCGGGCCAAGCTCGTGGACAAGGCCCGCGCGCTCGGCGTCGAGGCCGCAGAGGGCGACGCCGAGTCGCTGCTCTTCCTCGACGGACTGTCGACGGCAACCGAGGTCACGGATCTCTCGGGGCGCGGAATCGGGCTCGGAGCGCTCCGAGAGGCTGCAAGGTCGCTCGGCGGGGTCGTGAACGTCTCCAGCGAGCCCGCCAAAGGCACGTGCATCCGCTTCGAGTTCCCGGTGAGCGCGATGTCACCGGAGCTCGGCGTGCTCGCGTGGGCCGCCTAGCGCGAGACTACGCGAGCAGCTCGCGGAGCTCGTCCGGCGTCGCGACGGGGAGCGAGCAGGTTCGGCCTCGGCACACGTAGGCGACGGGAGTGCTCTTCGGCTCCTTGCCTTCGGCCAGCAACGTACACGCCGCGCGTGAGGCCTCGTTCGAGGCATCGAGCCAGGCCACGGTTCGGTTCGGGAGCCACCGCGCGAACGCCGCGTTGGCGAGGGCCTTCGTTCGCACGTCGTCGCGCGGACCGACCAGCACGATGTCGACCGAGCCGCGCACGAGGCGATCGAGCTCGCAGAGCGTCTGCCCGTAGCCCATCGGGTTCGCCACCGCCGCAGGCGCGAGCCGGAGCAGCTCCTTCTCACCCATGTCGGTGTACTTTGCATCGACCAGCGCGCCGAGCCGGAGGAGGGCTCGGCACGCCATCGACGCGCCGCTCGGGACGGCGTTGTCGTACGGATCCTTCGCGCGCGTGATGAGCGTCTCGCCGTCCTTGGGTGTGAAGAAGAACCCTTCGCCCTCCTCCCAGAACGCATCGATCATCCGCTCGACGAGCGCCCGCGCAAGCGCCACGCGAGACGGCTCGCCGGTCACCTCGTAGAGGTCGAGCGCAGCGTTCGCGAGATACGCGTGATCGTCGAGGAAGCCCGGCCCCTTCACGACCTCCCCCTTGGCGAGACGCTGCGCGGTCGCCTTCGTGCGGTCCTCGCTCCAGCGGAGCAGCTTGCTCTCGATGAACGAGAGCGCCCGCTCCGCGGATGCGATCATGGCCGGCTCCTGCAGAGCGGCTCCGGCCTCGGCCATCGCGCCGATCATCAGGGCGCCCCAGCTCGTCAGGAGCTTCTCGTCGCGGAATGGCTTCGGGCGCTGCTCGCGGACCTCGAAGAGCCTCTTCTTCGCGCGCGCGACGGCCGCGCGGACCTCCTCGACCGGCGTGTCGAGCAGCTGGGCGGCGACCGCGGCGATCGGCCTATTTTCATGGAGGACGGTCATGAACGTGACCCGCCCGTGCTCGTCGAAGTTCCCGTCTCTCGTGACGCCGAAGTAGAGGAGCGCCGCCTTCGCCGCCAGCTCGTCGTCACCTAGCGCTTCGCGAACGCCGTTCGGGTTCCAGACGAAGAACTTCCCCTCCTCGGCCACGCCGTCGTCGCCTGCGCTGTCCGCGTCCTGGCTCGCGTAGTAGCCGCCGTTCGGATCGGTCATCTCGCGGTCGACCCAGAGCGCGAGCTCTCGCGCCGTGCTCCGGAAGAGCGGCTCGCCGAACACGCGATACCCGTCGACGTACGCGCGCAGGAGCAGCGCGTTGTCGTAGAGCATCTTCTCGAAGTGCGGAACGAGCCATCGCTCGTCGGTCGAGTACCGATGGAAGCCGCCGCCCAGGTGATCCCAGATGCCTCCCTGGCGCATCGACTCGAGCGCGAGACGCACCGCATCACGCGCCACGCCTTCCTCCTCGAGCACGCCGCGCCGGAGGAGCACCTCGAGCGGCATCGTGTTCGGGAACTTCGGCTTGCTGCCGAAGCCGCCGTGCGTGTCGTCGAAGCGGTTCATGAGCACGGCCGAGACGCGCTCGAGGAGCTCCGGGCTCGGCGCATACGTGGCATTCGACTCGCCTCGCCCGACCTCGGCGATGGCCCTGGTGAGCTCCATGGCCTGCTCGTCGATCTCACCGCGTCGCTCGCGATACGCCTCGGCGAGCGCCGCGAGGATCTTCGGAAAGCCAGGCATCCCGTAGCGGTCGGCAGGAGGAAAATAGGTGCCCGCGAAGAACGGCTTCTGCTCGGGCGTGAGGAACACGGTGAGCGGCCAGCCCCCGCTCCGCCCCATCAGCTGAACGACGAGCTGGTAGATCTGATCGAGGTCGGGTCGCTCCTCGCGATCGACCTTGATGCACACGAAGTGCTCGTTCATCACCTTCGCGATGGCGTCGCTCTCGAAGCTCTCGCGTTCCATGACGTGGCACCAGTGGCACGCCGAGTAGCCGATCGAGAGGAGGATGGGCACGTCGCGACGCTTGGCCTCGGCGAGCGCCTCCTCACCCCAGGGAAACCACTCCACCGGATTGTATGCATGCTGCAACAAGTACGGCGAAGCCTCCGTTGCGAGACGATTGGGCTTCCGGTCCGTACCATCCTGGGGCGCGCTCACGCGGCGGTCATAGCGCGCGGCAGAGCCGATTCCACCGACTCTTGGGGCGTGCTATGAGTTCTGCAATCACGGAATGGCAAAAGTCCCTGCAAATCCTGATCGGACGACGGATCCCGTCGCGCTCGCGCGAGCGACGGTCCTCGACGGAGTGGGACGCGAGATCGCGGCGAGCTTCCCCGGCATCACGCGCCTCGGCGGTCAGATCGTCGCCGCGCTCTACCTCGGGGATCGGCCCCTCTCGATGGACGAGCTGAGCGAGGAGCTCGGCCGGTCGAAGAGCAACATCTTCGCGAACCTCCGGGGGCTCGAGGGGGCGGGCATCGTCGAGCGTCATCGCGCTTCGGGCACGCGTCACGACACGTTCGCGCTCCGCGGGAAGTACCCGGACGTCGTGGTCGGCGCCTACCTGACGCGCCTCCGTCGCGTCGTGCTCGACAAGGTGAACCTGTGCAACCGCGCGCTCGGTCAGCTCGGCGAAGCCGAGGGCCCCGAGGCCGACGCCCTGCGCGAGAAGCTCACGTCGCTCCAGCGTAAGTACGAGCGCTTCGCCACGGTCTTCGCGGAGATCATCCCCGTCGCGGAGGGACCGGTCGATCTCGAAGACCTGATCGACAACATCCCGTCGGCGATGATGGGCGTGTTCTCGTCGATGGCTCGTCGCGCGCTGGGCTTGACGCCACGCGCCCTCGACAAGAAGGCCGCCGCTCGCAAGAGCTCGCGCGCGTGACTACGCGGCCGTGATCTCGACGCGCAGCAGCTTGCGGCCGATGAACACGTAGTCACCGTGCGAGAGCTCGCGCTCTGCCTTCAACCGCACGTAGCTGCCGTTGCGGCTGCTCATGTCGGTGAGCATGAACTTGCCGCCGGCTTCCTCGATCTTGCAGTGCGCGGCGCTCATGTAGAGGTCGCTCGGGAAGTTGAGGTCGCCGCCCTCGCGGCCGATCTGGAGGCTCGACCCACGCGCGCAGACGGTCATGCCGGCCGAGCCGCCCTGGAGCATCTGGGTGATGCGGAACGGGCTCTGATGCTTCGGCGACGAGTAGAAATACGTGCCGTCGGGGCCGGGCTGATCACTCGGGCGCGGCGTCGCGTCGATGCGGAAGACCTGCTCGCCTGCGAGGAAGAAGTCGTCGGGCGAGACGTCGACGGAGCCCTTCACGCGGAGGTAGACGCCGTTGAGCGAACCCTCGTCCTTCACGACCAGCTTGCCGTTCCGGTAGAAGAAGTCGGCGTGCGCAGGCGACACGAACGGGTCGTCCGGGAAGACGAGCTGGCCGCTGCGACCGACGGTGTGGTGCTCGGCGTTCAGCTGGTAGCTGAGCCCCTCGACGCCCTCGCCGCGGATCAGGATCAGCTTCGCCTTGCCTGGCGCCTGGAGCTGCCCGAAGAACTGCGTACGTGCCTGGAGAATCTCCGGCGGCACCGCCGCGCCGCACCTTCCGCAGAATTTGTGTCCGAGCGGTACGGCGGTCGAGCACGAACGGCACACGAAGTTCTTCGCTTGATCCATGAGCTCCTCGACGGACTTCCCTTTGGACGACTTCGCGGGCGTGGCATAGCCGCGCGCTGACTCCGCGGACGAGCTGGAAATTGCGCCGCTGCGCGATGAGCGCGGCGCGGCGGCGACCACAGCCGCAGCCTCGGCGCGTGGGTCGAGGCGCGGCTCGGAGCGACGCAGGACCGGCGCTCCCGAGACGGACGACGACGCGGGCGGCTTCGGGGACGCCTCGGGGCGTGACGACGGGAGAACGTCGGCGCGCGCCTTTTCCGAGATCGCGGCGCGGGCGCTCCGAGGCGCGGGCTCCTCCCGGACCACGGGCTCGTGCGGCGTGAAGGCCTCGGGAGTCGTCGCCGGGACGAAGCTTGCGACCGGCGGCGCGACCGTCTCCAGGGCGAGGGCGTGCCCGCAGGAGACGCACGTAGCCGTGGCGATCACCGCGTAGGTTTCGCACCGACCACAGACAATGCCGATCTCGAGGTCCATCGGGCGGGCCGAGCTTACCAAAAAAACGCCCTTACCAGAGGACGTTGAACCGATGGGAGCTCTCGCCGAAGCTCTGGCCCCACAGGCGGAAGACCACGTGCTCGCAGGTCGAGACCTCGACCTGGCCGAAGTCACGCGAGTCCTTGTGAATATGGCGGTTGTCGCTGACGAGGTAGACGTGTCCCGGCTCGACCTTGGCCGTCCGCGCGGCCTCGCGATATTCCGGGTGGGCGAGGACGCTGTAGCTGAAGGACCCGTTGTCCTCGACGCTGCAGGTCAGGGGAACGGCATCCCCGGAGACCGGGTTCACGGCGCTGACCGTCCCGCAGCCAAACATGATCTTGATGGACTTTCCGTTGACGGCGACGCGTTCATTGTTGATCTCGACGGTGTCGCCGGCACGGCCGAAAACCCGGCCGATCGTGTATTTCCCGCTCCCGTCGGGGACCAGGCAGCGGGCCAGCTGGCCGACCAGCGGGTCGGAGCCGCGCTTGGTCAGGATGCGGTCCTCGGGGCTCAGGGTCGGGAGGATCGAGGCGGTGAAGAGCGGATCGTCGCCGGGGACGACCCAGGTATCGAACACGAAAAGGTAGAGCAGCAGCGTGATCGCCCCGAGGATCGCAACCAGCCAGACGATGTTGCGACCGAACGACGAGTCCACCCATCGAGCGTATCGAGACGCTCCCTGGAGCGCCAACATGGCGCTGGCCGGGCCGGGCAGTGCCGTCCGGCCAGGAAGGGGCTAGGAGGCGACCGGGAGCTCGAACCTCACCTCGGCGCCCTGGATGACGTCGCCCTCGGCCACATTCACGGCCGAAGCTGCCCCTCCGTGCGCCTCGACGATGCGCCGTACCAGGGACAGGCCCAGCCCCATGCCGTGGGCACCCGGCGAGCGCGCCGCGTCGGCGCCCATCACGAACGGCTCGAACGCCCGCGGGAGGACCGCGTCGCTGAAGCCAGGGCCGCGATCGCGAACCGCGACCCGCGCGCGATCGCCCGAGATCGAGACGTTCACGACGAGAGGAGCCTCCTTCGGGTGCCCATGGTTCCACGCATTCGCGAAGAGATTGTGGAGCGCACGACCGAGGAGCGCCGCGTCGATCGTCACCTTCGTGCTCGCGGCCCCCTCGGCGACGACCAGCTCGATCGGGCCGAGGTCCTCGGCGCCGATGCGCGCGCGAAGCCACGGCACGAGCTCGACCCGCTCGAGGTGGACGTCCGCGAGGCCCGCGCGCGCAGAGGCGAGCAGATCACCGAGGATCGCGTCGATCTCGACGAGCTGCCTCTCGACGTCGTCCAGGGCCGCCGAGGGATCGGGACGCTCGCGCGCGATCTCGACCGCGATGCGTGCCCGACCGAGCGGTGAGCGGAGCTCGTGACTGATCGCCGCGAGGAGCTCGCGCTGCTCGAGAACGACGCGCGCGATGCGGTCGGCCATGCCGTCGAACGCACGACCGACGTCGCGCACCTCCTCGGCGACCCACCGCCTCGGGAGGCCCTCGATGCCGGTGCGCGCCGTGAGATCGCCCGAGCCGAAGCGCTCCGCGGTCTGCGCGAGATGCTCGAGCGGGCGCGCGAGACGCTTCGACACGCGCCGGGCGGCTGCGCCGAGCACCAGGAGCGCCGCGCCTAGAGCAACTCCGACGCGCCAGAGCTGCGGCGCCGGCGTTCCCGTACGGAGCTCGAGGGCGCCCACGATCGTCCCTCCTCTGACCACGGGGACGTAGGCGACCCCGTCCTCGAAGATCATACCGTTCGCTCCGCGCGCCGGTCGACCCGCGAAGAGCGACGGATCGCGACGGACCCGCATGTCGAGACCCGTCGTCTCGCGGAGCTCGGCGACGTATTTGTCGGTGGCGACCGGATCGTCCCAGATGCGAGCCAGCCGATGCTGGACGTGCCGCGAGACCACGCGCGTGGGGGTGTCGTTGTCGCTCGCGGTGAGCACCGTCGTGAGGATGCTCGCCCCGATCGCGAGCACGATCGCGCCGAGAAACCAGAGGAGGAGGCGCGCCTGGAGCCGCCGGAGCCGCTTGCCGCGGGGCCGGGCCAGCGGGGTCACGCCGGCCTCGACAGGACATAGCCCACGCCGCGTACCGTCTTGATGAGACGGGGCTCCTTCGGGTCCCCCTCGAGCTTCTGCCGGAGACGACTGACGTGGACGTCGAGCGAGCGGTCGACGCTGGGATCGTACGCGTGCTCCTTGCTCTTCGCCTGGGCGGGCTCGCGCACCTCCGTGGCCAGCTCCTCGCGCGTCACCGTCTCGCCCGCTCGACGCGCGAGCACGAGCAGAATTCGATACTCGAACGACGTGAGCGTGACCTCGAAGCCGTCCTTCTTCACCACGCGCGCCGCGTGGTCGATCTCGAGAGGACCGACGACGATCCTCTCGCGCGGGGCCAGCTTCATGGAGTCGTCCGAGGTGGTCCCCGGCCGTGCGCGCCGGAGGACCGCGCGGACCCTGGCGAGCAGCTCACGTGGATTGAACGGCTTGGGAACGTAGTCGTCTGCACCGATCTCGAGGCCCACGATGCGGTCGGCGTCGTCGCCGCGTGCGGTGAGCATGACGATCGGGACGTCGTGCGAGGCACGGATGCGCCGGCAGACCTCGAACCCGTCGATGCCGGGCAGCATCACGTCGAGGAGGACTACGTCGAAGGACTCCGACGCGAGCACAAGGAGCCCGCGCGCGCCGTTCTCGACGTGCGTGATCGTCACGTCGTGCCCCCCAAGGTAGTCGGTGAGGAGTCGCGCGAGATCGCGATCGTCGTCGACGAGCAGCGCGCGGATCATGGGTCAGGTCGGCCCGAACGCAGCCACCGCCGCCATCAGGTGGTTGCGAGCGCGAAGCGCGAACGGGCCGTCGGGATGCTTCTCGATCCAGCCCCGGAAGGCCTCGATCGAGAGGTCGTAGCGGGCCCCGCGGTAGTAGGCGACGCCCAGCGCGAATCCGGTGGGGTAGGTCGGGTCGATCTCTCCGAGCTTGCGGATCTTGTCGACCCGCCATTGCTCCATCTCGAGCCTCTCCTGAGCGACGGCGCGCTTGCACTCCGCGTCCGTGGCGGAGACTCGTCGCATGTTCGCGTAGGCGAGACGCTGCGCTTCGGAGGCGTGAGGGTGCGTCAGGTAAAATGTGTAGAGTGCACGACTCTCGTCGAGCGTGAGCCTGAGGTCCTTGATGCGGTCGGCACCGACGACGGTGTTCCACACGAGCTTGTAGGCCACGCGGCGCGCCGCATCGTCGAGCAGGATCTTGCCGTGGTCGACCCACCCCGCCAGCGCCATGTGGTCGAGGAACAGCCCGGAGAGGAGCTCGAGCTCCTCCGTCGGCGTGCCTGTCGCCTCGAAGCGCTCGGCTTCCGCGAGGAAGCCCTCGAGCTGGAGGGCGCGAAGCGTCCGTAGCGCGTCGATGCCGGCCACCCGATCGGCGACGACCGCTTCGACCGCGCGCTCGAGAGTCGCCTGCGCAAAGCCGATCTGGTCAACGTCCCCGTAGCTCACCTGCGCCTTGTTGACGTCGCGCAGGCCAGAGCCGACGGAGAGGACGTCGCCGGGGAGCCTCGTCACGCGCGCCGATGCCGCACGCGCGGTGTCGTCCCTCCGCACGGCTTCGAGCGCCTTCGCGTCGATGTGCGGCAACGGGATGTCGTCGGGAGGCGTCGCACGTGGCATGATCAGCGCCATCGCCAGCACGGCGGCGCTCAGCGGAATGACCGCCAGCCAGCGACCGCTCGACGCGGTCAACGAGGCGTCGCGCCTGGTACCCGCATTTGCCGCGGTTGCCCTCGCCTCGGCGAGAGCGCGCACGACGCTCTCCGGCAGAGGTTCATCGTTCGCGCGGGGCCCCCTGGTCTCGTCGTCCTTGTCCACGCTTTCGATGCTAGCATCGGGTTCGATTCATCGTTCGAGCGCGAACCCAGGAGCCCACCGTTGATCGAGCAGCGCCGCTACGCAAGAGTCCCTCTCGACAGGCCCGTGTCCTTCTCCGTCAAGGGCGAGAACGGCGACCGTGACGGGCTCGCCAAGGACATCGCCGTTGGTGGCATGTTCATCGAGACGGTCACGCCAGCGCCCTTCGGCGGTCGTGTGATCATCCACGTCGAGCTGCCCGGCCAGGACGGCACGGTGTCGCTACCCGGCGTCGTCCGATGGGTCCGCGACGGCGGCATGGGCGTGCAGTTCGGTCTGCTGGGCGCCGTCGAGACTCACACCATCACCGAGATCAGCCGCAAGCACGCAGGCGGCTAGGACGGTCGCGTAGGGTCCGTCCCTCTCAGGAGCCGAGGGCGTAGCGGGCGGCGAGCGAGACTGCGACATGAACGACGTGTGCGGCGATGCCGGGCACGACACCGCGCGTCCGCGCATAGAGCAACCCGGTCACGAGACCGAGGACCAGCACCGGCACGAACGACATCGGCGTTCGCAGCGAAGCGAAGGCGAACGCGGTGAGCAGCGGCGCAAGCCACCGACGGCGCTCCAGGAGCTCCCCCTCGATTGTATTCTGCAACCATCCGCGAAAGAAGATCTCCTCGGCCAGCGGCGTGAGCAGGATCGCGACGAAGGCGACGACGCCGCGCCCGTCGCCTTCCGCTGCATCGAGCGGAACGTCGAGGCCCATCGAGCGAACGAGCTGACGGAACCCGACCGCGAGCGCGCCCGAGCCGAGACCGAGGCCGACCCCGGCGACGAGATACGCGAGGGAGCGCCGCTCGGGAAGCGCGCGCATCCGAGGAAGACCGCGCCGGCCGTGAAGCGTCAGCGCGAAGAGCGCCAGCGCGGCAATCGCCGAGGCGAGCGCGGACTGCAGGGGCGCGTCGATGGGCGCAAGGGCGAGCGCGCGTAGGCCCAGGGCCTGGACGGCCTGGAAGGAGGCGTAGACGAGGAGCGCACGCCACACCGGTGTCTCGCGCTCGAAGTCCTCGGCGTCGTCGATCCACCGGACGCAGCGCAGCGCGGATCGGCGCGCCTCGAAGGTGAGGAGCGCGAGGCAAGCAAGCGAGACGAGCGCGTTCCAGAGATACGGCGCCGCCGCGACCGCGAGGAGCGGCATCGCGACGAGCGTCGTCTCGATCCCCACGTTGCCGCCGAGCACCTTCGTGCCGCCAAGCCCTTGCGTGAGGAAGGCGACGGCGACCGTCGCGCTCGCCGCGAGGACGAGCGCAGTGACGGCTGCGCCGCCGCGCCAGAGCACCTCGAGGTGCAGCGCCGCCGCTCCGGGAAGCGCGAGGAGCAGGAAGTACGGAGCGACGACGAGGAGCGCGTGGACGACGAGCGCGCGCGTCTTGCCCTGGAGGAGATCGCGAGGGGCGATGGGCAGCGGAGCGAGCATCGCGCGCGCGCTGGCGTCACGCACCACCATGCGTGTGGCGCGCGCTTGCACGACGGCAAAGCCCGAAAAAATAGCGACGAAACCGACCGAGCGCACGAACGCGATCGACGCCTCTCGCTCGAAGCTCTTCGAGAACGTCGCGACCGCGAGGAGGCCGAGCGAGGTCGCGAATGTATAGAGAAACGCTCCCCTCGCGAGCCAGCGGCCGCCCGGCTCGCGCTTGCCGAGGACGTGCTCGATCCGCACCAGATCGAGATCGCTCGCCGCGGCCTTGCCGAGTCTCTGGGTGGGGACGATGTCGATGCGGTCGTAGCCGATTCGCTCCGCGGTCCGGATGGCTCCAGCGCCGGCGGCGCCGAGGAGGACCATCGCCCCGAGCAACGGGAGCACGCTGGTGCCCTCGATGAGCGCCATGGCGGTCGGTAGCGCGTGCCGCACCGCGCGCGCCGCGAACGGGAACTTGGCGAGCACCGGCGCGCCGCCTACCACCATGAACGACGGGAACTGGAGGACCACCGGAACGACCGCGACGCGCGCCATACGCAGCGGCGAGACGATCGTGCGCATGGAGCGCAGAAGCGCGTCGCCGACGACGAGCCCGGCGGTCGGAAGCGCGAGGGCGAGCAGAACGAGATCGAGCCGCAGCCCGGGGGCCAAGGCGATCAGCGCGGCGGAGACGAGCGCATAGAGCATCACGCGCTCGAAGAGGCCGATGAAGACGCGACTCGCCTCGGTGAGCGGCAGCGCATCGAGCAGCGGCGACGTGAGCGCGGATTGCGGCCCGCGCAGACCCGGGCCGCGCCCCATCGCGCCCCACGTGACGGAGAGCGCGAGAAGACCGACGAGCAACCACGCAACCGCCGCGGGCCTTGTCGCGGGGCCGACCCGCACGCACGCGGCGCCGATGCGGTAGCCCCAGTTCGCCATCAGCAGGAGGAACGTCCCGCGGAGCAGAACGGCCGACACGCGCCGGCCCTGGTCCTTGCTCACCCGATTTCGCAGGCCAGCCCTCGCCCAGAAGCGGACGACGAGCAGAGCGAGGGCCCAGGTCTGACGGAGCACGAGCATCGCGTTCGGATCAGCCGATGAGCGCGAGAAACGCGGCCTCGAGCGAGGCCTCGGCAGCGACGCCCGCCTGCGCACGCACCGCCGCCGTGGTGCCCTCCGCGATGAGCCGGCCATGGTCGACGACGAGGACGCGATCGCAGAGCTGATCGGCCATGTCGAGGAGGTGGGTGGAGACCACGACGGCGACACCGGCGTCCGCTCGCTCGCGGAGCAGCGCGCGAACGCGAGCCGCGGTCGGCGGATCGAGGCCGTTGGTCGGCTCGTCGAGGAGGAGGAGCGTCGGCTCGTGAGCGAGCGCGAGCGCGAGTGCGAGCTTCTTCTTGGTGCCGTGCGAGTAGCCTCCCGCCGCGAGCTGGAGCGTCTCGTCCAGCTCGAGCCGCTCGACTACGGGCGTCAGCGTCGCCCACGCGGCGTCGCGCGGCACCCCGCGCACGTTGAGGACGAAATCGATCGTCTCCCGGCCGCTCAGGAAATCGTAGAACGCGGGCTCGTCGGGCGAGTACCCGAGAAGGCGCTTCACTTCGTGCGCGTCGCGCGTGCAATCGAGCCCGAGGAACCGAGCACTTCCACGGGTCGGGCGCAGCATCCCGAGCACGAGCTTCATCGTGGTCGTCTTGCCGGCGCCGTTCGGGCCGAGGAGCCCGACGATCTCGCCGCGGCCGACGCGACACGTCAGGGAATCCAGGGCGACGGTCGCCCCGAAGTCCTTTCCCAGCGCGTCGAGGACGAGGACGTCGTCAGGCACGGCCCCTTGTTAGCACGTGGCCGAGGCGCGCTGCCCGAGGTCGCTCAGTAGGAGAAGTCGATCGGGATTGTGACGGTGCCGCCGGCGGAGTCTTCGAGCTTCGCCTTGTAGATGGCGTTCGCCGCGCACGTCTGGATCTCGGGAAGGAGCGGCGGGTCGAACTGCGCGGTCTCGACGTCACCGCCGCGGGCGATCTTCAGTCTGAGCGAGCTCGAGACCGTCACGCGGACGTTCTCGGGGCGACTGCGCTGGGCCGCGCACGCACGCACGGCGGCCGCGATGGCCTCGCGCGGCGGCGGGGTCGCCTTCGTATCGCCCTTCCCGGTCTGCTCTTCTGGAGACGGGTCGCTCGCGGGACGCGGCGTTGCCGCCGGGCGCGGAACCGTCGCCACCGCGACGGCAGCCGGCATGTCCTGACGCGCGGTACGCGGCGCCTCGGCACGGGCCGCCGCGTTTGCGGCCGCAAGACCATCCTGCGAGACGAGCGTGATCGGCGCGCGAATCGCGGCCGCCGCGTGTTCGATGTGGAGCGTGTGCTCGAGATCGGCAGCGTCGAACTCGACGTGCGACGGAGCCGTCACGAGTGTGCCGTACGTGGACCCGCTGCGCGGAGGCGTGCCGATCGAGACGACGCCCTCGGTGAGATCGACCACGACGCGCGAACCGGAGCGAGACACGCGGAGGTGCGTGCCGTGGACAGCGACGCGCACGAGGCTCGACCCGGTGGCGATGTCGACCGCGAAGGCCTCACCCGAAGGCACCGGCGTGACCTGCGCTTCGATGGCGCCGTCCTCGAGGCCGAGGACGAGAGACTCGCCCGCCGACTTCACGCGAGCGCGCGCGGACGACGCACCCTCGGCATGCCCGGCTTCGAGGAGCCACGTCACCTTGCGCGGACGCTCGAGCACGGCGCGCGCACCATCGACCTCGAGCCGATCGCCGGCGCGAAGGACGTGACCTGCGGAGGCCGCCTGACCGTCGACGCGAACGACACCAGGACCGACCGCTTCGCGCAACGAGCTCGCAGTGGCCTCACGCGCCGCGACCGGCACGGCCTCCACGGACGACGGGCTGGGCTCGTTCTTCACGAACAGCGCGATCGCGGCAGCGGCGGCCAGGACGGCCACGCCCACCCGCAACATGCGGACGCGCGACGACGATGCATTCACCTCGTGCGCAAGCGCGGACCGTTCCTTCGCCATGCGCGCCAGGAGGCGCTCCTCGACGGCCGACCACCGCTCCTCGCTCACGCGCGGCTCGAGACCGCCGGCCTCCGCCTTCGCCTCGCGAACGAGCGCGTCGAGCGCACTCTTGGGGGAATTGCTCATCGCGTACCTTCCTTGGCGGAATGCGGGCGGCGCGTGCTCGGGGTCGAGGGCTCACTCGCAGCGGTGGCGAGCGGAGCAAGCGTTGGCTCCTCGGAGAGCATCGCCTCGAGCTCGCGGCGCGCATAGAAGAGGCGTGTCCTCACCGTGAGCACCGGAGCGCCGACGACGTCGGCGATCTCCGAAGGCGTCATCCCTTCGAGCTCGTGCAGGACGAACACGACGCGCTTCTTGTCCGCCAGCTTCGCCAGCAACCGCTGGAAGGCGCGCATGCGCTCGAGCCGATCGACGTCCTCGTCGGGCAGCGTCTGTCCGTCGTCGGCGACGAGCTCACCGGGTAGCTCCTCGGTGAGGACCGGGCGGCTTCGCGCGGAGCGACGGTGCATGAGCACGACGTTGACCGTCACGCGGTGGAGCCACGTCGAGAACTTCGACTGTCCGCGGAAGTCCTTGAGGCTGCGGAAGACCTGCACGAACACCTCCTGGACGACGTCCTCGAGGTCGGCAGGCGCGTTCAGCATCCGGTACACGAGGCGGGCTACGTCGCTCTTGTGCCGCGCGAACAGCGTACGAAACGCCGCAGGATCGCCGGCAGCAGCCTGACGAACGAGCGTGTCGACGTCATCCATCGTGCGCATCACGTGCGGTTGTATCGCACTCATCGCATTGGCTGCGCTCGCGAAGGGCAGGATTCCCGAGGCAGTTGCGGTCACCTCGGGTTTGGTGCCCGACCCCGACGCGGGATTCACGGGAGCGCGCGAAAGGGAGGAAGAGTGGGACAAAACGGCGTCGAAAACTGGGCCAACCGCCGCCGCGAAGGGCACGTTCGCGCCATGGCGATCGTCGCGCTCACGGTCATGTTGGGGGTCGTCCTTTTCGACGCGCACGAGTTCATCAACCGACGCGCGCGTCGGCACTGACCCCTCTCGTCACACGACCTGAGCGCTCAGAAGAGCGTCTTCAGCTCGACCTTGTCCTTCTTCTTCTGCTCGAGCAGGTAGTTGACGGCGCGCAGGATGCGCTGCTTCATCGGACCGCTCACGGCGGTCGCGCCACCCTTCATCGCGGCGTCGAGCGCGCGCGGCGTCACGGGACGGCCCGAGCGCGGCTTGGCCGTCTCGGTCTTGTCGCCTTCCTTCGCGGTGCCCGCGGCCACGGCCTTCTTGCCCTGGCGCTTGCCGAGCTTGATGGCGCGATCTTCGCGCTGGAGCGTCTCGAGCTTGTGCGAGACCGCGAGCACGCGCTTCGGGTTCAGCTTGTTGGAGTCGAGGAAGGTGGAGAGCTTGTTCGTGTCAGCCATGGTTAATCGCGGACGTTCTAGTCCGCGTCGGGCCCGCCGTCACGCTGAACATCCGCTCCGCCCCCATCCCGGCACGGTTGGTAGTCGAGGACCCACGTCCCGGCCGGGCAGGAGGCGACGGCCTTGTTAGGGCTCGCGTCGGGCAGCGAGCAGTCGGTGCTTCCGTAAGGGCACGAGAGGGTCACGGGCCAGCAAGACGGGCATTTCACGCCTTCTGTCGGCGACTTGTCCGGGCACTTGGGCCCCGCGGTGGGGTTGCCCGCTCTCGTCCAGACGCCCTGGGAGCACCGCGCCAGGAGGGAGCCGCACTGGCCGAAATCGCACGTGGTGCCTTCCGGAAGAAGGCAAAGCGACCCATTCGCGGGCTCCGCGGCGGGGCAATCCGCCCGCTGGAGCGAGCCGCTCTCCTCGCCGCCGTCCTCGGTCGGGGTGATGGTCATGGCGCCTTCGCCGCACGCTCCCGCCAGCGCCGCCGATGCGGATCCGATGACGAGCACGAGCGCGAGCTGCGCGATGGGACGAGAGGGCCGGAGCCAACGAGGCGTCACACGGCGAGAATAGAGCGGTTGGCCCAAGCGTGCTAAGTCCGCCTCTCAAAGGAGTCCGACCATGTCTGTTGGCGCGCTACCCCCCGTTTATATCGTCTCCGCGACGCGTACCCCCATCGGGGCCTACCTCGGCTCGCTGTCTGCGCTCACCGCGCCGCAGCTCGGAACGACCGCCATCAAGGCGGCGCTCGAGCGCGCGAAGGTCGCGCCGGAGCTCGTGGGCGAGCTCTTCATGGGCAACGTGCTCACAGCCGGCATCGGCCAGGCGCCCGCGCGCCAGGCGCTCCGCGGCGCGGGCATCCCCGACAGCGTGCAGGCGACCACCGTGAGCAAGGTTTGCGGCTCCGGCATGCAGGCGCTCATCTTTGGCACCCAGGCGATCGCGCTCGGCGACCGTGACGTCGTCGTCGCGGGCGGCATGGAGTCGATGTCGAACGTCCCCTACTACATGGACAAGGCGCGGCAGGGCTACCGGATGGGCAACGCGACGCTCATCGACGGCATGATCCACGACGGCCTCTGGGATCCGTACGCGAACGTCCACATGGGAACGTGCGGCGACAAGTGCGCTGCCGAGTACAAGATCTCGCGGGAAGCGCAGGACGAGTACGCGACGGGCAGCTTCCGCAAGGCGCTCGCCGCGCAGAAGGAAGGCCTCTTCACCGCGGAGATCGCGCCCGTCGCCGTCCCGCAGCGCAAGGGCGACCCGGTCATGGTGAAGGACGACGAGGGCCCCGCGAAGGGCGACCCGACGAAGTTCGCCTCGCTCCGCCCGGCCTTCGGCAAGGAAGGAACGATCACCGCCGCGAACGCCTCGTCGATCAACGACGGCGCGTCTGCCCTCGTGCTCGCGAGCGAAGCCGCCGTGAAGAAGCACGGCCTCACGCCCCTCGCGAAGATCGTCGGCTACGCCGGCGCGGCGCAGGCGCCCGAGTGGTTCACCACGGCACCAGCCAAGGCGATGGACGGCGTCCTCGCGAAGACCGGGCTCAAGGTGGACGACATCGATCTCATCGAGATCAACGAGGCCTTTGGTGTCGTCGCGATGGTGTCGGCGCAGCTCTCGAAGCTCGACATCAACAAGGTCAACGTTCGTGGCGGAGCGGTGGCGCTCGGCCACCCGATCGGCGCGAGCGGCGCGCGCATCGTCACGACGCTGCTCCACGCCCTCACGCACGCGAACAAGAAGCGCGGCATGGCGTCGATCTGCATCGGCGGCGGCGAAGCGCTCGCGATGATCATCGAGCGCGTCTGAGCGTCGCGTAGGCTTCGCGCCGTCGCGAGGGTTGCTCCTTGAAGCGGATCCTTGCGGAGGTCGACGTGGAGCTCGAAGGCCACGAGGTCTACCGGCCCGACCTCGTCGGGTGGCGGCGCGACCGCGTCGCTGAACGACCTCGGGGTCGTCCCGTGCGTGTTCGACCGGACTGGATCTGCGAGGTGCTCTCGTCGTCGAACGCGAAGATCGACCTCGTCGTGGGGGCACGCCGTGGGGTTGGGTCGCGGCCGTTCCCCTCGCTGCAGTGAACGCCGGGGCGGCGTTTTGCATCGACCGCATCGACGACGTTGACCGAGGCTTCCGTCCGTCCTTCGGCGACGGGGCCTGGTGGTTCCTCGAAGGCGCCACCTTCGGTGTCATCGTCTGGGGCCCAGCGCTCGTCGTCACGCTCGTGCTCTTTGGCCTCCCGCTTTACGATGCCCAGCTCGCCGCGGATCAAGGTCTCGCAAGCGAAGACCGCGGAGAGCGGCTTGTCGGCGCCGTCGCAGGGGCCGTCGCTGCGCTCGCACTCGTTGCCTTGCCGTTCGCCGCGAACGCGGTGGCGTCGCGTCCCCCAATCGATCGTGGGGAGGGCTCCGTCGAGTTCCCCGCTCCGCTCCCCGTCGGCTGGTTGGCCACGATCGCGGCCTGCGGCCTTGGTGCCGGTCTTGCCGCTGTCGTCTACGCGACACGACGCGAGCGGGCTCGTCGCCGCTTCGTCGTGGGGGTCGAGCGCGGAGCAGAGAGTGGCTACCAGATCGATTCGCAGCCCGACGGAGCAGCCCTTCTTGTCCGCGTCAGCGGCACCGAGGGAGGGTGCTACCGCGCGGCGCGCTTCAAGGAGCCCGTCGTCGAGCTCGGTCGCCAGGGCGACGCGAAGAGGACGCTCGAGCGCTTCTGACGGAGAGCGATGGCGCCCGGTCACCCGATCGGCGAGAGCGGCGGGCGACATCTCGTCGACCGTGAAGGTGGCACGCCGCAAACTCAGTCGTTCACGCGCTACAGCGAGCAGCCGGTGTAGATGCTCTGCGAGAAGACGAACGTACACGTCTTCCCCGGGCACTCGGCGTTGCTGCTCGGATCGCAGAGGCGAGCAAGGTTGCCGCCATCGGAACACGTGTGGCAGTCGCCGACGGAGACGCACGAGGCACTGCCCAGATACCCTTCGCACTTGTCCGAACCGTTCTGAGACGCGCAGCACTCCTGTCCTTCTGCGCAGTCGCTCGTGCGCCCACAGGCAACCACGGTGAACGTAGCGCCGGCCTCGGTGCAGTCGCGGGCGCATTGCGGGTCGCTTGCCCCTGTACCGCAGCAGCTATCGCCCAACGCGCACTGCGTCCTCGTCGCGCCGCACAGCACCCCGGTCCGCACATGGGCCTCGCGCGCCGCATCCACGGCCGCGTCCGCCGCGTCCACCGCGGACGAGCCTTCCGGGCTCGCCTCCGGCCGAACGTCGGCATCGGCGTTGGGCTCCTCGCTGGCCGTGAAGGATGAACAGCGAACGAGCCCGAGCGCGAACAGCACAGCGATGCAGGCACGCAGACAGTGCGAAGGTTGTCTCACTGCATGATCGTACCTGTTCTCGCGCGACTCACAACCCGACGAGCTCGGTGTCGATGATGACTCTCGCGCAAATCGAGGTCCCCGTGGAAGTGGAGCTCAGGCTCGTCGAGGATCACCCCTCCGCCAGGGCCTCAGTGAACTAAGGTCGTTCAATGACGCGTCCGCGCGAGCTCTCGAGCTCCCTCCAGCTCTTTCCTGCGCGGACGCCTACGCTCCTTCCCGCGACGCACACGAACAGCTACGCGCTCGGCGGACGTGATCTCGTGCTCGTCGAGCCGGCGACGCCCTATGCGGACGAGCAGCGCGCGTGGATCGAGTGGGCACGCGCGCTCGTGTCGCAGGGCCGCAAGCTCGTCGCGATCGTCGCGACGCACCATCACCCCGATCACGTCGGCGGTCTCGACGTCCTCGCGCGCGAGCTCGGCGCGCCGGTGTGGGCGCACGAGCTGACGGTGGAGCGGCTCGCGCCGGAGACGCGCGCGCTCGTGACGCGAAGGCTCGTCGACGGTGAGAACATCGTCCTCGAAGGCCCGCGCGACGAATCGTGGCGCGTGCTGCACACGCCGGGGCATGCGCCAGGTCACGTGTGCCTCTTCGAGGAGCGGACGCGCACCGCCGTCGTCGGCGACATGGTGGCGAGCGTCGGGACGATCCTGATCGCCCCCGGCGACGGCGACATGCAGGTCTACCTCGAGCAGCTCGACCGCCTCGCGTCGCTCGATGCGAGCGTCGCGCTCCCTGCGCACGGTGATCCGATCGACGAGCCCACGGTTCTCTTTCGCAAGTACATCGCGCACCGCCTCGCGCGCGAGGCGAAGGTGCTCGCGGCCGTGAGACTCGCGGGGGACGCAGGTGCTGACGCGGGGGCACTCGTCGTCGACGCGTACGCCGACACGCCGATGCACCTCTGGCCGATCGCGAAGCTGAGCCTCGAGATGCACCTCGAGAAGCTCGAGCGCGAGGGCCTCATCGTGCGCGTCGGCCCAGCCGACGACGGCGCCGACGGGCCGGCGCGAGCGGCCGCGTTCCGGGTGGTGTAGGCTCGAAACCGTGTGGGAGCGTAGCTTCGTCGCCGTCAGCGTCCTCCTCGGAGGGTCCGTGCAAGACGCGCTCGCCGCGCTCCCGATCGGCTCGGAGGCGCGCATTGCCGACCTCGCGAGCAAGCTGAAGGACAGCCGCCGCACGGTTCGCGCGCAAGGCCTCGCGGTCGAGGCGCAAGAGGTGGCGGTCGCGCTCGGAGAGGTGACGCTGCGATGAGCGTGGAGCGCGCCAGGGTGATCAAGGCGGGCACGGGGCCGAGCCATACGAGCGTCACGGTCGCGCAGGATCCTGCCGCGGCCTCGAGGCTCGCCGTGGCGACGAGGATGCCCGCCGTCGTCGTCGATGCGCACGCGGACGCCGAGCGGATCCTCGCCGCTGCCCGCGCGAAGGCCGACGACATCGTTGCGCAGGCGACGGAGAGCGCACGCGCGCTCGCCGACCAGGTCGCGCGCGACGCCCGCGAGACCGAGCTCGCACGCCTCGCCGCCGAGGTGATCGTCGTGCGCTCGGGCGCCGAGCGCCGGGCCGAGCGCGAGCTCGACCGCACGATCGAGCTGGCCGTGCTGCTCGCCGAGCGCCTGGTGGGCGAGGCGCTCGCCGTGGAGCCAGCGCGCGTGGGCGCGCTCGCAGAGGGTGCCCTGCGGGAGACACGCGGCGCACGGCAGCTCCGCGTCGAGGCCTGTCCCGGCGACGTCCCGACGCTGACCGAGCTGCTGTCGGCGCTGGGCGAGGGCGTCGCGACGATCGAAGCGAACGCTGAGCTCTCGCGCGGCTCGCTCATCGTGCACACCGAGCTCGGTCGCGTCGACGCGCGACTCATGCCTCAGCTCTCGCGACTGGCGGAGGCGCTGCGCGAAGTGCTACGTGGCCAAGGTAGCCCTCATCAACAAGGCAGCCCTCCCGGATGACTGAAGCCGCGATCGAATCCACGCCGCCGTCGGCGAAGCCTGCCGAGTGGCGCACGAACCTGGTGCTCTTCCTCGCCACGGTCGCGAGCGTGTTCTTCACAGGAGTGGCGACCCAGGGCGGTGGTACCGCTGGCTATCTCGCGCGCGAGCCGCTCGTTCGCGGTGGCCAGTTCGCTGCGACCATCCTCGTCATCCTCGTCGCCCACGAGATGGGCCACTACGTCGCGGCGCGCCTCCACAAGGTCGACGCGTCGCTCCCTTTTTTCATTCCGATGCCGCTCCTCAGCCCCTTCGGGACGATGGGCGCGGTCATCCGCATGCGCGGCGTCATCCCGACGCGGCGGGCGCTCCTCGACATCGGTGCGTCTGGCCCCATCGCGGGTCTCTGCCTCGCGATCCCGCTCTACATCTGGGGCGCCTCGCACTCGCACCTCGTGCCGATCACCGCGCCGGGCGAAGGCTCGGTGCAGCTCGGCGAGTCGGTCCTGATGAAGGTGCTCGATCACCTCTTCGCGCCTGCGAAGCCCGAGGGTATGGATCTCGAGCTGTCGCCGATCGCCTTTGGCGCCTGGGGCGGGATGTTCGTGACGATGATCAACCTCCTCCCGGTCGGCCAGCTCGACGGCGGACACGTGGCCTATGCGCTCTTCGGTCCGAAGCAGGATCGCTATGCGCAGCTCATCCACCGCTCGATGCTCGCGTTCTTCTTCGTGGTGGTCTTCGGGCACGTCGCGCGCGACGTCTCCGGCGGGCTCGGCCTCTACTACCTGGGCCGCCACCTCGCGAACTCGCTGTTCTGGCTGGTGTGGTTCCAGGTCCTCGCCATCCTCGGTCTCCTCGCCTCGCGGGGCCGTGACGAGGAGGTCAAGCCCGAGACGCTCACCATCCGGATGCGCCTCGCCGCCACGGTCGGCCTCGTCGTGATCGCGAGCGTGGCGCGCGACAATCGCTCGCCGCTCTTGCCGCTCGCCTTCTTCGTGGGCCTCGCGATGCTCATCGCCATGGAGGTCCGTGGTGGAGTGCTCCGGCGCCATGATCTGCTGGATCACCCAGCCACGGGAGCTGCTCCCCTCGATCGCGCGCGCGCCGTCGTCGCCGTGCTGACGCTCGTCGTATTCGCGCTTCTTTTCATGCCCGAGCCGTTCACGATGTGATGGCGCGTTCTGCCGCGACCGGAGTCTTCTTCCGCGGCAGGATCCGACGACGCGTGCGGGGACGGGCGTGCAGGTGATCCAGGTAACGGCACGCGGCGCGCAATGATCTTCGGTTGCCTCCGGAAGGATCACCGCATGCCCCGCCGTACCCTCTCGCTCTTCGCCCTCGCAGGGCTCCTCGCTGTCGCCGCCTGCTCGTCGGCCGATCCCTCGACCTTCGGCACCAGCAAGAAGAAGGCGACCAGCACCGACTCGCCGGGCACCTTCGGCACCGGCGCTGACGCCCCCGGTGCGACCGCCACCGGCGTGTGCGCCCCCGCCAAGGGACAGGCCGAGATCCCTGGCAACAAGTGCGACGACGACGACGACGGCACCGTCGACAATGCCGCGACGTGCGACGCCGCCCTCACCAACGACGGCTCCGCCGAGGACTTCGCGCGCTCGATGGGGATCTGCGACACCGTCGCGAAGGGCGGCTTCGGCCTCGTCTCCGCGAAGTTCACGCGCGGCTACGGCCGTGACGACGCACCGATGGCCCAGCAGCACGGCGTCCTCGAGAAATTCGGCAGCGTGCTCAAGCCGCGCGAGGGCAAGCGCCTCGGCGTCCTCAGCACCGGCTTCGCGCAGGAGTTCGACGGCGCGCCCGGTGCGCTCTTCGGCGGAGACGCGCAGGGCAAGGACTGGTTCGACTCGCAAGCGAACCCCGGAAACGGCGCCGCGCCTCCGGGCTATCCGAAGGCGGCCGGCAGCTGCCCGATCGCGACCGACGTGAACGACGTCATCAACGTGCGCCTGACGATGAAGGCGCCGATGAACGCGAGCGGCTTCAAGTTCGACTTCAATTTCCACTCCGGCGAGTGGCCCGCCTACATCTGCTCGCGCTTCAACGACGGCTTCGTCGCGTACCTCAGCGCGCAAGGCTTCAACGGCGGCAAGCCGGAGAACATCTCGTTCGACGCGAAGAACAACCCGGTCAGCGTCAACAACGGCTTCTTCGATCGCTGCACGCCGGGCGTGCAGATCGGCTGCGAGCAGGGCGCGACGCCCGGCACGTCGAGCTGTCCTGGTGGCGCGGACGAGCTCGCGGGCACGGGCTTCGGCGTGCTCGGTAGCTACTGCCCCGGCGGCGGCGGACAGAGTGTCTCGGGCGGTGCAACGGGCTGGCTCTCGTCGCAGGCGCCCGTGAAGCCGGGCGAGACGTTCACGCTCGATCTCATGATCTGGGACACGGGCGACGGCGAGCTCGACTCGTCGGTCCTGCTCGACAACTTCCAGTGGGTCGCCGGCGAGGTCGTCACGCAAACCGAACGACCCGGCCCTCGGTAGCGCGCCAGGGCGTGGAGAAGGCCGCGCCGTTCTCAGAGGCAGCAGAGCGTGGTCGCGTCGGCCGCGTCGAGGCCGCCGTCGGCGAGTGCGCCGCCCCGAGGCGTGCAGCTGCCGGCCTGCGGCGTGGGGCTCGCCGTGACCTTCATCGATCCTGCGGCCATGGACACGGTGAAGGCGGTGCACGCGCCGGAGGTGGGAACGTCCTTGATGGCGTTCGTGCATCCTGCGCCGGCGTAGACCGTGACCGTCCCCGTTCCGCACCCGCCGCCCGGGCCCGGATCGCACTCGCACGCTGTGCATGACCGGCCGTCGACGATGCTCGCAAAGTACTGCACCCGCGCTGCGTACGGCCCGGCCGGGCACGCAACGTCACCTGCATGCAGAATACACACGCGCGCGGCGGGAGCCCCTTCGCTCCTCGGGGCGCACGCCTGCCCGGTGGGGCAGGTCGTGGGCACGACCGCGGCGAAGGTGCACGCCGTCCCGCCACGCCCCCACGACGCCGGCGAGACGCGCCCGCCGTCCGCCTCGCAGCCGGCATCGACCGTCGCGATCGCTCCCTGACCTATGGCGCAGTAGTTGAACGCCGTGCACGTCGTGTCGATTGGCTGCGCCGCGCGGCAGTTGGTCGCGCAGGTGGATCCGCCGCCTGGGAGCGCTCCGTAGATCGTCACGCTCGTCGCGCAGGTGCCGCTCGTGGCTCCGCACGTGCACGAAGTGCAAGGCGGCGTGCTGTTGGGCTCTGCTCCGCCGTCGAAGACGGGCGTGAGGCCCGTGGGGCACGCACGCGCGGCGCCCGTGGACTCGATCAACGCGAAGGGGCCGGTCCAGTCCGGAGGCGGCGGGCTCACGCATTCGCACACCGGCGGCGGCGCAGCAGGAGCGTCGACCGCGTCGGCGTCCTGCCTCGCCCGCGGCTCGTTCACGCCGGCGGTCGCTCCGTCATCGACCCCGAGTGCGCTCGCTCCGGTCAGCAGGTTGCACGCCGCCGCTGCCGCGAAAATCGAGCCTGCGAGGAGTGCGATGAGCGCACGACGACGAGAGAGCAAGGGAGACCCCAAGACCCAGGCTAGCAGTCGGCGCGGGCTCGTGGGATCGCGCCGCTCACGGTCAGGGCTTCTTCAGACCCACGCCCGCGCGCCTCATGGTCTCCGCGTCTGCGGGGGTGCAGACCACGTGGCAGGAACGGTCCGAGCGCGTCGTCAGCGCAAAGATGCGACGACGTGCTCCCGCCTCGTCGAGATGGACATTGATGAACCGCGCGATGGCATCGATCCCACCGCGGTCGAACGACACCCAGTGGGCGCGGCCGCCGACCTCGATCTGGAGCGCGAGATCGCGCGTTCCGACTTGCGCGAACGTGACGGCCTCGGCGCCGAGGGTCGCCGTGAGCTCGGCGACGACGTCGTCAGTCTCGTTGCCGAACCGGTGGTCGTGATGCACGACACCATGCGTGGCTCCTGACTCTTCTTCGTACACCGTCTCGAGGATCTCGGAGGCCGTCCAGAGACCGGGCTCCTCCGCGTCCAGCTCCCCTGCGAGCTCGGAAATGTCGCTCAGCCAGCCTCGGTCGATGAAATGAAGCTTCGCGAGCACGCGCAGCATCTTCACGAACGCCTTGGAGACCGGGTGCTCCTCAGGGACCGGCTCGCCAGCCGGATCCGCGAAGACGACGAGCTCGTTCGCGACCGGCTGCACGGCGCCGGCGGGCTCACATCGGAAGAGCTCGCGACCTTCGCGCACGAGCACCGTCGCGACGGTGACCCCGTCCACGAAGCGGTAGCCGCCGATCTCGACGGCATCGCCCTTCGTGAGCCCGCTCGCCGCAGAATCGATCCAGAGGCGCCCGCGCGTCGCGTGCTCGACGAGGACGCGCTCCGGGCTCACGTGAAACACCGTTCCAGGCTCGAGCGGCAGCTCCCCGAGGTCGGGCACCACGGTGCGTGCGACCAGCTCGCCCTCAGGGAGATAGCCAGCCGGTAGGAGCGCGAACCGCGTGAGCGCCGCGAGCACATAGGCGTTCGCCTGACGGTGTTCGTCCGTCCAGTCATGGCGAGCTCTTGGCCCGCCTCGATCGTTCTCGCGAACGGCGAATCGCCGCGGGGTACCGCCCGGTGCCGACCACACGAGTCCTCCGCCGTCCCGGTCCACGAAACTGGCGAGCCTCTCGTTGCTCGAGGCTAGCTCGTCGACCAACGCCTTCACTTCCGCTTCGTCCCGCGAGATCTCCGCTCCGGTGACGAGATCATGCGCGACTTGCACATTTGCCACGAAATCCCCGCGCGCGACGTTGGCCCGAGCGACGCGAGGCGCCGACCGTCGCAGCGCGACCTTCCCGCCGAGGACCCGCTCCACATCGGGTATCGCGACGCGCCCGACGATCGCTCCCGCGGCATCCAGCGTGAGGAGGAGCGGTTACTGAAGCAGGCTAACGAACCACCGACCTCCCCACGAGCCGGCGTAATGAACCGCGTGCGGGGCGAAATCGACGATCAGAGCTTCGCTGGAGACGCTCGACGTTCGAGCGCTCACAGCTTGATCTCGAAGTCTTCGATCACGGGGTTCGCCAGCATCTCATCGGCCATCTTCTCGAGGCGGGCTTTCACGTCGGGGCCCGCCGCGTCGTCGAGGTCGATCTCGATGAGCTTGCCGACGCGAACGCCCTTCACGCCCTCGAAGCCGAGCTTGCCGAGCGCGCGGCGCACGGCATCGCCCTGCGGATCGAGGACCTCGGACTTCAAGCGAACGAGCACGGTGGCCTTCATGACTGTCCTTCCGGGGCGCGGACGGTCGCGCCGAGGTTCTTGCAGATGCGCGCGAGCGGCGGATCGGTGTCCGGCACGAACGACGCGCCGGTGATCCGCTCGTAAGCCTCGATGTAACGCTTCGCCGCGCCGACACGGACCTCGGGCGGAAGCGGCGGCGGAGCGCCATCACCCCGGTAGCCGAGCGCGGTGTAGTAACGACGCACGAAATCCTTGTCGAGCGGCTCCGGGTCGAGCTTGCCCTCGAAGCGCTCGGCATAGCTCGCGGCCATCCAGAAGCGCGACGAGTCCGGCGTGTGGATCTCGTCGATGACCACGACCTCGCCGTCGGGCGTCTTGCCCATCTCGTACTTCGTGTCGACGAGGATGAGGCCTCGCTCGGCGCAGACCTTCTGCCCGGCCGCGAAGAGTGCCATCGCGAGCTCGGCTGCGCGATCGAAGTCGTCCGCCTCGATGCCGCCCTTCGCGAGGATCTCCTCGCGCGACGCGCTGACGTCGTGCTGGCCCATCGGCGCCTTCGTGGCCGGCGTGAGGAGCGGCCGCTCGAGACGCTGGTTCTTCTGGAGGCCCTCGGGGAGCTCGTGACCGCAGAACGTCCGCGCGCCCTCGGCGTAGTGCGTCCACATGCTCGTCGACGTCGAGCCCGTGATGTACGCGCGCACGACGAGCTCGACAGGGAGCGGCTTGCACTCGATGCACTCGAGCACGTTCGGATCGGGAACGCGCACGAAGTGGCTCTTGGCCACGCTCTTCGTCGTCTCGAACCACCAGGCCGCGAGCTGGTTCAGGACCTGGCCCTTGAACGGTACCGTCCCCAGGATCTGGTCGAACGCGCTGATGCGATCCGTCACGACGATGAAGCGGCGGTCCCCGCGGCTGTAGTTGTCGCGGACCTTGCCCTCGTAGCGCTCTCCGAGCCCCTCGAGGTGGGTCCCTTCGAGCGTGAGAGCGAGATGGTCCTTCAGCAGAGTGTCATCGAGCATGGCGGCGCGCGCGACGTTACTTCGTGAGGCGAACGTCGACGCGACGATCCTTGCGCCAGCCCTCTTCGTCCGTACCCTTCGCGTCGAGCTCGCCGCGCGAGGTGTCACGGAGCTTGTCGCCGGGGACGCCGAGGCCGCCGAGGAACGTGTGGACCGAGCGCGCGCGCTTGGCGCCGAGCGTCATGTTGTACTCGGTCTCGCCGCGGGGATCGGCGCGGCCGACGAGGTCGACGGCGCGGCCCTTCAGCGGACCGCTCGTGAGACATTTCGCGATCGCCTCGAGGATGTTCTTCTCCCCCTGGGTCAGCGCGTCGGTGTCGTAGTCGAACTTCGGAGCCTCATCGAGGTTCTCGAACTTGAGGTTGCACGCCTTGATGATGTCATCGTCGACGTTGACGGCCATCTTGTCGCTCTTGCTCGGCCCGGCGGGAGCAGGCGGCGGCGGCGCAACGGTGGCGACCGGCGGCGGCGTCACGACGACGGGCGGCTTCGCTTCACCACCGCAAGCCCCCGAGAGCGCAGCGACGAGAACGAGCGGGAGCGTGGTGACGAGAAGCTTCATGCAATTCCTCCGTGAACGAGCCAAACGGGGATGGGTCCGACCGCCTTACATAATCTCGCTGCATCGTGCGTCAATCCACGGCGGCTGCAATCCGACATTCCTCCGAACGTTTCGGACGTTACAATGGCTCTCCGATGTCGAATTCGCAGCCTGGGCCGACCTCGAGCCCGTCTGGCACCCAGCCGTCGGTGCAGCCCGCGGGCGCCGACGTCGTGCTCGTCGTCGACGACGAGGAGGACATTCGCAGGCTCGTCTCGTTCAACCTCGGCGACGCGGGGTTCAAGGTCGAGGCCGTCGAGAACGGCGCCGAGGCGCTGCTTGCCGCGATCCGCATCAAGCCCTCCGTCGTCGTCCTCGATCTGATGCTCCCGGACATCTCCGGCATGGAGGTCTGCCGCCGCCTGCGCGCCGACGAGCGGGTCGCGGACGCTGCGATCCTCATGCTGACCGCGCGCGGCGACGAGTACGACCGCGTCCTCGGTTTCGAGGTCGGCGCCGACGACTACGTCGTGAAGCCCTTCAGCGTGCGCGAGCTCGTCATGCGCGTCAGGGGGCTCGCACGTCGCGCGAACGAGCGTCGCCTCGCGCGGGGCGCGCGCGACGAGGGAAAGCGCCTCGAGTGGCGGGGTCTCGTCATCGATCCTACACGCCATCGCGTGATCGTCGACGGCGCGGAGCTCACGCTTCGGCCGCTCGAGTACAAGCTCCTCGCGATCTTCGTCGAGCACCCGGGTCGAGTCTTCTCGCGGACGGATCTCCTGCAAGAGGTCTGGGGCATCTCCCCCGACACGAACACGCGCACGGTCGACACGCACATCCGTCGGCTCCGCGAGAGACTCGCCGCGTACAGCGAGGCCATCGAGACCGTGCACGGGTTCGGCTATCGCCTGCGCGATCCCGGCGCGGATCCCGCGTGAGAGACTAGAGGTCGGCATGGCGATGTCGTTCCGCACGAAGCTCCTCGCGAGCCACGTCGGCCTGGTTGTCGCGGTCGGGCTCATCGCGATCTTCACGCTCAATCGCTGGCTCACCGACGACCTCGTACGCCAGCTCGATGCGCGTCAGCTCGAGCAAGCCAAGGGCGCGATCGAGTGGGCCGAGGAAGGCGGCCGCCGTCACCCCGACAAGGTCGCCACGCGCATCGCGCACATCGTCGACGCCGAGGTGACGCTCCTCGATCGTGACGGCGCGGTCATCGGCGCGTCGCCGCCGGAGGCGCGAAACGACATCGGCGAGGAGATTATCCAGGCGCGTAGCCACGGCGCCGGCAAGGCCACGCGCATGCGCGGCAGTCAGGAGATGCACTACGTCGCGGTCCCCGGTGCCGACGGCATCGTCGTCCGGCTGGGGATCCCGCTCTCCGACGTGAACGAGACCGTCGCCGCCATGCGACGTCGGCTGCTGGTCGCTTCCGGAGTCGCCATCGTGGTCGCGTTCGCGCTCGGGCTGCTCGCGTCGCGCGTGACCTCGCAGCTCGCTGCCGAGCGCGACCACCTCTCGGCGATCCTCGCCGGCATGGTCGAGGGCGTCCTCGTCATCGACCATCGCGGACGGGTGATGGTCGTGAACCCGGCCGTGCATCGGATCCTCGGCGGCGCTCCGCCCGTGATCGGCGCGGCGCTCGAGGAGGTGGTCACCAACGACGAGGCTCGTGCGCTGATCGAGGCGTGCATGAACGGCAAGCTGACGGAGACCGAGCACGAGATCACCGACAAACGCGGCACGTCGCTCGCCGTCTACGTGAGGCCGCTCCCCGCCAGCGCCGGGGGCGCGGTCGTCGCGGTGCTCCGCGATCAGACGGCGTTGCGCCGCCTCATGACCGTGCGTCGCGACTTCGTCGCCAACGTCTCGCACGAGCTCCGCACGCCCGTGACGGCGATCCAGGGCTACGCGGAGACGCTCCTCCGCGGGAAGACCACCGACGAAAACTCCCGGCAATTCCTGGAGATCGTGCACCGCCAGGCGCTGCGCATCGGAGGGCTCGTCGAGCAGCTGCTCGCGCTGTCGGAGCTCGAGTCACGCGGCAAGGGCGACATCGCGCGTGAGGACGTGTCGATCGTCTCGATCGCCAAGCACGTCGCCGAGACGGTGCGCGGGCGTGCCGAGGCGCGGAGCGTGCGTGTGTCGATCGAGGTGGCGCCCGAGGCCATCGCGGTGGGCGATCCCGAGGGCGTCGAGCGCGCAATGATCAACCTGGTCGACAACGCCATCAAGTACGGGAGCGAAGGCGGCGAGGTGAAGATCATCGGTGAGCGCGGCGGCGAGACCGTGAAGGTGACCGTCAGCGACGACGGACCCGGCATCGATCCCGCGCACCTCCCGCGTCTCTTCGAGCGCTTCTACCGTGCCGATCCGGGGCGCTCGCGCCAGCACGGCGGCGCGGGGCTCGGGCTGTCGATCGTGAAGCACCTCGTCGAGTCGATGGACGGGACGATCGACGTGACGAGCGAGCTCGGCAAGGGCACGCGTTTCGTCGTGACGTTGCCCGCGTCGACTACTGGATGACGCGCATCTTGTACTGCTCGAGCCCGCCATTCGCGACGAGCGAGCCGTCGGGGAACTGACAGAGGCTGTCCTCCGCGCCGACGCTGTTGTGCACGGTGATGATCGGCTGGTTCATGCGCATGCAGACCTTCACGCCCGCGCTCGTTCGACCGTCGAGCGCGCGCCGTGCGATCTCGACGGGCATGCCGTTTCGCATGAAGCGCATCGCCTCGCAGATGAACTGACCGCTCGCGCTACGGCACTGCGCGCTGATGCGAAGGTTCTCGCGCGGGTAGTAGAGAAACTGGATCTGCTGGCCGGTCTCGCCGATCCAGACCTCGTTCTGGAACGGGCTCGACTCGAGGGCGGCGAGCGGACCGGTGCCGCCGCTCTGCACGGAGGGGTCCTGCGGACCGGGCCCCGTGCCAGCGCCGCCATCGCATGCGGAGAGCGTGATCAGCGCGGAGGCAAGGACGAGCGAGCGCGTGAGCATGGGGAGGTCATAGCAGATCAGCGATGGAGCAGGACCCACGCGCCCGCGGCGGCACACGCAGCGATGAGGAGGACGCAGATGATCACCACGGTGCGGGCCGAGCTGCGATGGGCGAGCGAGGTAGGCGGCATCGAGTCGACCGCGGGCGGGCCTGCCTGAGAGGCGGTAGGAGGGTTCGCGCTCGGACGCGGCGGCATGATCGAGCCGCTGCCGCGCGGGGCGATGCCCGGGGTCGGGACGCCGCTGCTGATGACCGCGTACGGGCCGCTGCCCGAGCTCCCGAGTGTCGGGGAGACCGGAACGCTGGCGCGCATCGCGCCGGCCGGCGACGCGAGCGTGCGGTCGTAGGCGGCCGCCTCCGAGAGGTTCGGTCCCGGCTGATGTTGGGGCTGCAGCGACGGGCCGGGGGTGCGCGTCCCCGTGATGCGCTCGGTGTGCGGCGCTGGCGTGGCCGGACCGATCGACGGCAGCGCGTCGACGAGCATCTGCGGCGTGCGTGGCGCCGCGTCCTGGATCGTCTTGTCGCTCGACGGGGTAGAGCCAAGCTCGAGGGTGGCGCCGGACGACGACACCGGTAGCGCGTGGTTCCGCTGGACGGCCGAGGGAGCGGTGATCGGTGCCGACGACGGCGGGTCGCTCTGGCGCAAAGACGCCGCGGGCATCGTGAGGCTGTCGGACTCGAACTTGGCCGAGCCGTTCCGCGGAGCGCGAGCGGCGCGAAACGCTCGCTGCATCTCTCGCGCGTTCTCCCAGCGATGGCCCCGCTCGAGCTCGAGCGCGCGATCGATCACCACCGCAACGGGCGCGGGGACATGAGGCGCGAGCTCGCGGATGGGACGCGGCCTGATCGTCGCGCTGGCCATGAGCTGCTCGTGCAGTGTACTTGCATCATGCACGTACTTGCCAGTGAGGGTGGTGAACAACGTCGCTCCGAGACCCCAGACGTCCGACCGCGCATCGACCTCGTCGCGCTTCCCCAGCGCCTGCTCGGGCGGCATGAACTCCGGCGTGCCGATGGTCACGCCCGTCTTCGTCGCCTCCCCGTGCGACTGCAGGTCCTTCATCCGGGCGAGCCCGAAGTCGAGGAGCTTCAGGCGGCCGTCGGTGCAGAGGAAGAAGTTGTCCGGCTTGAGGTCGCGATGGACGATCCCCTTCTCGTGTGCGGCGGCCAGCGCATCGAGCGCCTGGTGGGCGATCTCGAGGACCTCGTCGATCGGAAGAGAGCCCCCCTGACGCATCCGACGCGCCTCGATCGTCTCGCCCTCGAGGAGATCGAGCACGAGGAACGCGCAGCCGTCCTCGGTGACACCGTCGTCCTGCACCTTCACCACGCCGTCGTGCGCGACGGCGTTCCCGACGTACCCCTCGCGAAGGAAGCGCGCACGGGTGTTCGGGTCTCGTGAGAGCTGCACGTGCAGCATCTTGAGGGCCGCCCGGTGACCGTTTCGGTGGGTCGCCGAGTAAACCGTGGCCATTCCGCCCGAGCCGATGCGGGCGTCGATCTGCCACTTGCCGTTCACCACGGTGCCGACCCGACCTTGCTTCGGTCGGCGACCCGAGGCCCCGAACGCCTCGCTCAAGAAAAAGCCCCTTTTTGCGCGGAAAGACGCGTCCTAGCGAGACTAGCAGGCTTTCCGAAAGAGCCTCAGGCCGCGTGAATCACGCGGCACGAGCTCGCCCCAGTTGCGCTCGCTCAGCTCAGCTCAGCGAGTGGCGGAACGGCGCGAGCGGGGGGCGTCCAGATAGAACGTCGAGCACCCCGGCCCCTTCACGATGCCGTCGATCGTGCCGCTTTTCGAGACAGTCCCCACGAGTCCGACCATGACGTACCCGTCGGGCTGGTCGATCCACCGGTCGCCGTCGAGGCGGAGGGCTCGCGTTCGGCTGTCGAACGACCCGTGCATCCGGAAGCTCCCGCTCGCGGGGGTGTGCGTTCCGCCGCCGCCTGGGTAATCGAACTCGAAGATCGCCGAGACGTCGTTGCCCTCGAGGTCCTCGATCACGAGGGTGAGCTCGGTCCGGCCCTGCGCGCAGACGTAGTGGCCGCCGAGCCGGTCGCCGCGGTCGAACGGAGCGTCCGCGAGGGGAGCGCGTGCGCGGACCACGGGATCCGCCGGCCTGGCGCTCGCGGGGAGCGCCCGTGCGGCGACCTCGGCGCTGATCATCGGCGCCTCGACCGTGGTTGCAGAATGCACGCATCCAGTAGCGAGGCCCACCATCAGCGCAAGGCCGGCCATCACGGACAGCCATGCGGCGCTGGGTGAGGCGCTGGGTGAACGACTCAACTCAGTTGACAACTTCGCTCGGAGAACCGGCGGGAGCGTGGCCGTCCTTGACGCGCACGGCGCTCTCCATCTCGGCGTCCGCCTTCTCGGCCTCTTCACGCAGGACGCGCTCGACCTCCTCGGTCATCTGGAAACGCACCATCTTCGACCACATGACGAGGTCCGCGCGGAGGGAATAGAGCGGGTACTTGAACGAGGCGGGCTTGTTGCCCTCGATGAAAAAGTGGCTGATCCACGCCGGCCCGTAGCCTGCGAAGGGGGCCACCGCGAGGAGCCAGCGGCGCTTGGTGAGGAGGCCGCCGGCGAGGCACGCCATGGCCGCGGTGGTGCCCACGAAGTGCAGCACGCGCGTCGACTTCTTGCTGTGCTCCTTCACGTAGAATGGCCAGAACTCCTCGAACGACTGAAAGCGTGTGTCCATATGCGACGACCCTCCGCGGTGCCAAGGATGACGCCGGGAGGGCCAAATGTCACGCCGCGATGGGCTTGAAATCCGTCGGCGGGCTCACGCGCGAGAAGGTCAGACGCTGCTCGCAGACCGCCGTCGCACGGCGGCCGGAGAAGCGGAGTCGGTCGACACGATTGCCCGGCGCCGCGGCGGGCCCCGGGAGGCCCGAATGTCACGGCACGATGGGCTCGAACTCAGTCGGCGGGGGTGAACGTCAGCGGGTAGAGCACCGTGACGATGCCGCCCTCGGGGGACGGGAACGACAGGTTCTGGAAGCCGCGCGTGACGCACTGGATGACGTTCTGGTCCGGGAGATCCGAGCCACCGTCGCTCGCCGTCGTGACGCTGCCGTCGCGGCCG
>JANXVA010000602.1 GCA_025351875.1 Myxococcales bacterium | reverse complement strand
GATGCCCGCGACCAGCGTGTCGAACCGCGTGTGAGGCCGGAAATACAGCGCCTCGTAGAGCGCGAGGTCCGTCCAGGGGGCGCGCTTGTAATAGACGACGAGCCGGACCACGAGCGCGGAGAGCCAGACGACGGTGAGCAGAATGAGCCTCGCGCGATCGCTGCGCAGGCGATGGAGCACGAAGAAGAGGATCGGGACGGTGAGATAGAACTGCTCTTCGAGCGCGAGCGACCAGCCCCAGAACATGATCACGTCGGTGCGCAGGAGCGACATGAAGTTCGTGCCGTAGAGGTACTCCCACGGCAGGTGCCGGAGCTGCGACGCCGTCAGTGACGTCGTCAGCGCGAGGAACGTCAGCACGACGTAGTACGACGGGAACGTCCGCGAGATGCGCCGAATGTAGAAGCGCTTGAGGCTCTGCGTGCCGGTCTTCGCGAGCGAGCGAAGGAGGATCAAGCCGATCAGGAACCCGCTGAGGATGAAGAACAGGTCCATCCCGAAAAAGACGGTGAGCGATGACGCCGTGAAGTCCCGGTCGAGCCGGATGCCCTGCTCCCCAGCGAAGATCCACGTGACGTGGAACTGCACGACGCTCACGATCGCCAGAACGCGCAGGCCATGAAGCGACGGGTAGCGGTTGTCGAGCTTCTCGAGGGAGAGCGCCTTGTTCACGTGCGGAGCCGGGGCTTCGTCTTCGGTGTGCCAGGCGGAAGTGGCGTGCCGTCGAGGTCCTGCCAGGGGAAGACGCGCAACGAGGCGTCGCTCGACTCGCGGAAAGCCCGCAGGTGAAGCTGCTCGATGTCGCGATCGACCATCGGCCATTCATACTCGAAGAGCGGGTTGTGTGCGTTGCCGAGGCGATCGAACACGCGCCGACGCTCCTCGAACGAGAGGCGCATCCACGTCCTGAAGACAGGCTTCGTGCCGTCGTTCTCGACGCCGCGGTGGACGCAGTAGCAATCCATCATCGTGATCTCCGCGGGGCACGGCTGCCAGCGATGCGCCTCGTTCGTGTCCGCGACCTGCGCGTTCATCTCCCAGAAGTAGTCGTGGAGACGCTCGTCGAGGGCGCGAAAATCGAACGGCTGAACGTAGTAGGCGGTCGGGAGCAGGTCCGAGACGGTGTACGTGTGGTTGGTCCGGCACTTCGGGCTCCAGCGGGCGCCCTGGAAGCCGTCGACATGGCACGGCGCCTCGCGGTGGAGCGTTCCGGGCGCGACCCATCGCTGATCGACGGTGAGGTACGCGTGGTAGTCGGCGTGGTGCGGATTCACGCGGTGCTCGACATCGATGATGCGCTGCAGGGCGCCCGCGAACTGCGCGAGCGCGCGCGGGACGCGGTACTCCGCGCAGTCGGGCATCTTGATCGGCATGTCGAGGACGCGCACCGCGTCCTGAGTCGCGAAGACGGCGATCTCGTCCGCGGTCAACGCGCCGAGCGAGACCGGGCTGCGCGGCACCTCGAACTCGGCCAGATTCCAGATCGAGTGGAGGCATCGGACGACGGGCGACTCCGCGGGCAGCGGCCGCGCGATGTCGTTCGGACGTGCAGTGAGAACCACGGGCGCCTCGGTGTCGAACACCGGCGCCTCGTAGGTCTTGCCGCGATACGCAAATGTCTCGACGCGAACGACCCCGTCAGACCTGGACATACCCGTGAGCTCCCGTGAGGCTGCGCTCGGCGAAGAAGCGCTTTGCTGCCTCCACGTGGAGCGGGAACGCGAAGACCTCGTCGAGGCCGCCCGGTCCGAAGACGAGGCCGCGCTCCAGTGTCTCCGCATCCCCCGTGTAGGGCCCGAGCGCGCTCGCGTCGAGTGGCGCCGCGACGGAGAAGAGGAGGACGCGGTTCGGGCGGGGCGTCGTCGACGTGAACCAGAACGTCGTGAGCGTCTTCGCGTCGACCGTCACGTTCGTCTCCTCGAGGATCTCGCGCGCGCCGCCCTCGGCCCACGTCTCGTGGTCCTCGAGGAAGCCGCCGACGAGCGCCAGCTTGTCCTTGCCTGGCTGGATGCCACGACGGATGACGAGGAGGCCGGTCTTGCCGTCCTTCACGACGGGCACGAGCACCAAGGAGACGGGGATCGGGTTTGCCCAGACCTGCGTCTTGCAGCTGGCGCATGTCCGCGGGTACGCGAGCGGCGCCTCATAGGCGGTGCCGCAGAAGGAACAGAAGGTGTCGCGGGTGAGGTTCATGGCGCTCCTGGGCGGGTGAGTTGGCCGATGCGATCGAGAATGTCGAGGTTCGCGAGTAAAGAAGGGTCTTCCGAGAAGCCGAGCGCGGAGCGAGCGACGAGCTCGCGCAGCTGGGCAGCGTACGGGCTCTCCACTTCGAACGCGATCGCGACCGCGCTCTGCCGCGGCGCGCGGTGGAGCAGCTCGCCGTCACCGCGCGCGCCGAGCGTTCCGATTGCCTCGAGCTCGCCTGCGTCGCCGGTCACGAGCACGCGCGACACGGCACGGTGCGCGACGGAGACGGAGACGTGGGCCAGGACGTCGCCGAGTCGCATCGTCACCTCGGCCGCGCGATCGATCTCCCCGCGCGGAAGCGTGAGCGCAGCGACGTCGACGTCGGTCGCGCCTGCACGCGCACCGGGCAGCCACATCGCGAGGTCGATACCGTGCGTTCCGAGCGCGGCGAGGCTCCAGAAGCGCGCGCCGTCTCCCTTCGCGCGCCAGCCGCTGGTCGCCGGATCCGGCCACGCCCAGCGCACGAAGATCGTCCTCACCGTACCGACGAGCTCGGCGAGCCGATCCTTCATCACGCGATGCGCTCCGTGGTGGCGCAAGTGATACCCGACCGCGAGGTGGACGCCCGACACGCGCGCACTCGCCACGGCTCGCGCGCCCTCCGTGCCGGAGAGGGCGAGCGGTTTCTCGACGAGCACATGGAGACCGGCCCGCGCCGCGCGTTCCACCTGCTCGGCGTGGATGCCGTCCGGGGTCGCGAGGATCACCGCGTCGCACGTCTTCGCGGCGAGCAGCGCCTCGTAGCTCGCGAACGTCGTCACCTCGGGGGCGACTCCGTGCTCACTGCGAAACGCCGCGACACGCACCGGATCGCGCGCCGCGATCGAGGTGAAGGCCAC
>JANXVA010000579.1 GCA_025351875.1 Myxococcales bacterium | reverse complement strand
GGAGAACCGCGACGGCGACGCCATCGCCACGTACTTCTACCCGCGCGCGAAGAACGAGCGCGTGCCGGTCGTGCTCGTGTCGCGCACGACAGGCGAGGCACGCTGGCTCGCGGACGACTTCGACGTCTGGTTCGCAGGCGTCCTCCACAACGCGCTGGCCTACGCTCCGGAGGCGGTCTTCGGCATCCTGAGCGAGCTCGAGCTCTCGCCGGACTACGCGCGCGCGCTCGCCAACGCGACGCCGCCGCCGTGGTTTTTCGAGGCTCACGCGACGCCTTGGAGTCACGACGACGCCGATGCCGCGCTCGCGGCCGGTGATCTCGAAGGCGCCGAGCGGATGCTCGTGGCCGTCGCGCGCGGCTGCACCGGCAACCCGACCCTCATGTTCGTCGTGAAGGAGCGGCTCGCGCGGGTCTACGCGATGCTGGGGTGGGACCACCATCGCGCGACGGTGGTCGAGACCTGGTGATCGTGTTACTCCGCGCGCATGACCGCAACCGTTCTCTGCGAGCGCATCACGACCGAGATCGCCGTTGTCACGCTGAACCGGCCTGACAAGCTGAACGCCCTCAACGCCGAGCTCCTCGGAGAGCTCGACGCGACCTTCGCGACGCTGTCGGCCGACGCGAACGTCTCCTGCGTGATCCTCACCGGCGCCGGCGAGAAGGCCTTTGCGGCGGGCGCGGACATCGCGGCGATGAGCGCGATGTCGACCGAGCAGGCCCGTGCATTCTCGGAGACAGGGCACCGCGTGTGCCTGCGCATCGAGCGGGCGCCCTTCCCCGTCATCGGCGCGATCAACGGTTTTGCGCTCGGCGGCGGCTGCGAGATCGCTCTCGCGTGTGATTTTTTGTACGCAAGCGACAAGGCGAAGCTCGGTCAGCCCGAGGTCAACCTCGGCGTGATGCCCGGGTTCGGCGGCACGCAGCGCCTCGCGCGCCGCGTCGGCATCGGTCGCGCACGCGAGCTCTGTTACACGGCCGACACGGTCGCCGCCGACGAGGCGCTCCGCATCGGGCTGGTCAACGCTGTGGTGCCCCACGCCGATCTGATGACCAAGGCGCGCGAGACGGCGACGAAGATCGCCTCCAAGGGCCGGCTCGCCGTCGCGCAGTGCAAGCGGGTGCTCTACGCAGGGGCCGACGTGCCGCTCGACGTCGCCAACGCCCTCGAGACCCAGTCGTTCGCGATGCTCTTCGGCACCAAGGACCAGGCCGAGGGGATGAAGGCGTTCCTCGAGAAGCGGAAGGCCGCGTTCACCGGCGTGTGAGGGCGTCGCTCTTCACTTGGTGACGGTGAACGACTGGCGCGCGAGCGCCTTGCCGCCCGGGGAGCGGACGACGACCGTCCACTCGCCGGCCTCGTGCGCGCGGCGCGTGAACGCCCACGTGCGGAAGTGACTCGCCTTGCCGGAGACCTTGAGCGGCACGGCGAACGACGCGCCGGCCGGCGGCTGGAACACGACCTCGACGTTGCCGTCCGCGCCGGGGTTCGCGAGCTCGACGAACGCGTAGACCCGGTCCTCCTTCGCGGAGAATGCGTTGGCCGCGTCCTGCGGCTCGTGACCGTCGATGCCGCGCGCGAAGACGAGGCGCTTCACCTCGAGGGTCTTCGCGTCGTCTGCGGCGGCGGGGCCGGCGACGGAGCAGAGGGCGGCGGCGGCGAGGACAATCGAGGCAAGCTTCGTGAAGTGCATGGCGTCTTCCTTCGGTTCGAGGGTTTCGGGAGCTCGAGCGAAGAGGCTGCAACGTGTGAGCCAACGTCGGGGAACGTCGTAATTCGAGGGATCGCGCGCGATGGCTCGTCGTTGCGTGGCTCCCCTCCCCCGCGTGCGTGGGGGCCGAGACACAGTCAGGCCGTGTGCACCGCACACGGCACGAGCTCTCGAAGGTCGCTCAGAACCCGCGGTAGACCGCGACGATCGTTCCGAGCACCGACACGAGGATCGATAGCGCGGCGGCGGCGGCGAAGGCCCGAAACGCGATCGTGCGAAGTCGCTCGCGGATCGCCCCGGATGCGCGGGGCGCGGCGAAGTACGCGGCTGCGCCAGCCCACGCGAGGACGACGGCCCCGAACGCAAGATGCTCCTTCCGCTCGAAGAGCAGGCCGATCGACGGTGCGTGCTGGAAGATCCCCTGCTTCAAGCGCTCGCGGTAGGCGACGTAGAGCCACGCGCCCATCGACGCGGCGACGGTCACGAAGCCGGTCGCGAGGCCGACCGCGAGCCCCGCGTTTCGCCTCCGGCTCCGCAGCACGATCGCCGGGTGGAGCAGGATCGCCGAGGACAGCCACCCGAGGTGTCCATGGACGTGCTCGATCAGGCGAAGTGCATCGAGCTGCATCGGCGTCCACGATACACTTCAGATAGAGTCGGAGGCCGATGGACTCAGAACCGGCGACGCACTGCGTCGCGCATCCCGACGTGGAGGCGCGTGGTCCGTGCGCGTTTTGCTTCAAGAACCTCTGCGACGCGTGCGCGTCGTACGAGCACGACGGAAGCCCCTGCTGCGAGCGATGCGGGCACATCAAGGAGGAGGAGCGGAACGACCTGAGCTCCGGCCTCCTCGCGCTGGTCGCGGTCGGCTACCTGGCGACGCTCGCGATCGGGGTGGTGTTCACGAACGCGAGGCCGATCACCGGCGGGCTCGCCGCGGTCGTCGCGATCGCGCTCGGCCGCGCGATGCAGCTTCTCGTGCATGCACCGACGGTGGCGCGACGGACGCCCGCGGGCGTCACTCCTACCGCGCCACGTACCTGAAGACGGGGTCCTCGGAGGTCGCAACCTCGTCGAGGTTGTCGACGCGCAGCCGACCGAGCTGGTGGAGGTACTCGATGTGGGCGCCGGCTTCGTCGATCGCGAGGATGACGCCGTAGCCCTCCTGTTCGCCGAACATCCGGGAGGAGACCTCGTCGACGCTGAGCGGGACCTCGCAGATGGCGAGCACGCGGTCGAGACGCGCCCGGTGGAAGGCGTCGATCTCGTCGATACGGGTACGAACGTCCAGGATGGGCGCCTCGTGTCCTCCGAGAGCGAGGCGAATGTCAGGGAGCTCGCGGATCTTCGCGAGGCTGCGGAAGTAGTGCTCGAGGCCGCCAAAAGCCGTGATGGCCTGCGGGAACTGGTGAGGAGTGATGCGCGCGAGGATGTGGTCGCTCGTGAGCAGCACGTCATGGATCTGGAGGCAGATCAGCCCGGGACAGTGACCGGGCACGTGGCGCACGACGTAGCCCGGGCCGATCACGTCGCCGTCGCGCAGCGTGCGGTCGACGGGCTCGGCGCGGAAGAGGCTCTTGCTCGCCATGTACATCTCGCGGAGCGGTCCGCGACGAGCCGCGGGGACTCCCGCGCGGCGCCAGTAGGCGTCGACGTCCTTCATCGCGAGGACGAGGCGTTCGTCGAAGCACGCCAGGACGCGGGCATCGAGCTCGTGGACGGCGAGCTTCGCGGTCGACGTGCGCTTCAGGTGGTTCACGCCGCCGTAATGGTCGACGTGGGCGTGCGAGACGACGCACCAATCGAGGGCCTCCCAGCGGATATCCTCCTCGTACATCGATCTCACTACCGCGAAGCCGAGCGCGAGATCGCGACGGCTGGTCGGCAGGCCTGAGCCGCAGTCGAAGAGGAGCGCCGAGCCCGGTTCGACGACCGCGTAGACGTTGTTGATGTGCCGCGGGAACGTCTCGACGGTCAGCTGATAGATACGCGTCCGCGGGCCGGCATCGAAGCGGCGGACGCCGCACACGCCATTTGCCGCCTGGTAGTCGCCTCGGGTGCTCGGGTCGGCGACGGCCTGGAGGAGCGCAGCGAGGCGCGCCTGGTCACCGACGACCGCGACGTCGTCCTCGCAGGCGCGCAGCGCGAGCCGTGCGCCGTCCGGATCGAGGTGCGTGCCGGCGGCGGCGAGCAGCGCGGGCGGAAGGAGCGCGCCCTCCGCCCGCTTGAAGAGCCAGTCGATCTTCTTGCGGAGCTTGGACGGGACGTACGACAACTTCGCTCCTGCGCGGCCAGTCTACACCGCGCGCGTGTGTTGACGCGACGTCGGGACACCTCTACTTCCGCGGTCGATGTCCGAGGCACTTCTCTCCCGCCTGCGCGCGCAGGACACGGCACGCCACACCCTCGAGCGTGCGCTCGAGACGGGGCGCGTCCATCACGCCTACCTGTTCGCGGGGCCGGACGGCGTCGGCAAGGAGCTCGCCGCGTTCGGCCTTGCGCAGGCGCTCGTCTGCGAGAAGCGCGGTGAGGCGAGCGTCGGCCTCTTCGGGGCGATGCCCGCCAGCTTCCTCGCGTGCGGTGCGTGCTCGGCGTGCCTGCGGGCCGTGCCGCGCGACGAGAAACGCCTGCCCGTCCACCCGGACATCGTCGTCATCGAACGGGCGTTGTACGCCGCGCAGGCGATCGGTCGGCGGACGGCGGAGACGCAGGACATCTCGATCGATCAGGTGCGGACGCTCGTGCTCTCGCGCGCAGCGTATGCCCCGCACGAAGGCCGCGCGAAGGTGTTCATCGTGAGGCGAGTCGAGGAGCTGTCGGTCTCGGCAGCGAATGCGCTGCTCAAGACGCTCGAGGAGCCCGGGGCGCGCACCCACTTCATCCTGCTCACGGCGCAGCCGGACGCGCTGCTTGCCACGATCCTGTCGCGCACGATGCGGATTCGCTTCGCGCCGCTACCCGACGACATCGTCGCTGAGCTGCTGGTCGCGCGTGGCATCGAGGCGGGACGTGCCAAGGAGGTCGCGCGGCTCTCCGGCGGAAGCGTCGAGGCGGGCGAGCATCTCGCCGATCCGGAGGAGAGCGAGGCTCGCGATCGCTTCGTCACGCGCGCGCTCGAGGCCATCGCGGCGCCGGGGCTCGAGCCGCTGCTCGCGCTCGCGGAGGACGCGAAGAAGGAGAAGGACCTCCTGCGCGCCCGCATCGTCGCGCTCGCGACGACGCTCGCGGCGAAGGCCTCGGACTCCGCTCGCGCCGACCGCGCCGACGCGGATACCCTCGCAACGCGCGGCCAGATTGCGCTGACGGCCCTCGACCACTTCGACGGCAACAACGCCCCGCAGCTGGTCGTCGAGGCGATGCTCTCGCGCATGCGCGCGCTCTGACCCGGCTTTCGCCTCGCGTCAGTCGTCGCCGAGCGTGGCCCTGCCCGAGGCGATGACCTCGTAGGTCGAGATCTCGAGCTCCTCGCCGCGATACGCGAACGAGCTCCCCGTCGTGCTGCGCATCACGAGGAGGCGCTCGGAGCCGGCCGATGCGTACTCCGCCAGGATCACCGAATCTCCGACGTCCGGGGCGCCAACGCCGATGCGCTTCGGGCGGAGCGGCAGACGCCGCACGCGATCGAAGCGGATTCCGCCGTGCTCGACGGAGCTCGGAGGCTCGCCGCCGACGAGCACCGCGCCGGGGTCGAGCGGCTGCATCCAGAACACCGACTCGCGTGGCCGAGGGCGCACGTAGATCGCGCAGTCGTGGCCCGCATCCGGCGCGACGAACAGCGCGGCGATCGGCGTGTCCTCCGAGAGGACGACTCCGCCTGCGAGCCACGCCTCCTCGCCGGTGATGCGCATGATCACGTCGCCGAGCTGACACGGAAAGCCCTCGAGGTGCGTGGACGGGCCCTCCACCTTGCGCTTCGGCGTGCGCTTCGAGCTCTTCTTCGCCTCGTCCGCGGCCCCGGAGGCGGGCCCCTCGCCGTCCTTGTTCGCGTCCTCTCCGTCGCCAGCGACGACGGGCTTCGGCTCGCTCCGGTCTTCACGGCGGCGCGAGAGCCAGCGACCCACTGCGACTGCCCCGCTGGTGCCTGCGACGATCAGGCCAGCGAGGAGGAAGCTCACGGACGCGCCTCGGACGCGACCGCGTCATCGCCGAGCGCCGCCTGGAATGCCTTCGCGCGCGCGACGACGTCGGCGAGCGATGCGCCAGGGAGAAAGAGATCCCCGATGACGGCGAACGCATCGGCGTAGGGCGCGAGCTCGTGGACGCGCGCGAGCGTGATACCGCCGATCGCGACAATCGGAATGCCGGCCGCGCGCGTGATGCGCGAGGCCTGACGCAGACCCTCGAGGCCGACGGCCGGGTCGGCGTTCGCCTTCGTCGACGTGTCGAAGATGGGACCGTACGCCACGTAGGTCGGCTTGAACGCGAGCGC
>JANXVA010000555.1 GCA_025351875.1 Myxococcales bacterium | reverse complement strand
TCATCTTCGTCCCGCCGCCCGGCGCGGCCGATGCGATCCTCGAGGCGCTCGATGCGGGCCTCGAGCTCGTCATCTGCATCACCGAGGGCATTCCCTCGGTGGATATGCTCGGCGTCCGCCGCGTGCTCGAGGCCATGCAGGCCGCCGCTCGCGCGAACGGCAAGCCCATCCCGCGCCTGGTCGGACCGAACTGCCCCGGCGTCATCACCCCCGACGAATGCAAGATCGGGATCATGCCCGCCCACATCCACAAGAAGGGCCACATCGGCGTCGTGTCGCGCTCCGGCACGCTCACGTACGAGGCGGTCGGCCAGCTCACGGCGCTCGGCATCGGCCAGTCGACGTGCGTAGGCATCGGCGGCGATCCGGTGAGCGGCATGGACTTCGTCGACGTCCTCGAGCTCTTCCAAGCGGACCCGGACACGCACGGCGTCATCATGATCGGCGAGATCGGCGGCGGCGCAGAGGAGCGCGGCGCGCAGTTCATCAAGGAGAAGATGACCAAGCCGGTCGCCGCGTTCATCGCCGGCACCACCGCGCCCCCGGGCAAGCGGATGGGTCATGCGGGCGCGATCATCTCGGGCGGCAAGGGCACGGCCTCGGCGAAGATCGATGCCTTGACCGCCGCCGGCGCCAAGGTCGCTCCCACACCGAGCGACATGGCATCGACCCTGAAGTCGATGATGAAGTGAGCTACGCTTCACCCGTGCTTCGCCGTTGCCTCCTCGCGCTCGCCGTCGTTGCCGGCACCGTCGTCGCCTGCAGCTCGCTCCCCGATCTCACCTTCGGTGACGGTGACGCGGGCGGCAGCGAGGGCGGTAATCCCGAAGCCAGCGCCGCCGAGGGCGGCGGCGGCGAGGGTGGCGTCGACGCGGGGCGCGACACCTCACCCCCGTGCGTAAAGTCCGGTGCCGAGGTCTGCGACGACGGCCTCGACAACGACTGCAACGGGATGTTCGACTGCGCGGACCCGGCCTGCGGCGCAGGCTACGCCTGCACCGATGCGCCGCCCAGCGGATGGCAGCTCGTCGCCTTCGCCGCCGCCACGCGACCAGCATGTCCTTCGAGCTTCGGCGCGGCGACGGACCTTTCTGCCGTCGCTGGGAACAGCGGAGGGACATGCGGGTGCGCGTGCAGCCCGTCCTTCGGAAGCACGGCTTGTAACGCCGCTGCGGTGATGGCGATCTCGTCCGATCAAGCCGCGTGCACGGGAGGTGTGACAGACGTGCGGACCGTCAACACGAACATGGCCTGCACGGCGCTGAGCAGCCCGCTCGGGATCCCGAACGGCACCGCGTTCGTGCGGAGCACGACGCCCCCGCCGCCGGCCGCGTGCGATTCAGCAACGACGCTCGCGGTCGCTCCGATCACTGACGGACGGACCTGCGCTCCGCCCACCCGTTTCGGTACCGGATGCGCTGGAGGGCAGGTCTGCGCCCCGAAGCCCACGGGCATGGCTGCGTGCGCCGCCAAGACGGGCGTCGACGTGTGCCCGTCGACCTATCCGAAGCGCAGCTCTGCCGGAACCGCACCCATCGACACCCGCGCCTGCAACACGTGCAACTGCGCGCCGCAGGCGTCCTGTCCAGTCGGCACGATGACCCTCTACACGGCTGCTGACTGCACGACGGCTGGCAACGACAAGGCCGTGGCCTTCACGGCGACGTGCGCGGCGCCTTCGTCGAAGAGCACGCTGCTCGCGTACAAGTCCGCGCTGGCCGGCACGGGGTGCGCGTCGGTCGGCTTCAACCCGGCGAGCACCGGCGGGATCACCTGGACCGCCGAAGAGACCGTCTGCTGCAAGTGACCTGAGCGCACGGGCGCTACGGCGGTGATAGGCTTCGCTCGTGGTCGCCCGCTTCGTCCCTACCGCTGCTCGTTGCATCGCTGTCGCGGCGACGTTGATGGCGTGCAGCTCGCTGCCAGACCTCACGTTCGGTGACGTCAGCGACGGCGGCGCTCTCGAGGGCTCGTCGGGCGACGGCCCTGCCGTCCCCCCGTGTGTCTGTCAGACCCCGCCCGCGGGCTGGACTCCGGTGAACTTCGCGCCGACGTCGCGGCCGAGCTGTCCAGCCTCCGAGACGGCGAGTGATCTGCGCGTCATCGGCGGAGACGGGACGCCGACGTGCACGTGCACGTGCTCCGACGTCGGCGGCGGCTGCAGGACGGGCACCTTCGCGCTCTCGCTGAGCATGGAGGCGACGTGCGGCGTCTTGCCGACGAACGCGAGCGTTCCAGTCGACGTGGCCTCATGCGCGCCCCTCGGCACCGCCGTCAGCGTGCCGGCGGGCGCCTTCGCAAAGATCGTCGCGCCGGTACCGACGTCGTGCACGCCGAAGGCGGCGCTCACGACCGCGGTCACCAGTGGCCGCACGTGCGAGCCGCCGAAGTCCGGCACCTGCAGCGCGGATCAGTTTTGCGCGCCCACCGCCAGGAGCGGCCTCACGAGCTGCGTCGCCAGGGCCGGCTCGAGCGCGTGTCCGCCCGACTTTCCCAGGCGGAGCACCGTCGGGACCGGGGCGGATGAGTCGAAGGCCTGCCTCGGCTGCGCATGCGGTGCACCCGCGGCATGCACGGGCGGCAAGGTGTCCCTCTACGACGGGTCGATGTGCAAGCTGGTGGGCGCCTCGCACGGCTCCGACGTCGCTTCGGTCTGCGCCGCGACGAGCGACAGCAACTTCACGGCGACGCACTTCAAGTCCACGCCCCCGCAGGGTGGATGCAGCGGCACGACGCCCACGGCGCCGGCAACGCCCGGGACGTTGACCTTCACGGACGAGCGCACCGTCTGCTGCAAGTGATCGCCTCGTGCGCGACTCAGAGCTCTGCGCGCACGAGAGAGAATTCGTAGGACGCCGCGCGATCGGTCATCTCCGCGAACGAACGCACGGCGCCCAGCTCGCCGCGTAGACCTGCGACGCGACCTCGCTCGGTCACGAAGTAGACCGTGCTCTCGCCAGCTCGCTTGCGCGCGTCGAGGTACGCGCGAAGCGGAGCGCCGGTCGTGACGAACAGCGCGACGTTGTTGCCGGTGTAGAAATTCTCGCCCTTCCAGTTGAGCTGGTATGCGACCAGTGGCGCGGTGGAAGCGCCGCGCGCGCGGTAATACGCCTCGTAGACGCCTCGCTGTCCGCCGTCGGACGAGGCGGCGGGGAGATAGCCGTCGAGGAGGAGCGCGCTGAAGAGGAGCGCACTTGCACCGAGCGCGAGAGCGGCCCGAGGGCGCCAGCGTCGCGATGCGAGCGCCGCGCACGTCGAGGCGACGACGAGAGCGGCCGCGCCGATGACGGCCGCGAACGTCTCGGCGCCAGGCCAGCGTCGATCGTAGCGGTAGGTCATGAGGTGAATGAAGCGGGCCGCCCCGGACGGAACGTGCCCGTCCGACGGCGCGAGCGCGAGATCACGCGCCACCAGGAGCACCACCATCGCCGCGCCCACGAAGGCGGCCGCAGTCGCGGCGCCTCGTGCGCGCCCGCGCGTCGGTGACCCGGCCTCGCTCACGCGCTCGTCGAGCCACGAGCCCGCGAGCATCGCCGCGCCGGGCAGCACGACGAGCCCGTAGTGGTGGAACTTCGTGCCCATCGACGAGACGAGCGCGAAGGCGAGGAGTGTTCCTCCGAAGAGCAGTGCCCTCGCGCGACCTCGTCGCGAGCCGTCGTCGGAGGAAGGCGCGGCGAGCGCGGCGACCAGCGCGATGCCCGACCACGGAAACGTCGCGTAGCCGAGCTGCCGCACGAAGTAGGCGATTCCAACGTCGTCGGAGCCGTTCGTGTCGTGGAGGTGGTCGAGCGTGCGGCCGAGCATGTGCTTCAGCACCAGCTCGTCGATGAACATGCGGCCGTGCCTCGCGTAGACGGCGAGGTACCACGGCGCGACGAGGACCAGGACGGTCGCGAGCCCAGCGAGGAGCTCGAGCCTAAGCAGCGGACGGAGTGAGCGGCGTGCGCCGAGCGCCACGAGCGCCGCGGCGGCCGGGATGACGAGGGCGGCAGGACCCTTCGCCATCGCGCCGATCGCCGCGGCGGTCCACGCGGCGATCGCGAAGAGGCGCGCGGCGCGCGTCTCGCTCGCGAGGCGTCCGGCGAGCCAGAGGACGAGCGGCATCCAGCACGCGACCTGGAGGAGGGGTGGCAGCCTCGGGTGCGCGAGCGCCACCTTCGCGCACGCAGGCTGCCCGGGCAGCGTGCATGCGTGCGGAGAGCCTGCGAGGAGGCGGTCGGCGCCGACCTGCAGGCCTGCGGCATCGAGGTGAACGTGGCCGGAGAGGAGGACCGCGAGCTGCGGGAGCGTGCAAGCGAGCAGCACCAGCGCCATGGCGTGTCCCGCATGCAGCGTGACGAGGTGCGAGCCGATGCGCACCGACCAGCGGGACACCTGCGCCTCGTCTCGCGTCTCGAGCGCCCGGAGGAGAAAGCCGAGCGATGCGGCTACGGACGCGATCAGCGGCATGTCGGTGATCGCCTGATGCGACAGCAGCGCGTACCCTGGCATCGTGAGGAGCACGACGGCGCCGGCGAGCCCTGCGCGGCGTCCGCAGGTTCGCGAGACGCCGTTGTAGAGGACGTAGGCGCCGAGGGTGGCGAGCACGAGCGCCGGGAGACGCACCGCCCATTCGGGATGCGCCGCAGCGCCTGCGGTGCCGGCGAGCAGCTGATCCGGGCCCGTGCGCACCCCGAGCACGACCATCGACAAGGACTCGAGCCAGAAGACGAGGACGGGCTTCGACATGAACCAGCCCTCGTTCGCCCACCACGGAGAGACGAAGTCGTGGCGCTCGATCATCTCGCGCGCCACCTCCGCGTAGTGCGTCTCCCACGGATCCACGAGGGAGGACGCGCCGAGCATCGGCAACCCGGTGACGACGCCGAGCGCGACGACCCAGAAGCCGTGTCGTCGCGCGAGCGGGCGGACGTTCCCGCGCTCGTCGGTGGCGAGCGGTCCGAGCGCGACTCCGGCCGCGAAGACGGCGGCGACGAGGCCGAGCGCCGTCACGGGCGCGAGGACGGCAACGGCCCAGGTCGGCAGAGCGGCGCAAACCGCGAGGCGGAGCACCACGAGCACCAGCAAGCTCGCGCCGAGGACGGCCGCGAAAGGCCTGGCGAGCGCGCGGGCACGGACCTCACGCGGCGGCGCGAGCAGCTCGTCGGGGATCACGAAGGGCGGGATCACCGGACCTCCAGCGTGCCGCCGGGGATGCGGTCATGACCGTCGGTCGGGCCGGCTGTGACGCCGAGGCGGCGATCATCCTCGCAGGGCAGGAGGCCGACGCCCCAGAACATCCGGTAGCTACCCGCACGAAAATGCGCCGGGAGCTTCACCGTGAAGTCGTCGATGACGACGTCGCCAGGGCGCCAGAGGGCGATGGGGTAGGGAAGCTCGCGATGCTCGGCAGAGAACCGGGATGGCGTGTGGTCGACGTGGAGAAAGGTGCAGTATGCACCCGACGCGAGGGCGGCCTTGACTGCGAGCGCCACGCGCACATGCACCGTCTTTCCACCGCGCGGGACTGCGTCGATGGCGTGTCCGTCGTCGTCCGTGAGCTGCCAGCCAAGCGCTTCGAGCCGATCGTCGAGGACCGCGCCGATCGGGCGGAGGGCCCTCGGCGCCGCGCCGAGCACGATGGCGTCGAGGGGATTGTCGCTGCGCTCGCTCCCGAGGAGCGAGCTCGTCGCGAGGAGGGTCGCGCTTCCGCTCCCCCCGAGGACCGGTACGTTCTTGCCGTGCGCACCGCGATACTCGGCGTTGACCCGAGGGAGCTCGCCGGCTGCCAGCGCGAGGAAGCGGCGCGGCTCCTCGGGGACGCCGTGGGCAGCCGACGCGAGCCAGCGTCCTGCCGTGGGGGCGTCGCGCTGCGGGGCGATCGCGGTTCCGGGAGCGAACGCCACGGACCGAAGGTCGACGCCGACGAGGCCGAGCGGCTCTCCCGGTCGATGGCTGTGGGCCCAGGCGTCGAAGGCGGCGCCGGGAGAGAGGCGCGAGAGGAGCTCCGGGTAGGCGTGGGCGCGGAGGACGAGCCCGGCAAAGGCTCCAGCCGCGACGATCGCGAGGCCGCGCCCCGCGGGCAGCCAGGCCCGCGGCACGACGAGCGCGACGCACGAGAGCACCATGAAGAGCCAGATCGACGAGCGGATCGCGAGCGAGGAGGCGGTCGCGTTCGCCGCGGGGATCGCGGCGTCGGTGGCGCCGAACGCGATGAGGATGCGCTCGGGCGCGAGCTTCACGTCATGGGCAACGAGCCATCCGATCACGAGGACGGTGCACGCGATCCCCAGAGCGGGTCGGGTCGAGCTCTCGAGGGAACGGAGCATCAGCGCGACGGCGCCGGCAATGGCCGCTACGCCCACCAGGGTGGTCGAGCCAGTCCGCGGCGCGAGCACGGCATGTACGGCGACCGCCAGTACCGCGGCGATCAAGAGGGCGAGGTGGGCGGCGCTCGAGGGTCGGCGTGCGAGCGCGAGCGGGACGATTGGCGTCCACGGCACGAGGCCGTAGGCGATCGCGGCGACGGGCGCCTCGAAGGTGGTCTTGGTAGCGATGCTCGCTGATCCGAGCACGACCTCGCCGAGCCACGAGCCCGTGCCGGTGATGGTCGCGGCGGCGGCAACGCCTCCAAGCGCGAGCCCGACGGCGAGCACGGCCTTGGCCGTTCCTCTGGCGGGCGTCTTCCACAGGAGGCCCGCGGCCCCGACGGCGATCGCCGGGACCGCTACGACCGCGACGAGCCCGCGGTTGGGCATGCCCCATCGAGAGGCGAGCACGGAGGCCGCCGCGGCCACCGCTGCCGCGGCGAAGGCGAGCTGCTTCGTTCGCGTGGTCGCGCTCTCGTCGAGCACGGCGATGCCCAGCCCTGCGAGCACGAGCGCCGAGCACGCCATCGGCACGATCGCGCCAGTCATCGTCCTCCCCTGGACGAACCACGCCGGCGCCGTCGCGAGGACGGCGACCGCATAACCTGCGGCGCCCCGATCCGCGGCGCGTCGCAGGAATGTGTAAAATACACCTAACCCGAGGAGGGCCGTCGCCGCCATGGGCAGGCGAAGTGCCCAGGCTGGCACGCCGGGCGCTCGTGCCGCGATGCCGAGCTCGAAGGGGGCAGGGAGCCTCGGCCGAGCCACCTCCCATGCCACGACCAGGGCGACGCCGAGGACGGCAGCGGCGAGAGCGGCCGCCGATTCGAGACGCCCGGCGCGCCCACGGTGGAGGAGCCCGGGGGCGTTCGTGGGCGAGTCGACGGGGACCATGCCCTAAAGGCACGCGACGAGTGCCCTTTCGGCTCAAGAATCGCCCGCGGAACGCTCCAGGCGCTTTCGCGATCTTTTCTGAGCCGGTTCCGGTACCCGAGCGCTACTTAAGAGGCGTGGTCGGCATCGCTCATCCGAAATCGCTGAGGGTCGCGCTCGGCGTCGAGCGCGAGGTCCCGCGCGACCTCGCGGCGAGCGATTTCGAGGCGCTCTATGCGAAGCACGCGCGGTACGTCGCCGGCGTCGTTCACCGGCTGATGGGGCAGGACGGCGAGGTCGACGACATCGTGCAGGAGACGTTCGTCGACGCCATCGAAGGGCTCGAGCGCCTCCGTGATCCGTCGGCGGTCCGCGCGTGGCTCGTCACCGTCGCCGTCCGCCGCACGCGTCGGGTGCTCGCGAGCCGTCGCCGTCGCATGATGTTCGCGTTCTGGACGGTCGACTTCGCGCCGCGCGCTTCCGACCCGCGCGATCGCGCGCCCGTCGACGAGCTCTACGATGCGCTCGCGCGCGTGCCTGCCGACCTTCGCATCCCGTGGGTGCTCCATCGGGTCGAGCGACTGAGCCTCCCGGAGACCGCGGCGGCCTGCGAGGTGTCACTCGCGACGGTGAAGCGGCGCATCGCCGACGCCGAGGAGCGCATCGAACGTCGTCTCGCGCCCACCGGTGGCGTGAGCCCCACAGAGGACGGGAGCACGCCATGAGCACGCGCCTCGACCAGATGATCTCCGGCGCGCGCGAGCGCGACGCGGGATGGGATGTCGATCGATCGGAGCGCGTGCGCGAGGGTGCGCTGCGTCGCCGGGATGGGCGCGCGCGCCAGGGCCGTGCGCTCCGGCGCGGCCTCGTCGTCGCGAGCGGCGCAGGGCTCCTCGTGCTCGTGCTGCTTCGCGCGGCGTCGAGCGCTCCGGCGGAACGAGAGCTGTCGACGTCGGCCCCGAACGCTGCGGCGCCGGTCTCCGAGCCGCTGGCCGCGCGCGCGATGTCCGACGCGGGCTACGCACGCGATTAGCCCGCGAGGGCTGGCCTCAGAGCTTGAAGCCTACCTCGGTGCGTTCGAGACCGAGCTCCATGTCCGCGAGCACACGTTCCGCCGCGTTGTGCCCCGCGAGCGCGAACACGCCGCCGGCCGGTGAGCACCCGGCGCCGCACGCGTAGAGCCCACCGATGGGCGTCGTGTAGGCCATGCGGTCGCCGAAGATCAGCGAGTCGTCGACGTGGTGCACATGACCGCGTGTCACGCCGAAGTGCGACTCGAGCTTCTTGGGGGACAGCGTGAACGCGTCGACGACGAGCGCGCTCGTGCCCGGGGCGAACGAATCGACGACCGCGAGCACGCCCTTCAGCCAGCGCTCTTCTTCTGCCGCCCAGGTCGTTCCTGCCAGATCGTACGGCGCCCACGGGACGACGATCGACGCGTGGTGACGGCCTTCCGCGTCGCGGAGCGAAGCCTCCGTGGCGGTCGGAAGTACCAGCTCGAGAGGCGGCGAGAGCGGAAGCCGACCCGCCGCCGCGTCGGCGAAGGTCGCCTCGAGCCGCGCGATGGCATCGTGACCCGCGCCGGGAACGAGGTGGATGGTCGCGCGGTGCTGCCCCTCGTCGCCAGGCAAAGCGGTGAAACGAGGCAGCTCCGAGAGCGCGAGGTTCACCTTCGCGACCGAGCCCGGCCGCGCGAAGCCGTCGACGCGCCGCTGGTACTCCGGCGGCAGCCGAGCATCGCCGATCATCGCGCGAAGGCGAGCAGGATCGGCGCTCGAGATGACGGTCGTGGCGCGGAGAATCTCACCGTCCGCGAGCATGACGCCGACGGCAGTGTTTCCTTCGACCACGATGCTCGTGGCGCCCTTGCCGGTCGCGATCGTCGCTCCGACGAACAGCGCGGTGTCGGCGAGCATGCGCACGATGGCGCCCATGCCACCCTCGGGGATGGAGTCGCCCCCGCCCTCGAGGCTCTGCGCGGCATGGCGAACGAGCAGCGTCGCGCCGGTGCCTGGAGAGCTCCATCCGCCGAACGTGCTCGCGAGCGCGTCGGAGGCGACCGCGGCCTTGACGAGGTCGCTCTTCACGCCGAAGCGGTCGACGTACGCGCCGATGCTGCCTCGGCAGAGCGCCACGAACGCGTCGCGGTGGGAGGCGCGAACGAAGCGGTCGCTCGTCGCTTCGATGTCGAGCGGGCCCGCGATCCAGGCGGGCTTCAGATCGGCGAGGATCTCGTCGAGCTCGGCGTGCATCGCGGCGAGCGCGGCGGCGTCAGCGGGACCGGCCTGCGCGGAGCGGGAAACGGCCTCGCGAAACGCGACGTGACCAGGCCCAGCGAGGAGGTATTCCCCTGGCGCGGCGCCGGGAACGAACGTGCAGGGATCCCGCGGCTTGACCGGCAGCGAGAGCTCGAGACGGCGGAGCAGCTCCTTTGGAACGAAGCCCAGGCGGTGCGTGCCGGTCGCCGCGGCGAGCCGCGGTGCCGACGCGAACGGGAACTCCGTCCGGCAGCCACCGCCCACCACCGGGCGGTCTTCGAGGACGTGCACGCGCAGACCCGCGCGCGCGAGAACGATGGCGCAGGCCAGCCCGTTCGCGCCTGCGCCGACAATGATGACGTCCAGCCCGTCCATCCAGTCCTCGTAGCTACCATGAAAACGTGAGCGTGCAGATAGCCCCAGGGTCGAAAGCTCGTTGGGAATCCTTGAGTTTTCGGGCGAGGTCCCCTAAGAGACCGGCTCCTCGTACCCCGGAGATTCCGCACCATGGCCATCGAACGTACGCTCTGCATCATCAAGCCCGACGCCGTCGAGAAGAAGCGCTCAGGCGCGATCCTCGCCATGCTCGAAGAGGCAGGCTTCACGATCGTGGCGTGCAAGCGCATGGCGCTCTCGCGTCCGGTGGCGGAGGGCTTCTACGCCGTCCACAAGGCGCGTCCGTTCTTCGGCGAGCTCGTCGAGTTCATGACGCGCTCGCCCGTGTTCGTCGTCGTCCTCGAGCGTGAGGACGCAGTCGCGAAGTACCGTCAGGTCATGGGCGCGACCGACCCGGCCAAGGCCGACGCCGGCACCATCCGCAAGGCGCACGGCGGCAGCGTCGGCGAGAACGCCGTCCACGGCTCCGACTCGCTCGACAACGCCAAGATCGAGATCGGCTACTTCTTCGCCGCCAGCAAGGTCGCGCCCGTCGCCGGCTGACAGCGACATGGCCGCCCCCACCGCCTCCGAGGATCAGGCGCTCGTCGAAGCCGCGTTCGCGGACCGCGAGCGCCTGAAGGACGCCGCATCTGCCTCGGCCGTCGAGCGGACGATCGCGAAGCTCGATCGGGGAGAGCTTCGCGTCGCGTCCCCGCCTGCCGAGGAGGACGGTGACTGGACCACGCACGCGTGGATCAAGCAGGCCATCCTCCTCTATTTCGCGGTGCGCGGAATGGAGACGCTGGAGGTCGGCCCCTTCGAGTTCCACGACAAGATCCCGCTAAAGAAGGGGCTCGCCGCGCAGAACGTTCGGCTCGTCCCTCCGGGTGTCATTCGCTACGGCGCGTTCTGCGAGCCGAGCGTCATCGTGATGCCCGGAGGGACGAGCCGAACGTTCTGCGCGGCGAGCCCCTTCTTTAGCGGGATCTTGTCGTGGAACTCGAAGGGGCCGACCTCCAGCGTCTCCA
>JANXVA010000545.1 GCA_025351875.1 Myxococcales bacterium | reverse complement strand
TATCGTCCGGCGCATGACGACCTACGACGAGCAGAAGCGCGCCTTCCAGAAGAGGCTCGAGGCAGTCGAAGCGAAGGACAAGCCGCGTCCCCGCGTGCCGAACCTCGCCGGCCACGCCGACGTCGCGCCGCTCTACGGTCCGGACGACGTCGCGAAGCTCGACCCCGCCACCGACCTCGGCTTCCCCGGCTCGCCGCCGTTCACGCGCGGCGTGCAGCCGAACATGTACCGCGGTCGCTACTGGACGATGCGCCAGTACGCCGGGTTCGGGACCGCCGCCGAGTCGAACGAGCGCTACCACTACCTCCTCGCGCAGGGCCAGACGGGCCTCTCCGTCGCCTTCGATCTACCGACCCAGATGGGCCGCGACTCCGATGACGAGCGAAGCCTCGGTGAGGTAGGGCGCGTCGGCGTCGCCATCGACTCGCTCGACGACATGCGCGCGCTCCTCGAGGGCCTGCCGCTCGACAAGATCTCGACGTCGATGACCATCAACGCGACGGCGTCGACGCTCCTCTGCCTCTACATCGCGGTCGCCGAGGAGCAGGGCGTCCCGCGCGACAAGCTTCGCGGCACGATCCAGAACGACATCCTGAAGGAGTACATGGCCCGCGGGACGTACATCTACCCGCCTCGCCCGTCGATCCGGCTCATCACGGACATCTTCGCGTTCTGCGGCAAGGAGGTACCCGCGTGGAATACGATCTCCATCAGCGGCTACCACATCCGCGAGGCCGGCTGCGACGCCGCGCAGGAAGCCGCGTTCACGATCGCCGACGGCATCGCCTACGTGCAGGCCGCCGTCGACGCCGGCCTCGATGTCGACAAGTTCGGCGCGCAACTCTCGTTCTTCTTCAACGTCCACAACAACCTCATCGAGGAGGTCGCGAAGTTCCGCGCCGCGCGCCGCATGTGGAGCCGGATCATGAAGGACCGCTTCGGCGCGAAGACGGACCGCGCGCGCGCCCTCCGCTTCCACGGACAGACGGCGGGCATGACGCTCACCGCGCAGCAGCCGCTCAACAACGTGGTCCGCGTGACGATGCAGACGCTCGCCGCCGTCCTCGGCGGCTGCCAGTCGCTGCACACGAACAGCTACGACGAGGCGCTCGGCCTTCCGACCAGCGAGGCCGTCACCATCGCGCTCCGGACCCAGCAGATCATCGCGAACGAGTCCGGCGTCGCCGACTTCGTCGACGCCCTCGGCGGCGCCTACGCGATCGAGTCGCTCACCGATCGCATCGAGAACGAGGCGAACAAGTACCTCGCGCGCATCGACGAGCTCGGCGGCATGGTCTCGGCGATCGAGCAGGGCTACCCGCAGCGCGAGATCCAGAACAGCGCCTACGCCTATCAGGTCGAGGTCGAGAAGAAGCAGCGCATCATCGTCGGCGTGAACGACTTCGTGCAGGACTCACCGCACGTCGAGGTCATGAAGATCGACCCGAAGATCGAGCGCGACCAGGTCGAGCGCGTTCGCGCCGTGCGCGCCCGCCGCGACGCGAGCAAGCACGCCGAGACCCTTCGCCGCATCGAGGCCGCAGCCAAGGGGAAGGACAACCTCCTCCCGCTCGTCCTCGACGCCGTGAAGGCCGAGGCCACCGTCGGCGAGATCGCCGGTGTCCTTCGCGAGGTCTGGGGCGAGCATCAGGAGACGCTCGTGCTCTGAGCTTCTGCCTTTCAGGCGGAAGGAAGATCCAAGCCTCGCCAGCGGAGGGTGACTCCCCCCTCGACGCTCGCGAGGCGCACCTCCGTGCCGGAGTCGGAGAGGGCGACGCATCGTACGGACGACCCATCGACGTGGGTGCCGTTCGTCGAGCCGGTGTCGTAGAGAAAGACGCCGCTCTCCTCGCGAATGAGCAGCGCGTGGACCCGCGAGACCTTGTCGGTCAGCGTCAGGACCTCGCGGAGACCGGCGTCGACGCACTTGTCGTCACGGCCGAGGAGGATCCCGCGTTCGAGGTCCTCCGCCGTGAGGCGCACCGCAGCGCGGCGACCACTCCCCGCGAGGTGGAGCTCGTAGCGGTCCGCGGTCGACAGGCTCGCTTCCCCCGCCAGCGGCCGGAGCTCGGAGAGCTGGACCGAGCGCGGGAGCGACGTGATGCGGCTCGCGCGCCCAGCGGCGGATACCGGAGGAGCCGCGAGCTCGACGCGCTCTGCCCTCACCGCGTGCGGGTTCGCGTCGGCACGGTCGACGACCGGCTCGGGTAGCGCATCGGCGAGGTCGATCCCGTTCGGGAGCGCCACGATCGAATGATGGCCGACGCGAAACACGATCGCCCCCGTGCCCACGATGCAGCGCTGCTTCGTTCCGTCGGAGAGCTCGAAGCCGTCCTTGGTCTGGAGATCGAGAACCTGGAGGACGGGGAAGCCATCGTCGGTCGAAGCGACGCGAACGAGGACGTGCCGGAGGGAGACCGCCCGCTCGTCGTCGAGCACGAGGTCGCAGTGGTCGTGTCGGCCGACGATGATCTGGCGCCCCTGCTCCGCTGGCGCCAGGAGAGAGCCGCACGCGCCGTCTTCGCGCGCCCAGAAGAGGCGGTAGCCGATGCACTCCGGAGCGTCCGTCAGCCGCGCGAACGCCAGCGCGAGACGGTAGGCCTCGTCCGGCGGAACGGCGCGCGCCTTCGCAGCGGCTTGCCATTGCGGGACATCGCTCGGAAGCAACGTCCCCTCGTTCCGCGTGTGGCCAATGGTCAGACGACCGGAAGGCGGCGAAGACCCCACGCGGGTCAGTGTAGACCTTCGCGGGCGATGGGCCACCCGAGCGCGTCGCTCGATGACGTGGTCTATTGCCGGAGCGACGATGGAAGGAGCTCCCCTTGCCCCCGAACGACGGCGCGATCCCAGACGGCTCTTCGGCCTATTTTTAGGGGTATTCGCGATCGCCAATGCGCTCCCGCTCTTCTGCGTGAAGCACCTTCCGTTCACCGATCTACCCGAGCACGTCGCTGCGATGGCGACCATCGCGCGCCTCTTGCCGGGTGGAGGCCAGGCGCCGTACGTGCTCGAGCTCGGCAAGAGCCAGTACCTCCTCTATCACCTCCTCGGCGCCCTCCTGACGCGGGTGGTGGGCGATGCCGTGCTCGCGAACCAGCTGGTGCTCACGCTCGTCGCCGTGGCATGGCCGCTCGCGATGCGCAGGTTGCTCCGCGCACTCGGACGGGACGAGCGCATCGCCCTGTTCGCGCCGATGGTGTTCTGGAATCGCGCGCTCGCGGTCGGTTTCCTGCCGTTCATCGCTGCGCTGCCGCTCGCGTTGTTCGCGCTCGCGATGCTCCTCGACCACTGCCGCGCGCCGACACGGCGGCGCGCCGTCGGCCTCGTGGGCCTGTCAGTGGCGCTCTTCTACGTGCACGCGAGCGCGTACCTCGTCTTCGTGCTCTGCGCCGGCGCGGTCGCG
>JANXVA010000483.1 GCA_025351875.1 Myxococcales bacterium | reverse complement strand
CGCCGGAAGGTCAACGACGAAGGGGCGACGCCGAGGTGGTATGCGAGGACGCCGCGAGCGAGGGCTCGCGTCACGAGGTACTCGTGACGATGACGTTCGAAGAGGAACGCGGCGAGTCGCTCGCGCTCGCTGGGCAACAGGAGTGCGTTGCAGCGGGCGAGCAGCGAAGGCTCGTCGACGGCGACGGTGCTTAGCCACCAAAGATGAATGGGCACATCAGGCGACGATCGAACCACCGCGCGATCCTCCATGGGCCTACGTCGCGAGCTTCCCGCGTGCACGCAGCGGCCTCACCACGCAGTCTTCGATGATTCCGAGCGCCGTGTCGAGGTCCTCGCGCGAGTGGCCAGCCGAGATGGACGCGCGGAAGCGGACGCGGTCTTCCGGGCCCGCGGGGTAGTCGATGGGCAGGATGTAGAGGCCTCGCTCGAGCATCGCGAGCGCGGCGTCGTAGAGCAGGTCTCTCTCTCCGCCGACCAGGATCGGGACCACGTGGGTGGTCGACAGGCCGATGTCGAGCCCGAGCCCGCACACGGCACGGCGAAAGTACGCCGCATTGTCCGCGAGCCGGCGCCGGCGCTCTGGCTCTGTCCGCGCGATCCGGATCGCCTCGATGTTGGTGGCGACGATCGCCGGTGGAAGCGCGGCAGAGAAGCCGTATGGATGGCTGTAGAGCTTCGCGTATTCGAGGAGCTCCTCGTCACCGGACGCAAAGCCCCCGAGGCTCGCGATGCTCTTCGAGAAGGTGCCGAAGAGGAGGCGCACACGGCGCTGCTCACCATGAACCTCCGTCGCGCCGCCGCCGTTTTCGCCCAGCGCGAAGATGCTGTGAGCCTCGTCGACGATGAGTCCCACGCCATGCGCATCGCAGACGTCGAGGAGGCGCGGAAGGTCGGCGAGGTCGCCGTCCATCGAGTAGAGCCCGTCGACGACGACGAGCCGCCGCTTGGTGCGATGCTCGGTGAGTGCCTCGTCGAGCGATTTCGGGTCCTCGTGGCGGTAGAGGACCAGCCGGGCCCCTGACGACCGGATCCCGTCGAGCCAGCACATGTGCGCCTTCTCGTCGGCGATCGCGACGTCACCACGCCGAAGCAGCCCGGACATGAGCCCGAAGCCGCCGCTGAAGCCGCTCGGAAAGAGCATCGTCGACGGGGCGCCGACCGAAGCGCTGACCTGGCGCTCGAGCTCGCGATGGAGCGTCGTCGTACCTGAGAGAAGTGGAACCCCGCAGGCGCCGGTCCCCCAGTGCTGGAGCGCGTCGCGGGCGGCGGCGACCAGACGGGGGTCGCCGTTGAGGCCCAGGTAGTCGAGCGAGGCAAGGTTGATGACCTCCCGCCGCTCGCCGTGCAGGAGGAAGCTCGTTCGTGGACCGGACGCGGACGTTAGGGGCCTCTGGAAGATCGCCTGCTCCGCCATCGTCGCCGATCGCCACTCCGTGAAGTCCGGAGGCGCGCGGAGCGGATCGAGATCGTCGCCCTGCCAGAAGTCGCCCAGATTCAGCGTGCGCGCGCGCCTGTGGTCCATCAGAGCCCTCGCTTCTCGCGTTCGTCGAAGAGGTAAGAGACGCCATCGCCGAAGGTCGACCCCCGATCGACGGTGATGACCTGCCCGCGGACACCGTCGAAGAACCCGCTCCCCAGCGCGAGCGCCGCATCGGCGAGCTCCTCGGGCGTCATGAACCACTCGTCGTCGACGATGCGTCGCAAGAATCCGTAGAACTCGGCGCCAAAGGTCGAATCGAACGACTCGGTGCGAACCGCGCGCGAGCGGAGAACGTTGATGTTCACAGCCTCGTTCGCGAGGCGAAACTGCCAGTAGCGCGCGAGCGTCTCGACGACCGACTTCGACGCCGCGACGAAGTCGTACGCGTTCGTGAATCGGTCGGGCCCGTCCGACGACATGATGATGACGTGCCGCGGCAGACGAGGCAGGTGCCTCCGCGCGGCGAGCAGATACTCGAACGTCGGCCAGGCGCTGGCCCCGAGGCTCTGGAAGAGGCCGCGCTCGGTGTAGTCGTCGAGGCTCCGTACCAGGAGCGAGAGCGAAGCGTTGCTGATGAAGACGTCGATCGCGCCGAACCGCTCCTTCACTTCGCGGATGAGCTGGTCGGTCGCCTCCTTGCTCGCGACGTCGGCTTCGACGATCCACGGCTCCGGAGCTCCGACTTCCTCGAAGGCCTTCTTGACCGCCAGCTCGTCCGCCGATCCCCAGCGGTAGGTCAGGATGCAGCGCGCGCCGTGACGCGCATAGGCGAGCGCCGTAGCGAGCCCGATACCCTGTGTGCCGCCCGTGACGAGGACGACGCTCTTCGAGTGGTCGAGCGCGGGCCTCACGGCGTGGCCGACTTCTCGGTTGCGACCTTGTGGAGCAGGTCGACGAGTCCATCCATGTTCGTGAGCTTGGAGAGCTCGGAGCGCGGGACCTTGAGGCGCAGCTCTCGCATGGACGCGCTGACGACCTCGACGATGTCGAGGCTGTTGGCTCCGTAGTCCTTCATCGAACGAGCGGGGTCGATGCTGGCAGCCTCGACGCCGTCGAGGACGCCGGCCAGGTGTTTGCGTACGACGGTGAGGATGTCATCTCGGTTCATGGTCGTTGTCTCCGCCCTCGAGCGCGTGAGCGCCGAAGGATCCTTGCTGGTCGTCCCGATAGAAGCGGCTGAAGCCGTCGGCGAAGGACGCTCCACGATCGACGGAGAGGATCTGCCCGGCCATTCCATCCATCAGCCCGGAGCACAGGCCAAAGATCGCCTCCGCGACCTCCCCCACGGGGGTGAGGAGGTCGGGGGCGTATTTTTCGACGAACGGCGGAAACTCCGCGCCCATCAGGGTCCGGATCGACTCCGTGTCGACGAAGCGCGTGCGGACCGCGTTCACGCGCACCCCCTCCGGCGTCAAGCGATGGGCGAGGTAGCGCACCAGCGTCTCGAGCACGGCCTTTCCCGCGGCGGCAAAATCGTAGCTGGTGTGGTACGCCTCGGCCCCGGCTGAGGAGACCCCGACGACATAGCGGGGGAGCTTCCCGCAGATGTCACGCGTCGCGAGCACGTGGGCGACCAGCGGCCAGGCGGTGGCGTCGATGGTTCGGTGGAGATTCCGCTGGACGTAGTCGTCGAGCGACCGAATGGCGGGCGCCATTGCGACGTTCGAGACGATGGCGAAAGGAGCGCCATGAGTCTCGTGGATCCGGCTGATGACCGCGTGCACGTCCTCTGCGTTCGTGGCGTCGGCCTCCACCATCGCGGGCGCCACGGCGCCAGCCGCAAGGAAGCCCGCGCGCACGGTCTCCTCCTCGACCGAGCCCCATTTGTGCGTGATCGTGACGCTCGCCCCTCGGCGCGCGAATGCGAGCGCCGTGGCCAGGCCGATGCCCTTGGTGCCGCCCGTGACGAGCACGGCTCTTCCCTCGTAGTCGACGAGCATCCCCTTCTAGCTCTCCTCGATGTATTCGGCTTCGATCCGCGCGCGGGTCGCACGGTCCGCGAAGCTGAGCGTGTGCATCCGCTCTTCATCCAGGCGCGACGCGGCAAAGGCAGCCCGCCGCGGCGCTGCAAGCGTGTGCTTGAGCAGCTCGAGCGCCGATCGAGGCTTTTCGGCGATCCGGCGGGCGATGTCGATCGCGCGCGCGCGAACGTCGGCGCGAGGAAGGACGTGGTTGACGCCACGGCCCTCGAGGTCCGCGCCGCGCCGGAGCTCTCCCGTGTAGAGCAGCTCGTGAGCGACCGCGGGGGAGAGAACGTGCTCGAGCAGGCGCGTCATTCCCATCCCGGGCGTGAAGCCCATGTTCATGAACGTCGCCCCGTAGCGGCTCTCGCGTGCGAGCAGGACGATGTCCGCGCACAGTCCGAGAGCGAGGCCGCCGCCCGTCGCATGCCCCTCCATGGCGGCGATGGTGGGGACCGGAACGTCGAGCAAGGCAGAGGCCAGCGCGATGTCCGAAGGGAGGATGTCGCCGGTGGTCAGGCGGGCCAGCAGCTCGCGCGGTGCGCCCGAGCAGAAGACCTCCAGCGCGCCGCAGACGACGATGACCTTGCACGTCTCGTCGTGATGGGCCTCTTCCAGGCGCGCGCGGAGCTCCATCACCATCGCCTCACCAAGCGCGTTCTGCCTTCCGTCGCAGAGCTCGACGACGGCGACGCCATCGTCATGAGAGAGACGAACGAGCGCGGTCATTGGTTCTCCTTCCACGCCGGTCGCCCCTCGACGAAGTACGCATGGAGACGCGCGCGCACCAGCTCGTCGACGAGCTGCACTGCCGAGAGCTCTGCGCCGCGAAGGATGGCCTCCTCGACCGGGAGGCGCGCCGACTCGGTCGACCAGCTCCGGAGCAGGCCGATCGCTGCGCGATCGGGGCGGGCGAGCTGCCGGACCGCGCGGCGCGCCGCAGGCTCGACGTCACCGGGCGGAACCACCTCGTCGACGAGCCCGGCGCGGCTCGCCGCGGCGGCGTCGCGTGCGAACGCGGTCATGGCCCATGCACGTGCCCTAGCGGGCCCCATCCGCGCGACGATGACCGGCCAGATCGCCGCCGGGACGAAGCCCCAGAGCATCTCGGGCAGCGCGAACGTCGCGTCGTCCGAGGCGACGACCCAGTCGCATGCTGCGAGAAGACCGACGCCGCCACCGACGGCCCGTCCGCGCGCCACGCCTAGCGTCGCGCGACTGCACCCGTGGATGGCCGTCAGCGCGCCCCCGATCGCGCGGAGCGCGGGCACCGGATCCGCCCGCTCGCGAACGAAGGACTCGAGATCCATTCCAAGCGAGAAGACGTCGCGGTCGGCCCCGGCCAGCACGACGACCTGAACCTCCTCCGAGAGGTGGTCCAGCGCCGCAGTCATGGACTCTGCGAACATGGTGGTGAGGAGGGGCGGCACCTCGAGCACCAGGATGTCGGAACGACCTCGCAGCATGCGTCAGCTCCACCCGTATTCACGGCGCCACTCACGCACGCCCCGGAGCACGAGCCGCTTCTTGCCCGCGTAGTGGCTCTCCCAGTGCCCTGCCACGAGATCGACGCTCGCCTCGTGGTCCTTCGCACAGAGAGATGCATGGAGCGCACGCTCGCAACGCTCGTACGTGGCGACGTCGACGCTGCGACGTTCGTCGAGCAGCGCGCCGAGAGACGCACGCGCCGCGACCTGCCGAGCGCGCGCGCCGAGACGGATCGCATAGAGCTCCGCGCACGACCCTGAGCCATACGCGTAGACCGAGACGCGATCTCCTTCCCGCAGTGCCGGCATGTGCTCGACGAGCCCGAGCATCGCGACGAACGTCGCCGCGCCGTAGACGCCTCCCATCCGACGGTTGTGGGTGAGCGAGGGCTCGACCTTGGCGAGGAAGTGGGCGCGCGCCGACGCACGATCGAGCCCGAGCTCGCGCTTGCAGAGCCGGAGGTGCGCGCGCTCGGCGAGCCCACCAAACGGCGTGTGATAGACGTGAGCAGAGAAGTCTTCACCGAAGCGGACGGTTGGCTCGAGGCACTGGAAGGCCTCCCACGTGTGCTCGGCGCCGTCGAGGTACGAGAGCAAGCTCTCCTCCGCGTCGCCCGTCTCGATGCCGGGGGCCGGGCGGAAGATGTCCGCCACCTCATGGGCATAGACGCCCGACCTCCCGACCTCGATCGACGCAAACGCCGGATCCCGCGAGAGGAGAACGGCAGCCGCGCCCGCTCCGAGCACGGGCTCCTGCACGCCCTCGAGGCCGATCAGCGCGTGATCGGTGTTGATGACGAGCGCCTTGGCTCCCGGCGGAGCCGCCGCCGCGAGCCAGGCGAGCGCCAGCTGCATGGCGCCGGTCGCGCCATAACACGCGTGCTTCACCTCGAGGTTGCGGCAGTCGGCGGGCAGCCCGAGCCAGTGATGAACCCAGCTCGAGAGCGGCTTCTCTTGATCGACCGCGGACTCTGTCGCCACGATGAGGAGCTTGATCGCGCTTCGGTCGGCGTCGTCGAGCACGTGCGATGCGGCGTTCACCGCCATCGTCACCACATCCTCGAAGGGGCCGACGAGCGTGCGTTCGACGCAGTACAGACGTCGCACGAAGTTGTCCGCGTCGATCCCGCGAGCGAGGCAGATCGCTCCGATGTCCACCGAGAGAGTCCCCGGCCATACGCCGATCTTCTCGATCCCGACGGTGGTCATTGGTACCAGTCCAGTCCGCCGGTCAGTCCGAGGACCTGCCCGTTGACGAAGCCGCCCGACTCGCGCGCCAGGTAGAGGATGGCTTCGCCCACCTCGTCGATGCGGCCGGCGCGACCGGACGGACAGTACTGCGTGTAGAACGAGCGATTCATGTCGCTCATCGACGCCGCCGTCATGTCCGTCTCGACGAGCCCCAGCATGATCGCGTTGCTGGTGATGCCCTTCCGCCCGTACTCCTTGGCCATCGCCTTGGCGAGCCCGAGCAGGCCCGCCTTGCTCGCGCAATAGGCGACGTCCCCGCTCATTCCATTGGCAGCGACCGACGAGAGGTAGATCACGCGCCCCCAGCGTTGAGCGAGCATCGACGGCAAGAACTGCCGGGTGATCCAGAATGCTCCGCTCAGGTTCGTGTCGATCACCTCACGCCAGTCCTCGTTCGATGTCGAGAACGCGAGACCGACCTTGGTGACCGCGGCGTTCGCGACCACGACGTCGACGCGGTCGAGGTCGTCGAGGACCGCGTCGCCGACTCGTTCGACCGCGCTGGGATCGCGAACGTCGAGCTGATAAGCGCGAACGAGACGACCCGGGGCGGCCTCCTCCGCCTTACGCACGACCTCGCGTGCCGCTTCGGCTGCGGACCGGTAGGTGAACGCCACGTCGAAGCCCGCACGAGCGGCCGCCACGACGATGCCCGCGCCGATCCCCCGCGAGCCGCCCGAGACGAACATGACGCGCGCGTCACCCATGGATCATCCCTCCCACTTTCGGAGGACGCTCACGCAGTCGATCCCCCCGAAGCCGAAGGAGTTCTTGAGGACGTGCCGCACGTCGGTCTCCACGTGGCCTTCGCGGCACACGTCGAGATCCACCTCGGGGTCGAGCTCGTCGATGTTAATCGAACGATGGAGCTTTCCTGCGTTCATCTGGAGAACCGCGGCCACTGTCTCGACGAGTGGCGCCGACCAGCAGGTGTGGCCAAGCATCGATTTTGGCGCGTTGATGCGAAGCTTCTTGGCGTGATCCCCGAACACGC